>NZ_BAABCB010000002.1:0-552126 GCF_039538385.1 Winogradskyella damuponensis | reverse complement strand
TTTTCTATTTCGGTTTTTATTTGTTAACTTACTCGCTTATAACACGCAACAAATCATATACGAGACCGTTAGCAATAATTAAAAAAAACTTAATGAGCCTAAATAATTATTGGACTTTTGAAATCCTACCATCTGGGAATTTTTTACACTCTGTAAGTAGAATTCCTGGGAATTTTTCGATTGGAGAAGATTCAAATGCAATGCCACTAAATTTCTTATTGAATTCAATACATTTTGCAAATAAAGAAAAATCAGAAGAAGTTTATGCTATTGCGACATTTATAGTTGCTTTGATAAATGGATATACAAAAATGAAAAATATCGACCCTGAAGAACATAATTCGGTATGGCTTGGAAATTTATTTAAAAATGGAGAAAAAGTGCACGAGAATTATAAATGCGATGTTGATTTATTAAATATTGACCATTTCTTAAACCAAAAACCTAAATCAAACGAATTAATTAATCAAGGCTTTGACGAAGGACTTATTCGTAATATTTTACTTTATTGTAATGCAGGTTGGAATCTTGTAAATATGTATAAAATTAGTGATGAAATATCTGATTTTTTAAAAGATAAAGACGACAATATATTAAACTATGTTAAAAAATCTGACTACAAAGCCTTCGGTGCTACAGCAAATAATTATTCTGTAAGCGGATTAAATGCAAGACACGGAAAAGGCAAAAATTCTGTACCGAAAAGAATTATGTCAATTGAAGAAGCTTCAAGTTTTATCCGTGATTTAATAAAATTAGTTCTTGATAAATATTTTGGTTTTGATATTAAATTTATTCCGAAACAGGATAAAGATTTTGACTTTGAGTCAATTGAATGGTAAAATAACTATTGCTAACAACGTATATAGCTCATAGCTAATTAGTTGCTTAAACAAAGTTAAGGCATATTTGGAAAGTCGCCAAATTTTTAAATTTGACGATTTCCAAGTAAAAAGATAAATAGTAAAATTTAAAAATTTGGCTTGTGATCAACCGAAAAACAATCGCTAATTTGCACGCTACGAGCCATATACAAAACCGTTGTACACAAGCTAAAAAACTCTTACTTCAAAGAAAATATGATAGAAAAACTGAACAATGAAGCAAAAAAACTAACAAAGCTTCTTACAGTCGAAACTATCATTGTTTCGAAAACAAAACCAAAATTAACTGGTACCAATAAAGAAAAAGATGTTATTGATATATCGGATAAGATAGTTGGAGATTTCGTAGAGAGAAGTACTGACCATATTGGTAATACAACTTCAATATTCAAAAGTGATAAAAAGCAAAAAATTGGATTCACCGAAAGTGATTATCCACAATTCAAATTACTTATCGAGAAACTTTATTCATTTGGGAATATAAGCAGAATTACAACTTTAGATTTTATACAAACTCATTCATTTGACTGGATTGTTAGTCATTACAAAAATGACTCTGAAAATTCAATTTATGAACACATAATTAAAGTTATAAAAGACAAAATTGAACATTATACGTTTTACTTTCCTATGTTCAATTTGGAAATTGAATCTTCTTTCAAAATTGGCAATGTAGAATTTACTTTCTTAACAAAAGATTATTTTGACAGACTGTATCAAAGAATGAAATCTAAAGATGAAACAGTAACTGAAGAGAATTTTAAACAAATATTCCGTAAAGATTTTCAAGGTCAAGTATTAGTAAAAACAACTGTTCAAGCAGAGAAAAGTAAAGCTGAAAAATTAGCACAACTTCAAGCTGAAATTGCAGTTGACATACTAAAATTATACGGAGAGACTGCTATAGTTCCTGAAAAGAGAACAATGTTTGATTTGAATTTCCGATTGGGTTATCAACTAAACTCTAACTATTTGAGCGAAATTCCAGGAACCGAAGATAGTTTATCTTTAAATATGAGATTTAACAACTCACCTTTTTTCTTTAGTAAAAGACATTTCAATTCAGCACAAAATGGAGGATTAAGTCTCTTTTCTAATTATCTAAAATTAAATCGGAACAGTGAAATACATAATTTAACTATCCAATCAATTAAATTATTTGGTTCTGCAATATCAAATTGGGACTTGCATTTAAGATGTGTAAGTCTAATAACAATTTTAGAGAGTGTTCTATTAAAAGAGAATGAGGACAATAAAATGGAACAGAGAGTAAAGGCTAGATTATCAAAAATATTGACTAATGAGCATAAAAAGAAGGAAGAGATAAAAGATGTATTTGGAAAAATATATTTAATAAGACACAAAATGGTTCATAAAGCAAAAAGACTTCCTATAGACTTCAACGAATTAAGAAAAGCTCAAATTCACATTATCGAATTATTTATGAGACTAATTGATTTAGACACAAAATTCGGAGTTCCTAATAAGAATTCTTTAATTGACTTTTTGAACAATATTAAAAGTTAAAAACAAAAAAAGCCAGTGTACAACACCGTATATAATTTATTGCTAGTTCTAGCCTACTTACGAAAATCCTCGCGGATTTTCTATTCGGTTTTTATTTGCTAAATTACGTACTTAACCACGCAACAAACCATATACAAACACGTTGTGCATAATTTAACCAAAACCTCGAAATGCCATTTCCAATTGACGAAAAATACATAAAAGAAACGGAATCTGAACTGAACGTAAAATTCCCAAATGAATTTAAAACCCGAATGATAAAAATAAATGGTGGCGAATTAATTACGGACGAATTTGAATTTGAACTTTACCCTTTTTTTGACAAATCTGACAAGAAAAGAATAAGTCGAACTTGCAATCATATTGGACTTGAAACAAAAAATGCTCGTAAATGGAATGGATTTCCTAAAAGTGGAATCGCAATTGGTGCGGATGGATTTGGGAATCAACTAATCTTAACTCACAATGGAAATGGAAATTTAAGTGATGAACTATATTTCTGGAATCACGAGACAGGACAGGTAGAAATAATTGCTGAATCGATTAATAAACTTCATATCGACAAAAGCTCATTATGGGACAAAATAAAATCGAAATTTAACTCATAAAACAATAATTCGTGAAAAAAATATTAATCTTGACTTTACTCTCATTTTTCGGTTGTAAAAACGAACCAATCTGTACTGTAAATGAAAATAACGCTGGAAAAGAAATCTATGATTTAGACGAGGCAACTTGTTTCATTGCATTAAAGCTGAATAAGAAAAAATCTGACCTGAATTTGATTCGTGACGCTCTAATTGCGGAAATGAATTATATGGAGAAAACTGGACTGACTTCTGACAATCCAAATCCTGAAAACGAACCTGAATCGAATACCGAATTGGATATAAACCAAATGGTGGAATATGCTCTGAATGAGGAAAAAGTAAAATTATCAAAGGATAAACTACTCGAAATTTATGATACCGAAATTGAGTATTTAATGTTTATTGGAGTCGTAGAAGAATAAAAACTATGCACAACAATGTGTATAATTCATTGCTAGTTAGAGCCTACTTACGAAAGTCCTCGCGGACTTTCTATCTGTGATTTATTTGCTAACTTTAGTGCTTAAACACGCAACGAAATCATACACTAGACCGTTGGCAGCAATACGCAAAACAGAATCTGAATTGAAATAAATTTACAATCATGAATAAACAAATTCTAATTTTAATTCTACTTATTTCTGTGCTTTCTTGCAAACAAGAAAATAACCACTTCAGTGTTAAGATAAAGACAGAAACAAAATCTGATTCTTTATCCATGTATCCGAGTTTTGTTTCTGAAAAATTTCTTGACTCTTCATACACCATGTTATTTAAGGCAAAAATTGAAAATGGAACTGTTGAATTTAGTGGAAATAAACCTTCTCATCCCATTATGTTCGACTTTTTTGATATGAATTATGGATTATCTGAAAAGTTTTTCATTGATGGTGGCTCTACTGAACTTTTTGTAAGTTTTGCCAACAACAATAAGGAGATAATAATACCTGATAAATTAAAATCACAATCCCAAAAAGAATATGAATCATTAAAAGAATATGGATTGGACTCATTAAATAAACTGTGGTCGAGCGTAAAAACCGTAGAAGAAAGAAGAGATATAGGAGTTGAAAAAGATTCGTTAATAATTAATTTTATTAGTAAAAATCCAAATTCCTATGTTCCTCTTTGGTTGTTAGTTGACAATTTTTCTAAAAAATCTGAATATAATAAATTGTATGATGAGTCAATTAATCTCTTTTCTAATGAAATAAAACAGACTCATCTTTTCAAACAACTTAAATCAAGTTTAACCGAGTCAAAATCATTAACTTTTGTTAATAAAGAATTTGAATTAAAAAATCTAAATTTAGAAAATGTCAACTTCGGAATAAATGATTTAAAAAGCAAAAAAATTATTCTTTTGGATTTCTGGTTCTCTAATTGTGCACCTTGCCTAAGAGACATGGACAAATATATCTCATTGTATGAAAAGTATAATGAATTGGGCTTTGAAATTGTGAGTATATCTTCTGACAAAACTAATGAAATTGATAATTGGAAAAGTGTTATAACCAAAAAAGGTTTTATATGGACACATTACTTGGATGAGAATGCTGTAGAAACACATAAAATCAACATAAGAAGTTTTCCGACTACATTTTTGCTTGGGAAAGATGGTAAGATTATAAAACGAAATTTAAAGCCAGAACAATTAAGTGTATATCTAGCCGAAAATCTAAAATAAAAGTACTGCTGCCAACACCGTGTATAATAATCACAAAATGATCAAACAGTATTGAGAATCTTTTTAACTAAGAATCCTATACAAAACCTGAATTCATAGATTCCATATTAATTTAATCAATCCTATAAAAAAGGTAATGGATTTATTGAAATTTGGTTAATCAATCCTCATAATACTCTAAAATATTTTATTTAGCGTAAAACAAACGTTTGTTTTACGCTAAATAAAATAATAAAGAACTAAAATTGTTTTTATTCTTAAACAAATAGGGACTAAAACGTCGCCTCCACAATAATAATACAGCAGAGGTTTTATTTAGTAATAGCTATCTATTTCTTCAACCACACTAAAAAACATACTAAAAAAATTAAACCTTATGGCTTTATTTAGACTATTGAAAAGAAGCAACAGAGGTTCGTTCTAATAAACAATTTTAAACAGTAATACAATTTCCAATTGTTCTTCTAAAAAACAACATTAACAAAAGACCTAAAAAGGAATAAAAAAACTTAATATTCTAATTTTCTTACTGACTTTATCTACAATACACTATTTCAATTTTTTCAATATTATTTTTTATAATATAAAGTAAGGATATCATTTTTTTATATAACCTTTCCTAATCTGAAAGACCGTTTCTAAAAGAAAGTCTTCAGCATCTTCTTCGGTTATTAAAGGCAATTTATTTTTGTTTTTTATTGACGTTTTAGTTGCCACATTCTCTACAGAGTCATTCGGTTTTACTGAATTTAAATTTAGAACGTTCTTTATATCCGTTAAATCGTTTTCTATAAATTTTAGAACATTGACCTTTTGCTTTTCTAATGATTTATTTGGTAGTATTATATGTGATTTTAAATCTTCTACATGTTTTAAAAAAACTTGGGTCTGTGATTTAAATGATTTTTTGGTTTCTTCCCTTAAATCAGATATATCAATTTCTATATTATTTTCCATCCAATTCGATACATATAATACAAAATTGACATGTTCTAAATACTTCTCTAAAAAAAAATCAAACTTATGCTTTGGTAAGCGTTCACTTTGATCGATAAGCTTAAAGATGTTATCATTTAAAATCATCGCTTTACCCAATATCTGATAATGAGAGGGCTCATCATTTAATAATTCGCTATCAAACCCTTTGCTATCAATTAAAACAACTGTATTTAAGGCCTTGTTATGCTCTAAATCTGGCAACAATCGTGATGGTATATAAAACACAAAAGATTTATATAGATTCTTCCATAGCTCGGTAAATAATTTGTCCAGCTCCATAGCTCTATTTTATGTGTTCTGAATAATCTTCGGGTAACTCCGCGTCAATATCTCTAAGATATTTTTGAAGGGCTGACATCGATGAATGACCTGTGATTAACATAAGTTTACTTTTAGCTTCAAACGGTGAAGAACCTTTTACCAAAGCGCGGTACAGTTTTGTAATATAGGTATGTCTGAAACTATATAAACCATAATCTTTACCAAGTCCAAAAGGATCTTTAACCACTTTTTTAAAACGCTTAGAAAAGTAATCTCGTTTATTATCTACATCGGTTTCCCACTTGCCTCCTATCTGCTCTGGGGTAAATAAACATAACGACTTGTCCATTTTAGATAGATCAGGCAAATCATTAATTAGTAAATCTGGAATAATTTTTGTTTTTAAAGGACTGTTTTTAGCTTTAAACTTTATTAACTTATTTTTTAGGTCAATATCACCTACTTTTAATCGACAAACTTCGATAGGTCTCAAAAAATTATAAGAGATAAATTTAATGTACAACAGTAACAAGGCATCTTGTTTTTCAAGAAATGTATAGATTTCTTCTTGCTTTTCATTACTATACGTTTTATTTCGTTGTGGTATGCTTTTTAATACTGGAATCCGTTTCATGAAATTCGTAGCCACGATATCATTATCTTCCAAAACTTGTATTAAGCTACTTAAATCAACTCTAAAATTGTTGCGGTTTCGCGCACTTGTATTTACAAGTACATGGTTTAAAAACTGTGTAACAAGTTTTCTATCAACTTTATCTATCGTGCTTATTTCTGGATGCACATCTTCAACCCATTTTAAAAAATTCTTGATTCTATTCTCATAGGCTCGCTTAGTGGTTTTGCTTAATAACTTTTCTTTGAGCTTTAATCCAAAGTCAAAGGCTTCCTTTATAGACATAATAGGCACACTCGCTTCCTTTTCTTTAGTAGTATCAACTCCTGAATATTGTGATGCCTTAGATGGTTTAAAATCGCCTTTTCGTTTGGCTAACAAGGCTGTATTATCTTCAAAGGGATTAAATCCTTCTTTTAGTAGTTTGAGTAAGGTTCGTTTATATACCGTTAATACAAAAAGACGATCTTCTTTAGTGGTATATTTATTCGCTTTTCCATAAACATTTTGCATACGTTGCAATTTTCCTGTTTTAGGATTGCGATAAGAAAAATAGACATACCAGCGTTTGCTCAAATCACCTTTGCCTGTATAAATTTTTGGTATGGAAAATAAATTCTTCAATGGGAGATTGTGTTCTAAATCGTGTTCACTTTCGTGTTCAAATGTAAGAATTCTGTTCAAATTAGACATAAAAAAAACGGCTTAGCGTGAACTAAACCGTCTGTTTTAAGCAATTCTACTTAGTAGCGGGAACAGGACTCGAACCTGTGACCTTCGGGTTATGAGCCCGACGAGCTACCTACTGCTCTATCCCGCGATTTAATCTTAAAATGATTTTCTTAGCTTTTAACTTTCGGTTCATAATGCCGACTCAATCATTTTAGGACTGCAAAGATAATACTTTTTTTAAACTATGAAAGACTAAACAAAAAAAAAACGCTCAAATTTATTTTGAGCGCTATTATTTTAATCCTGATAATGATTAATCATCATCGTTTTCTTCGTCATCTAAAGTCGCCAAGACTCCTTCATTTAAATTTGATTCGTCTAAATCAAAATCTACAATGTTTGGTAATTGCTCTTTTAAAACAGCATAATTACCTTCAAATTTATTGTTACTTAATAACAAAGTTTTCAAGCTTTTTAATTCTACTAATACGCCTGGCAGGTTTCCATAAAATCCATTATTTGATAGTACCAATTCTTCTAATTGGGTTAATTCACCTATTGACTTTGGAATTGTTCCTAATAGATTATTATCAAAAACACTTAATACTTTTAAAGATTTTAACTTAGATATGGTGCTAGGTAATCTACCCATAAGTAAATTACTACTTAAAATTAAGCTTTCTAATTTAGTTAGATTTCCTATAGATGACGGAATCTCTCCAAAAAAATCATTATTAAATAGTTCTAAAGATTTTAAATTAGTTAAAGCTCCTATATCTGAAGGTATAGCACCATTAAATTTATTTGAGAATAACTTTAACTCTTCTAAACTAATCATGCTTACTATAGTTACTGGTAATTCTCCTTCTAATTTATTGAATGATAAATTAAGAACTTTTAAATGTGTTAAGTTTGAAATTGACTCTGGAAGATTTCCTATTAAGTTATTAAAACTTAAGTTTATTCCAACAACATTATCTCCTTCTAAAGTAAGTCCGTACCATTTTGAAACTGGTTGTTTTAAATCCCATGAATGATTCCAAGAATCACCATTGGTTGCAGTATATAAATCTACCAATGCTGTTTTTTGATCCTGAGAAACATTGGCATACGAGAGTACTGATATTAAGCAGAATAATAGTGTTATTTTTAGTGTCTTCATGGTTAGTAGAGTTTTTTGTGGAGGGACACAATAACAGTACGAATATAGTAACTATGACTACAAACTGCAACTTTTTTCGATGAACTACATGCTCAAAATACATAAACTCCTAAAAACGTGCACTATAATTATTTTTACTGTTCTATATTTTCAGCTAAAAAACTTATAATATCCTGTCTTTCAACGACAACTGAAACTTGGATTGGATTACAACAAATTTCACAATCTTCAATATATTTTTGATGCTTTTGAGAGACATCGATTAGCATTGAAATTTGCTCCCAACAATAAGGACATTGAAAAAAATGTTCATGCATTGTATTTCAATTTAAAACTGAATATTCAATAATTCTCCACTAATTTGTAGCACCTCTAACTCAGATAATTTGGCAGCAAATTTTGCTTGATTTCGACTTAATTCGGCATTAAGTAAATTTACTTGTGCTTGTCTAAATTCAATAGAATTAACTTGTCCTATTTTGAATTTTTCTTGTGTACGATCAAAGTTATTTTGAGCCGTTACAATATTCTTTTCTTGAATATTATAAATTTTAAGCTTATTCTGGTAATTATCCCAAGCATTATTGAAGTCTCGTTCTATATTAAGTAAAATATTTTCTTTTTGAAGCTTTTGGGTTTCAAGATTTATCTTAGCGTTTTTTACACGTGTTATGGTTGCCCCTCCATCAAACAGATTCCAACTTAAATTTAAACCCGCAGACAAACCTGTGTTTGTAGAAACCGCTAAAAGTGCCACTGCATTATTATTATTTTTGTTCCAGCCATAAGTTCCCGACAACCCAACTGTTGGTAGATAAGCAGATTTACCAGAACTAATATCAAGTTGACTAATTAAAATATTTTTTTCTGTTTGAAGTAATGCTACATTTCGAGACTTTGCTTTTTCAAATAAACTATCTTTATGAAATTGAAGCGCAAACTCAACGTCTGTTTCAACATTAAAATCATTGGAATAAACATCTCCCAAAACTAATTTTAAATCACGCTTAGCAATTTTTAAATCTTGTTTGGTATTAATAATATTAATGCTATCTGTGTTAATATCCACCTCTGCATTTAACACCTCTAACTTGGTACTCTGACCGTATTCAAACTGATATTCTGCTCTTATTAATCTATCTTTAGTATTATTCAAAGTTTCTTCTAATGCATTTAGATTATCTGAAAGCTGAGCTACATTATAATACACTGAAAATAGCTGAAGTATAGTTGTTTCTATAGTCTCTCTAGCTTGTAGTTCTGACAATTGATATTGCTCTTTTAACCGTTTATAATTATAACGTCTGCCTAAACCATCAAAAAGGGTGTAATTCAAACTCAAACTGGCATTATAATTAGAACTTTCTGCACCATTTAAAACGGCATCTGGCCTACCGTCAGAAAATTCGGCTTCAGTATTGTCTAAATTATAGTTTGCACCTGCATTACCTGTAAGTGTAGGCAAAAAACCTGTATTAAGAATATTGGTATTATTCTCTGCAACTGCAACTGCATTTTTAGCAATTTTTACACCATAATTATTTTCTAAAGCTAAAGAAACGGCCTGCTCTTTAGTTAAAATTTCTTGTGCTTGCAAACCAATACAGTATGCAAAAAACAGAAATGCAAGTATATTTTTAATGTTCATTTGCTTCATTTTGTTCTTTAATAGCACGTTCTACTTCTTCTTTAGTCACCTTATTTCCTGTAGCTAACCATTTACCTCCTTGTTTAATACTATTGCTAAATGATAAAAATAATGGCAAAACCAATAAGGTTAAAACCGTTGCATACGCAATTCCGAAAGAAATAGAAATAGCCATAGGCTTTAAAAATTGTGCTTGTCTACTTTTCTCTAATAACAATGGTGCTAAACCAGCAATAGTTGTTAATGAAGTTAAGAAAATAGCTCTAAAACGCGACTTCCCTGCTTCAGACAATGCCAAATCAAAAGCCATACCTTCTCTAAGATTGCTATTGAATTTACCTATTAAAACTAGACCATCATTCACCATAATACCAATCAAGGCTATAATCCCTAAAAGGGATAAAATATTAACTTGAAAATCTAACAACCAATGCCCCCAAGCTACAGCTGTTAAACTAAACGGAATTAATAAAAGAAGTAAAAACGGTTGTGAGTAACTTCTAAATGTAAATGCAATCGTGATATAAATTAATATTAAAATAATAGGACCTGCTACACCTAAAGAACCAACTAATTTATCTTTTTCTCTATTCTGCCCTTCATAAGAAGCGTTTATAGTTGGATGCTTAGATTGTAACTGAGGTATAAACACAGTTTTAATATCATCCATGATATCTGTGGCACTTGTACTCGGATCTTTTAGATCTGCATACACTTGTATTTCTCGTTTACCTTCGAGGTGATTTATAGCAACATCGCCTCTAGCAATACTGTAACTTGCAATATCTTTTAATGTTACACGTTCGCCTGTTGGTGTTACAATACGCATAGCGTCTAAATCGTTAATAGAACTTCTATTTTCTCTATCGTAACGCACCCAAACTTTAATTTCATCTTGTCCTCGCTGAAAACGCTGTGCTTGCGCACCAAAAAATCCTGAACGTACTTGAGCCATTACGGTTCTTAAATCGAGTCCCAATAAATAGGCACTTTCTTTTAACTCTAATCGGATTTCCTTTATACCAGCAGGATCATTATCACCAATATCCTTAAGTAATGGATTGGATTCCAGATACTTTTTAAGCTCTAATTTGGACGCTTTTAATTCTTCAATATTATTACTTAATAAAGAAACTGACACAGGACTACCGCCAAAGTTTCCTCCTGAACCATAAATTAATCGTTCTGTACCTATTACAGGGCCAACTAATTCTTCTAATCTATTAGTAACTAAATCTGACTTTATTTCGTCTGGACGTTCTTCTCCTGGTAATAAATTAATTCTTAATCTCGCGCTAGAACTACTACTAATTTCTACTATCGTATTTTCAAATAATTGTTTACCAGTACCTTTAAGAAATTTCTCTGTCAGTTCTTCATTTACAATAAATGCTTTCTCTTCTATCATAGAAATAATAGAATCAGTAATTTTCACATTCGTTCCTGCAGGCATTACTAGTTCTATATTGGCAGCATCACTAGCGACTCTCGGAAACATCGTAACACCTATCACACCTCCACCAAGCGACCCAAGTGTTAATACTAGCAAAGCAACAAAAACGCCTAATGAGAATAATTTAAATCTTAACACACGATTTAAAATAGGTGTATACACGCTATCTCTTAAAAAAGACATTAGCCGATCTCCACCGTTATTAATAGCTCTCATAAATGAGAAAAACTGTTTTATTTTTGAAGGATTTTCATCAATCTTCTGAGCTCTTAACGCTTTAGAATGCGCTAAGTGAGCTGGTAAAATAATTAGCGCTTCTACTAAAGACACCACTAATGTTAAGATTACAATGACGGCAACTTCACTAAAAAACTCACCGATTCTACTATCTAAAAAGAAAAACAAAGAAAAGGCTAAAAGCGTCGTAATAATTGCAGATACCACAGGTGGAATAACTTCCATAGTACCATCGATAGCCGCTTGAATTGGACTTTTTCCTTTTTCGTAATGCTGATAGATGTTCTCAGCAATTACAATACCATCATCCACCAAAATACCGATAACGATAATCATCCCAAAAAGCGACAATACATTAATAGTAACGTCAAATTGAGCGGCAAATATAAACATCCCTAAAAATGAAATAGGCAGACCAAAAGCCACCCATAATGCCAAACGTGTATTTAGAAATATCGATAAAAACACTAAAACCAGAATCATACCAACAATAGCATTTTCCGCTAATAATTGGGTTCTTTGTTTTAAAGTCACAGATAAATCTCGAACCACATCTAACCTTATATTAGTATACTTTTGGTTATACTCTTCTATATAGGCATTTATTTTATCTGCTGATGTAATTAAATCTTCATTATTAGTACTTGTAATCGAAATGTTAACAGCCAACTCTTGATTAAAATAGGTCGCATTTGGTGTTTCAGAAAAACGATCTCTAATGACCGCAATGTCTTTTAAACGAATTACTTTTCCGTCCGAAGACGCTCTTACAATAATATTAGAGAGCTCGCTACCGTAATATTGTTTGTTATTCGCTCTGATTAAATACTCCTCTGCAACCGTTTTTACATTACCACCGGTAACTAAAATATTGGCATTAGTGACAGCTGCTGCCACCTCATTAAACGTAAGGTTATAGGCTAATAAATCGAGTTCATTAACGGCTATTTCAATTTCTTCCTCGGGAAATCCCGAGATTTCAATTTGAGAAATACCATCAATTGCTCGTAAATCTGTTTCTACTTGGCGTGCTAATTGTTTGAGTGTTACTAAAGGAATGTCTTTTCCGCTAATTGCAAAAGAAATCGTTTCTCGCACTGCTTCTTGCTTAGAAACTACTAACGGCTCCATACCCGTTGGAAACGATGGTACACGGTCTACTGCATTCTTCACTTCAAGAAGCATAAAGTCTAAACTCTCTCCTTTTTCAATTTCTACCGTAATACTTCCGCTATTTTCACGCGATGTTGACGTTACGCGATCAACCCCTTTAAGTCCTTTTAGGTTATCCTCAATTTGAAGTACAATGCCTTCTTCAATTTCTTGAGGCGAAGCACCAGGGTAAGCAATATTAATATTGATAATTTTAGACTCTGTAAGCGGAAAGAATGACGATTTTAAAGATAAAGCGCCAATAGTACCAAAGACAATAAATGCTATAATAAAAATATTTACTGCAACATGATACCTTATAAAATATTCAATTAATTTTCTCATTATTGAATAGAATCAGAAGTTACAGTATTGCCTTTTGCTGCTTTAACATGCATTCCGGCATAAGCACCAGGCACAGGTTTTCTTAAAATTATAGTCCCATTTGGCACATCCTTTAAAATAACTTTTGCATTAGAAAAGTGTACTGGTTTCACGGCTATTACATCAAGTAAACTATCGTTAACCACATATATTTCTTGACTATCTAATAATAGGTTTCTGTCAATTTCTATAGCATTCTCAACCTTTTCAGCATTCAAATTTGCTTCAAGATACATACCTTCTTTAAGGTCTGAATGTTTAACTTCGATATAAGCCGTTATAGTTTGTGTAGTTGCATCTATACTTCCATTAACTCTAGAAACTTTACCTTTATAAGTTTTACTATTATCTAAACTGGTAAGCGTAACGTCTTCACCTTCTTTTAAAACATCGGCAAAAGATTTACTAATAGCCACTTCCATTTCGTAAACTGAAGGGTTAATAAATTCTCCTAATTTCTGGCCATTTCGCACTAAAGTACCTTCAGTAACTAAGGCTTCGGTTAATATCCCTGAAAATGGTGCTGTAATTCTGTATTTTGTTAAACGCTGTTCTAGGTTTTTAACATTATAATACGCACTCACAATACCTCTACCTGTTATAAAGTAATTTTCTTTTTCGTTAGAGATTTCTGGAAGTTTTGGTGTTGTTTTATTTAAATCAAAGCTATTTAAGTACGTTTGCCATTTTTGAAATACATCTGAAAAATCTAAACGCAAATCTGGCATTATAGCGGCAATACTATTATATAAAGTACTTTTAGCAGATTGAACACTCGCGTAGTATTCTGAGGCATCTAAACGAATTAATGTTTCTCCCTTATTGAATTTCTGACCTGGTTTAAAAAGCTTTGAACCTGTTTTAAATAAACCTTGAACTTCAGAATACAACTCAACACGTTGCAAAGCAGTAAGATTTCCATTCGCTGTAATCACAATTGGTACTGTTGTGTTTTTAACAGTGTCTACAAGAACCGTTTTAACCACTTTAGGTATAACAGGTTTTGGTTTGTGTTTGTTATCTATAAGATAATTAGCATAAATAATTGCACCTATTATTAATGCAACTCCTAAAACGGATAAAATAATTTTTCTTAACATAAGCTCGTTGGTCGTCAATAATTTACAAAGCTAACTTTATAGCTAAGTGAAGCCGTTAAAAAAATCTTAATTATTAACTAGAAATCTCATCGAGCTCAAACTGAACCGCTTCCCAGTCGCTCATTAATTTCTCTAAAGCCTTTTTCTTTGCTTGATATTCATCAAAAAATTTAGGCTCTGAAGCTGTATTATCATAATCTGTTGCCAATTTTACATCATCAGCTTTAATATCTTTTTCTAGCTGATTGATTTTAGATTCAATATTGCTCAACCTATTATTTAACGATTTTAATTTTTTCTGATCTTCGTAACTTTTCTTATTGCTTTCCTTTGGTTTGTCTGCTACTACAGTTCTCTTTTCAGCTTCTCTTAAGTTTTCAAGATTACGTTGTTCTAAATAAAAATCAATATCGCCTAAATATTCTTTGATGTTTTGATCTTTAAATTCGTAAACAGTATCCGTCAAACCTTGAAGAAAATCTCTATCGTGGGAGACTAATATTAGGGTGCCTTCAAACTTTGTCAACGCTTCTTTTAATACGTTTTTAGATTTAATATCTAAGTGATTCGTAGGCTCATCCATAATAAGCACATTTAGTGGCTGCAATAATAGCTTAGCCAAAGCCAAACGATTTCGCTCTCCACCAGAAAGGACTCTTACATATTTTTCTGCTTCTTCTCCTCTAAACAAGAAAGACCCTAAAATATCTCTAACTTTACTTCTATTGGTTTCATTTGCCGCATCAATCATGGTGTCTAAAACCGTTTTATTTCCGTCTAAATACTCTGCTTGATTTTGTGCGAAATAACCAATTTGAACGTTATGCCCTAAAGTTAGTTTACCTTCGTGTTCAAGTTCTCCTACAATAATTTTTGCTAAAGTTGATTTCCCTTGTCCGTTTTGCCCAACAAATGCGGTTTTAATATCACGTGGTACCGCTAAATTTACATTATGCAATACTTGTAAATCGCCATAACGTTTAGACACATTTTCTAATTCTACAACCACTTTTCCTGGTGTAATAGAAACTGGAAAATTTAAAGACATTACACTGTTATCATCTTCATCAACTTCAATACGATCAATCTTATCTAATTTTTTAATCAGCGATTGCGCCATTGTCGCTTTAGATGCTTTAGCTCTAAACTTTTCAATAAGCTTTTCGGTTTGTTCAATCTTCTTCTCTTGATTTTTTTGAGCTGCTAATTGCTGAACCTTCATTTCCTTACGCAAAGCTAAAAATTTGGTGTAAGGCTTATTGTAATCGTAGATTCTACCTAATGAAATTTCAATGGTACGATTGGTAACATTGTCTAAAAACATTTTATCGTGTGATACAATAACTACTGCTCCGCTATATCCTTTTAAAAAGTTTTCTAACCAAATAATAGACTCAATATCTAAGTGGTTAGTAGGCTCATCTAAAAGTAATAAGTCATTATTTTGAAGTAGAAGTTTTGCTAATTCAATTCGCATTCTCCAACCACCAGAGAATGTATCTGTTAGTTTATTAAAGTCTTCACGTTTAAAACCTAATCCTTGAAGAATTTTCTCTGTTTCTCCTTGGTAATTGTAACCTCCTAAAATTTCGTATTGATGTTGAACATCATTCAAATCAACCATTAATTGATGATAGGATTCACTTTCGTAATCTGTGCGCTCAGCTAATTGCGTGTTAATTTCTTCAAGCTGCGCTTCACATTTTTTAATCTCTTTAAATGCTTGATAGGATTCTTCTAATACCGTCTTACCTAAATCGAAGTCAATATCTTGCTTTAAAAACCCTATCTTCATATCCTTATCTGCAGCAATTTGACCAGAATCAGCTTCTTGTTCTTTTGACAAAATTCGAAGCATAGTAGATTTACCTGCTCCATTTTTACCAATTAAACCAATACGATCTCCAAGACCGAGTTTAAATGTAATTTCTTCAAAAAGGTATTCTCCTTGAAATGATATAGAAAGATTATGGATATTTAGCATAAGTTTTTTGAATAATACAATTGCGATTTTGAGTTACAATTGTTACAATGCTTCAGTTATATTATTTTATCTTCGCATTGTCTTAGAAAACGCAAAAGTAAAGGTTTTAGTTATGATTAGAAAAGGAATGAAACTTTATAGTATTCTTTTTGGTGTATGTCCAAAATGTCACCAAGAATCCATGTACCAGAATAAAAACCCCTATGTGCTTTCGGAAGTTATAAAAATGCGAGAAACATGCTCGCATTGTAAGACTAAATATCAAATAGAGCCTTCTTTTTTCTATGGCTCAATGTATGTAAGCTATGCTGTTGGTATTGCTTTTGCCGTAGCAGCATTTATTATTAGTTATAATATATTAGGATTTTCTTTAACGATTGCTTTTATAGCTATTGTTGTTACACTAATTGCATTTATGCCTGTAATTATGCGTCTCTCTCGTAATATTTGGATTAATCTTTTTATGAGTTACGACAAAGAATTAGTAAAAAAATCGACTACAGAATTAAAACAACATTAATTACTCAAAACGCTTAATATTAATAGCGTCATCTAACTTTTCGCCTTTTTCTATAAATCGAAATAGTTTACCTGCCACATAAGGCGCAATCATAACTCCTCTTGTTCCTAAGCCATTTAACACATAAATATTATTGTGTTTTGGATGTCTACCAACCAATGGACGTCTATCTTTTACAGTAGGTCTTACTCCTGCAATATGATTAACAACTTTAAAATCACATTTAATAAATGTCTTTAATTTTGAAGTTAATTCTTCTTTAGCTAAGGCTGTTGGTCTATTCGTTTTATCAAGATTATTATATGTAGAGCCTACGTTATACAAATCATTCCCTAAAGGAATAATAAATACTGAAGATTTAATGGCATAATCAATTTTTAAGTCGGGTGCTTTTATCACTAAGATTTCCCCTTTAGAACCTGTAAGCGGAATTGTACTGAAATACGGGTTTTGTTTTATACCAAAGCCTTCTGCAAATACAATTTGCTTTGCCTTTACATTTTCGTATACAATAGATTCATTATTAAATTGAATATTATCATAAATAAACGATTGTTCTTCTAGGCAATTAGCTTCTCTAAGAAGGTTTTTGTAACTCGTTATAAGCATTTCTGTATCTAAACGACCTGCATGTAAGACTTCACCAAAGCCATAAGGAGCATCAATTTCAGAATTATTATTTTTAATCAGTTGAAGCGAAAGGTAAGGTTCTAAAGAAGGCTTGTCTGATGCCGTAAACCATTTATTCTGCTCTTCAATAGAAGTAAATCGTCTTAATATTCGAAGTTTATAATCTACTTTTATATTCAGCTCATTTTCAATTTTAGCATATAAAGGCAATGCTAATGCGAGCTGTTCTTTAGCCATCCAAACTTCAGAGAATCGTTTCAAGATAACCGGGTTATATAATCCTGCCGCTACTATAGATGATTGCTGAGAATCATCGTCAAAAACAATAAACGTTTTATTATTGGCTCTTAATTCTTCACAAAAAGAGATGCTTGCCAATCCACATCCTACAATGATATAATCTACGTCTTTCATTACAGCAAAAGTAAATAAATATAGACTCTAAAAGCCTTAGGAAGACAGATAAAATATTGATTGCAAAAAAAAAAACGCTCACTTAAAAAGTGAGCGTTTATATTATTTTATGTTAAGTTAACTAGTAACTCCACATATCTTGTTCAAAGTTTCTAATCTTATCTTTGATACGTTCTGATTCTAAAAGCTGCATTAATGCATTTTCTGCAACGTAATCTTTTACTTCTCTATCACCATAAACATTTTCTTCTTTATAAATAACTGAACTAAAACGTCTGCTATTTAATATATGATCAAATGAAAGTGGTACAGCACTATTCTTATTATTGAAAGCCTTAGCTTCATGAAGAATATCTCTTAATTCAGGATAAAAGATCCAAAATAAACCAATTGGTTCTTTATTAGCTTCGTCATCAGAATCAATAAAGTTAACATCTGGTGCTGCAGGTGCAATACCTAAGATACGGTACTTTAATTCACCTTGACGCTTATCAAAGTACCAAAGTCCTTTAACGAGATAAGAATTAATATCTGCAGGTCCTATTTCACGACGAATAACATACTCTTCAGGTACAAGAGAGGTATCAGAAACACCTTCTTGATTCATCCATTCAATTCCTTCATCTTGAATTTCTTCCTTTTTTAATGAAGGGGCTAAATCTTCCATAGTACGTTCTTCAGTAAAATATGAATCTGCATATACTTTTGGTATAGTACCATTATTGATGTTTTCCATTAACACCATATATAATGATTTTCTATCGTCTCCTAAATTGCTTTCAGTAGGAAAGTATAAAGGGAAATTAGCACGTTCATCTAAAACTATCTTTTCCCAAGTCATTTTAGAAAATAAGATATCTCTATCACCAACATATCCATACTCTAAAGGCTTGTCGTTATCTAGAAGTAACTGCGCTTCAGTTTTCATACCAACTTCTTCTGGTATTTTTGCATTTAGGATATTAGCTTGAGCAAACATACTGTTTGCGGCTAAAACACCTAATCCTATACATAAAAAGCTTTTTAAATTCATCTTATCTTTTATTATAATTTGGGATTTTCTTATCAAATGATAACGTTAATTATCACAATTAACTATTGATTAGTTTGTTACTTCAACCGCTACAGGAGAAACACCTTTTAAGTTATAACTAGAATTACCTGTAATCTTAGCTTTAATCTCAAAAATAGTTATTACATCACCTTTACGAGCTCTACCAATAGCTGATTTTGCTTGACTATTCATTTTAGTACCAGCAACCAATACTGTAGGTTGTCCAGGAACTTTTATTTTGAACGATGTTACACTAATTGGTAAATCGAATACGAAATCATCCAATTTAGCACCAACTGTTCCAATTTCTATGTTACGTTTAGGTAATTTTGCAATACCATCTTTACCAGAAATTGTACCTGTAGGTTTAGGAATATCTTTAATTCTAAACGTTTTTTGATCAGTTGCTGAAGAACCGTCATCTAAAGTAGCAGACACATTAATTGTAACTTCTCTACCTGTACCAGGATTCATAACATATTTACCACTACCAACCGGCTTAAGTCCTGCTCCTGTAGCTCTTACTTTATTATCTGGTACACCTGCAAAAGATATTGTCATTGGGTTAGCAACACCACGATAAACAACGTTCATCTTATCTGCAGAAATAGTTGCAGAATTTGGTCTTGGTACAACCACATAGTTACCAATAATAGGAATATCTAAAGGCTGACCATCTTCTAAGAATGTAAATTTACCTTCAATACTGTGCTCACCTACATTACCTACGTTAAAGTCTAATTTAGCTGCTCCTGTAGAATCTATAGCATTAGTTAAATCAATTTCTTGACCTTGAACATTTAATTTCGTTGGTGTTACATTAGCATATTTACCTAATACAACTCTACCTTGAAATTTCTCTCCTGCAAAAAATGCAGATTTATCAGCTAATACGATTGCTTGATAATTCTTTAATGAAGTTGCTTTACTAACTAAGTTACCAAGGAAACCATTATAGATATCAGTTTCTGAAGCTTTCACATCATTTTGCATTGCTGTTAGCTTAGTATATGATGCAATTGCAGGGAACCCTTGGAAATGGTAATCTAACCATTTTTTTTCAGCACCTTCATTATCAACAATAGGATCTAATGAAAAACGCTTTTCAAAACTTTCAATTACAGGTGCCCATTTACCTTCCTTAGGTAAAACAGCTTTAATATCATTTTTATACTTTTCTATTCTAGCAACGATTTCATCACCTCTTTTAGTATATCTATCACCTGTAAACCAAAGTTCATTTAGCTTATCACCTTTATCCATTTCTTCATAAGGTAATTCGCCATTTTCTTCTCTTTCGTATCCTCCGTTCTTTACAATATCTTTCTCTTTGACATCGCCTAGCCAATTGTAAAAATCATCAGAAATAATACTAATTTGTTTTGCCATTTGATTAGCTGCACCAAATTGCTCTGGTTTTTCTTCAGCCTGTGTATTCAACTGACTTAGAATACCTTCGTTTGAAGTTGCTGCTAATTCATTAGCGCTATCAAATTTTGTGTTCATTAAACCAAATGCAGATAATACTTCTTTTGACATGGTCATTGCGATCATTGCAATGAATACCAAATACATTAGGTTAATCATTTTTTGCCTTGCGGACTGTTTTCCTCCTGCCATTTCTAATTAGTTTTTAATTGTTTATTAATTAAATCGATTATAAAACCAATTAGTTTTTATTCATTGCAGATAACATACCACCATATACACCATTTAATGATGAAAGATTAGATGCTAAAGATTGCATTTGTTCTTTTAATTTAGTTGCATTTTCTACAGCTTCTTCGTTAATCGCTGCTTGACGATTTGCGCTTTCCACTTGTAATTTATATAGGCTGTTTAAAGATTCCATCTGAGCTGCTGCTAAAGACATTTCTTCACTATATTTCTTTTGAGCTGCCATTGAGTCTACTGTAGGAGAAATTCCTTTTGCAGCACCTTCAAAGTTTTTAATGCTATCACCTAAGCTTGCCATAAGCGCACCATCAATTTTAGCTTCTTTTAATAAATTATCTAATTTCTTAGATAATAAACCATCTGCATCTTTAGGCTCTTCTAATTTTTTCTTTTTTCCACCTAACGACTGTCCGCCAGCTAATTCTGGATATACAAGAGACCAATCTAAGTCATCTCCTTGTTTCTCAAATGCTGATATCGTAAATACAACTGCTTCAACAATCATACCTATAGTAAGGATAAGGGATCCGTAAGGCCAGTGTTGAATTTTGAATAATGCTCCAATAATTACAATTGCCGCTCCTAGTCCATAGACCATATTCATTGTTGATAATTTCTTTTTTGCCATGATTTTAATTTTTTGTTTTCAAATGAGCTAGGTTAATTAATGCTCATTTTGGATTAATATTTAGTTTAAGTTAAGTTTAATTTTTAGTTTGTAGCTGCGTTTTTAGTTACTTCAGTTCCCATATAATCTTGAACTGTTCTAAATCCGATATAGCTTCTTGCAGAATCTGCATATTCATAATCTCTTGAACTTACTTGCAAGAAATAGGCAACATCTTTCCAAGACCCTCCTCTTACTACTTTACGAGCATTATTAGGATCGTTTACATTAGGATTAATTGTTGACGAATATTCATACGATGCAGGATCATAAGAACCGTTTACCCATTCTGATACGTTACCTGCCATATTATATAAGTTGAAATCATTAGGATCGTAAGCATCAGCTTCTACAGTATACAATGCTTGGTCTGCTGCGTAATCTCCACGTAACGGTTTGAAGTTAGCCATGAAACAACCTCTATCGTTTTTAGTATAAGGTCCACCCCAAGGATAAGTTGCTCCTTGTAAACCTCCACGTGCTGCATATTCCCATTCTGCTTCAGATGGTAATCTGTATTTATTTACAGCATGCTTTCCTCTTTTCTTTCTATCTGCATTGTGATATAAAGTTCTCCATTGACAGAAAGCCTGTGCTTGTTTCCAAGACACACCTACAACAGGATATGCTCCATAAGCATCATGCCAGAAATAATCATTATGCATTGGTTCGTTATAAGAATAAGCGAAATCTCTAATCCAAGCTGTTGTATCTGGATAAATTTCAACTTCTTGCTGAACTATAACTTCAGAACGTTTTAATCCTCTATTCTTAGCTGCTTTAGCTATTTCCATATAGGTATACTGAAATTTAAATTGCTTTACATCCCAAGTACGTTGACCATTATATGATTCTTCTAATGGTAAATACATACCATCCATTACTTCGGCATACAATTCATCTGGATAATCATCAGTATCAAAATACAATTCTACATCGCGATTAATTTTTCTTTGCTCGTTTCCATAGGTATTAACCATATAGCTTTCATAAGCATTCAGGTTATTTGGATCTGAATCGATATAAGCAAACTCTCCAATATCTCCATTCCCTGGTGTTTTTCCTTCTAAGTCAGCCATTTCAGCTAATTTTAATCTTAGTGTAGAATCTCTTACCCACTCTACAAATTGACGATACTCGCTATTTGTAATTTCAGTCTCGTCCATATAGAACGCTCGAACAGTTGCTGTTTTAGTTGGAGCATCTTGTACGCCAGCTAAATCATCATCTGACTTACCCATAATAAAAGCTCCGCCAGGTACTAACGTCATCCCATAGGGCTTTTCTGGATGCCATTTCTTACCCTTAACACCTACCAATTGTCCTCGATCTCCGGAATTACAACTGGCGACCATAACTAGTACTGCTGTTAGTAAAATAAACTTCTTAATATTCATAGTAACTCTAGGTTAAATTAGTCCTTATTATTTTTGAGGTCGTAAACATATTTATATATTTCCGAATAAACAACTTTTTTTTTGTTTTTTTTGCATTTCACCCTTAAAATAAGCATTTCGTCGATTAAAAAAATGTTAAAATTCGATTAAGTGTTCGCTTTAGAAGCTATTCTTCCTATAAGCTTTATACCAACGCTCAGGTATTTCACCTTGAGTTGCGTGCACATAATCGGAATGCATGCATGGTAATAACGTATGCTTTTTTAATTTATTATTAACATTTGGTAAAAAAGGTATTTCAATCCACCAACGTCCTGTTTTTAAGCTTTTATAAAAAATCAGTTCGTCATCCTCTACCAACACATTATACTTTTGGTAATGATTTTCGTTATTAAACTGATCATCTTTAACTCGGCAATTAACTCCTTCAATAAAATACCATATCATTTGAGCGACGAGCATTGATGTTGCACTATCATTCTTAGATCCATTGTATTCATAAATACCAAAGGACGATACTTTATTACTTATGCCTGCATATCTACTGATAGCACAAATCTCTTTTCCTGAAAATCCATTAGGAGAATATTTTTGATTATCGCTAACCTCAGCAGCTCTAATCGACTTTAAATCGACAGATACGATATGTGCATCTCGCATTAAAGGTTCAACTTTATTTATATCTCCAGAAATTTCACCTAAACGGTAGGCCTCAAAGTATAACTTTTCTATGAGATCTATTTCTTCTTGGGAGTTAAAATATGTTTGATACCCTATTGTTGAATAATTAAACAGGTTATAGGGCTCTTCTACAATGACTTTTCCCACATAACTATTATTCTTAATCGGAAGGTTAGCATCGCCTAAATCGAAATTCGTATCCACACTTACAATATTTACCATTGGTAACAGTGAATCGTAAGCACGATAATTAGCGTAAGTTAAATCTTGACTTCCTCCTAACACAATAGGAATCACTCCCTTCTCTACTAAAACAGATATTGCTGTTCGAATAGCAAAATACGTATCTTCAACTGTCTCTCCTGGCTCTATATCTCCTAAATCAGCTAATGTTGTATGCCAATTACCAGGAAATAAAGAGTAGAGCGTTTTACGGATAGAATCAAAATTTACATGAGCTCCCATGTAATTAACGTCATTTCTATTCTCCTGAACGCCAATGATTGCCATTTGAACGTTTTCTAAATCTGGTATTCCGTTTTGACGAGAATGTACTTTAATTTTTTTCCCTAGCGCTTGTTGCGCTGCTAGTTCATTATGAGCTAAAACCGCATCTGATACAGGCGTGAGGAAATTAAAATTCATATTCAATTATTTCTTTTTAGTTGTAGCTTTCTTTTTTGTTGCTGTTTTCTTTGTTGCAGTTTTCTTAGTGGCTTTCTTTTTTGTCGCCTTCTTTTTAGGTGCGTTTTTTTCGAGAATTTCTTGTGCTTTCTCTAAAGTCATTTTACTCACATCAACCGTTTTGGCTAACTCAACTTTTTGTTTGCCTTTTATAATGTTGTGTCTTCCCCATCTTGCCTTCTCTACTCTTACACCAGCATCTTCCCAATTATGGATAACCTTATCGATTTCTTTCTGAATTTTTTCTTCAATCAAAGTAACGATATCTTCTTCAGATAAATTATCCCAATCGTATTTTTTATTTACATTAATAAACATGTTGTTCCATTTGATAAATGGTCCAAAACGCCCTTTACCTTTGGTAACTTCCATATCTTTATACATATATATGGGAGCATCTGCTAATTCTTTCTCCTTTATATATATTAGTGCTTCATCCATCTCTACACTTAAAGGATCAACTCCTTTAGGCAATGAGACAAACTTTTTACCAAATCTTACATAAGGTCCAAAACGTCCATTATTAACTTCGACCTCTTCGTCTTTATAGTGACCTAAAGCTTTTGGAAGTTTAAATAAATCCATAGCCTCTTCATAGGTAATAGAATTAAGCTGTTGGTCTGGAGATAAGCTTGCAAACTTAGGCTTATCTTCATCGTCCATAGTACCAACTTGCACCATTGGTCCAAACTTACCTAAACGCACGCTAACTTGACGACCAGTCTTTGGATCTGTACCCAAAATACGTTCTCCTGATTCACGTTCTGCATTTTCTTGTACATCTTCAACTTGAGGATGAAAGCCTTTATAAAAATCTTTCATCATCTCTCTCCAATCTTCCTTGCCCTCTGCAATATCGTCAAAACGATCCTCTACTTTAGCCGTGAAATTATAATCTAAAATGCTTTCAAAATGTTTTACTAAAAACTCGGTTACAATCATACCAATATCAGTTGGCACTAATTTTCCTTTATTGGAACCTGTTTTTTCAGAAAGCGTGTTGGCCTTTATATTTTGATTTTCAAAAACCAATTGCTTGTAGGCTCTTTCATCTCCTTCGTGCGTTCCCTTCTCCACATAATTTCTATTTTGAATGGTAGAAATGGTTGGCGCATAAGTTGATGGACGCCCAATACCTAATTCCTCTAATTGCTTCACTAATGAAGCTTCTGTAAATCTTGAAGGTGGTCTTGTAAAACGCTCCGTTGCAGTGATATATTTATTCTGAAGTGCTTCACCAACTTTTAAATCTGGTAAAATACCTTCTTGCTCTGTATCTTCATCATCCGTACCTTCTAAATATACTTTGAGAAAGCCTTCAAAAGTTATGATTTCACCATTTGCTGTGAATTGTTCGTCTATCTTATTTTTTGAATTAATTTGAATTTTAAGATTTGTACGCTCTAGCCTTGCATCACTCATTTGCGAAGCAATAGCACGTTTCCATATTAAATCATATAATCTTGCTTGGTCGCGCTCTGCATTAACAGTATGGTTTGAAAAATCTGTAGGTCTAATCGCTTCGTGAGCCTCTTGTGCTCCTTTAGATTTTCCTTTATAATTTTTTGGATTACTAAATTCTGAACCATAGGCAGAAATAATTTCGTTCTCTGCTCCTTTTTTTGCTTCATCAGATAAATTAACACTATCTGTTCTCATATAAGTTATAAAACCTGCTTCATACAAACGCTGAGCGTTAGTCATGGTTCTACTTACAGAAAATCCTAATTTACGTGAGGCTTCTTGCTGAAGTGTTGATGTTGTGAATGGTGCTGCTGGAGATTTCTTTGCTGGTTTCTTTTGTAAATCTGAAATCTGATAAGTCGCGCCTAAATTATTATTAAGGAAATCTAACGCTTCTTTTTCAGAATCGAAATTCTTAGGCAATTTGGCTTTAAAAGAATTTCCGTCTTCGTTTGTGAATTCTGCATCTACTCTATACGAAGCTTTAGGTTCAAAAGCTTGCACATCGCGTTCGCGTTCTACAATTAAGCGTACTGAAACCGATTGTACTCTACCTGCAGACAGGCCGCCTTTTACTTTTCGCCATAATACAGGAGATAATTCATAACCTACAATACGGTCTAAAACACGTCTTGCTTGTTGTGCATCCACTAAGTTATAATCAATACTCCTTGGATTTTCAATGGCTTTGTTTATTGCACTTTTTGTAATCTCGTGAAAAACGATACGTTTCGTTTTATCTTTATCTAATTTTAATGTTTCAGCTAAATGCCACGCAATTGCTTCCCCTTCTCGATCCTCATCACTTGCTAGCCAAACAACATCTGCTTTCTTTGCTAATTCTTTTAATTTCTTAACAACATCTTTTTTATCTTTAGAAACCTGATACTTAGGCATAAAATCTCCCTCTACATCTACCCCTAACTCCTTAGATGGCAAATCTGCAATGTGCCCAAAACTGGACTCTACTTTATAATCTTTTCCTAAAAATTTCTCTATGGTTTTAGCCTTAGCTGGTGACTCAACAATAACTAGATTCTTCGACATTCTTAATTTTTTGCGTTTACAAATGTATATGAAAATTAAGATACAATCCTAATTTGGTCGTAAATACGATGCATTTTATCGTGATTTATTTATTATTAAGTACAGAAAAAGCCTTACAAATTGTAAGGCTTCTAGTGTTTATAAATATTTATAAGTCTTAATTAATATGAATATAAAATTGATTCTTCTAACCCTTCAATATTTAGTAATACTTCATTTACCCCTTCAATTCTAAGCGCTGTTAAATCAAAATTTTCTTCTTTATTGAAGACGGCTAAACAATCTTCATTATTATGAAGTGTTAATTTTAAATAGCGTTGATTAGGAAACGACTCTGCCACATTTCCCGAATCTATTAAAGACATAAGCCAAGTGCTAGCATCACAACCACTACCTGAAACAATAAGAGCCAAGCAGTCTTCATTAATAATAGCACTATCTATTGCATGTGACTCTGCAGCTTGGTACGCAACAGCATCTATTACAACTTCTAAACCACAAGGCACAACCACATTATCATCTTCATTGCATTGCATATTCATTATTAACAAACAAAACAACGACAGCATTAAAATTTTCCTGAATTTCATAAGATTGATTTATTTGTAGATGTAAAACATCTTCAAAGGTTGCGTTAAAATGTAGATAATTGCTCAATTCGTCTCATTTGATCGCTTTCATCATCAAAACCAATAACGTCTTTATATATTAAATAGACAGGCAAATGACTAAATGATTTAGTGACATACACTCCAAATCCACACATTAGAAAACCAACGATCCATGCCAAAACTCCTGTCATAAAAATAAGACCAAATGAAATCAACCACTTTTTATTACCAAGTTCAAAAGACAATGTAATAATTTCTGAAACAGACAATTCTGGGTTAAAAGCATATACAACCACACTAAAAGACAAAGGAATAATAACATATATTAAAGGAAGGACACATAACATAGTCGCCAAAATAGCAATACCTGCAAATGAGGCACCTAATTTAATTGTTTTACTTAAGTAAGGTTTTTTGAAAAAATAAAAATAATCTTCTTTACCTATTTGTTCTAAATCCTTCAGTTTGCAAATTCTATAAAAAGCAGCTTTAAGACCAAACGCTATAGAACTCATTGCTACAATTAAAAAAATATAAACTACAATAAATACAAGTCCAAAAACAACACCCATACTTGTCGAATCATGAGTATCATAACCATTCTCAAATGTAAGCGCATTCATAAAACCAAAAAATAGCAAAGGGATATAAACAACCATTATTACAGGTATAGCCAAAACTAAATTTAGTAATAATGTAACCAATCCTTGCACCCAAACCTTTTTAAACAATTCTATAGATTGATTAAAAATAACACCAAAATCTAATGCTTTTGCGTTTACTATTCGGTTTTTAATATCTGTGGTGTTCATTTTTTAAGGCAGTCTGAGTTAGTTTTTCAAACTAAAGCTATTTTTAGGAGATATTCAACTATTATCTTAACAAACCTTTTAAACACAGACACAATACTATGGCTTAAAATAAATCTTAACTAAATTATAACTGCCACTTTGTCACAATCTATAAAATAATATTATCTTTGCATCCTTATTGAGATTAGATAGAAATAGAATTTAGCTTTCCGCTTTCGAGTTTTGAGGAAAATAAATATGGAAAAAATTATAGACGAAAATAAACAAGGCGAGGCCTTAATCTTGGATAAAAAAGACGGTAACCAACGCAAACTATTTATAGAGAGTTATGGTTGTGCCATGAATTTTAGTGATAGCGAAATTGTAGCGTCTATTCTTTCTGAACAGGGTTTTAACACGACACAAACTCTTGAAGAAGCAGATCTTGTTTTGGTAAACACCTGTTCTATTAGAGATAAAGCCGAACAAACCGTTAGAAAACGGTTACAACAATACAATGCTATAAAACGACTAAACCCAAAAATGAAAGTTGGAGTGTTAGGCTGTATGGCAGAACGTTTAAAAACCAAATTTTTAGACGAAGAAAAAATTGTAGATTTAGTTGTAGGTCCTGATGCTTATAAAGACTTACCAAACCTTCTTGCCGAAGTTGATGAAGGTAGAGACGCCATTAATGTTATCCTTTCTAAAGAGGAAACATATGGCGACATTTCTCCTGTACGATTAAATAGCAACGGAGTAACAGCTTTTGTCTCTATTACTCGTGGTTGTGATAACATGTGTACGTTTTGTGTTGTTCCCTTTACTCGAGGAAGAGAGCGCAGTAGAGATCCACAAAGTATTATTGAAGAAGTTAACGACCTATGGTCTAAAGGCTTTAAGGAGATAACACTGTTAGGACAAAACGTTGACAGTTATTTATGGTATGGAGGCGGTTTGAAGAAAGATTTTGAAAAAGCCTCTGAGTTTCAAAAAGCAACAGCCGTAAATTTTGCCAAGCTATTAGAGCTATGTGCTAAAGCACAGCCTAAAATGCGTATTCGTTTTTCAACATCCAATCCTCAGGATTTCACATTAGATGTTATAGAAACAATGGCCAAATACGATAATATCTGTAAACACATTCATTTACCTGTACAAAGTGGAAGTAATCGTATTTTAAAAGAAATGAACCGTTTACATACGCGTGAAGAATATTTTGAACTTATTGATAATATTAAACGTATAATTCCTGAATGTTCAATAAGCGTTGATTTAATTGCTGGTTTCCCTACAGAAACTGAAGAAGACCATCAAGACACCTTATCGCTAATGGAATATGTAAAATACAACTTCGGTTATATGTTTACTTATTCTGAACGGCCAGGAACTTTAGCTGGACGCAAAATGGAAGATGATGTTCCTGAGGCAACAAAAAAACGTCGTTTAAGTGAAATTATAGCTTTAGAACGTAAGTACAGTGAAATTAACACACGAAATCACCTTAATAAAACAGTTGAAGTTTTAATAGAAAAAGCATCTAAAAAATCGGATTCTCAATGGTCTGGAAGAACTTCTGACAACACCGTAGCTGTTTTCCCAAAAGAACATTACAAAGTAGGAGATTTAGTAAATGTATTAATTACAGATTGCACAAGCGCAACTCTAATAGGTAAAGCTATTGGATATTCTAAAAATAATTAATTATGAAATACACTCTTTACATCATCCTATTTGCCTCTATGTTTTCCTGTAGTTCTGATGATAACCAAGAAACAGAAACACCTAACACGCTAATTATTAAACACATTATTGATGTTAGAGAAAATAATGAGCGTAATTTTTATTTCGATTTAAACGGAAGATTAGTTTCCATTACAGATACCAATGCCCTTCCTGAGTATAATTATATTCTATCTGAATTTGAATATTCAAACGATAATAAACTTAACAGTTCTTACCACACTTATGGTACTGAAGAGGCGTTTATAAATCTCACTTACACTGATGAAAGTATTTCTAATTATCATTATATAACATTCGGTTATAGTACGGATTCTAACGTTGTAATTAACAATAACATCCTCAACTACAATGACCAAATGGATTCAGATATAGAAGAAGATGATTTAAATATTCAATGGACATTTAGTTCAGATAATTTAAAGTATTTAACGCAAAAAAAAGTCACCTTAATAAATAATGCGAACTCTGTTTGGAATTTAACGGATTATACATATGATAGTAATTTTAATATTATTGAAAGTCATACCTCAATAAATTATGGTACTGAAGCTGATTACAGCAACACCTATACGTATGACGATAAAAAAAATCCGATAGCAGAATCTATGGACGGCTACAATTTAGCACTCTATTTTATGGATGATCATAACACCATAGACATGTCACCAAACAATGTGTTAAGTAAAACCGATAATCAAGGAAATACATTAACCTATAATTATGTTTACAACGATGATGATTACCCTATGTCTGTAACCATAACAAATGTAGCAACAGGTGAAGTAATAAATACGCTAACTTATACGTATTACTAACAGCAAAAGTATAACTGAAGAATGGTGAAAATTATGCTATTCGTAGTTGATTCAAAAAAAAAAAAAATTATTAAGTCCAACTAGGTTCTCATCGCTATGAGAATTAAAAAAAATTAAAACATCAATGAAAAAACTAATCTTATTATTACTCACCCTTACTGTAATTACAGCTTGTGACGTTGAACCTTTAGATCCTGCATACACTCAAGGCAGCGGCAGCAACGGAGGTGGTGGAAACAATGGTAGTGAAAGCGGAGACTTAACGCTATCATTATATGAGTTAGACACAGAACTTAGCTTTGACTTTTTTGGTACTCCCGTTCAAACCAATACTAAATCAGACTTTAGTATTAGCAACAACAAAATTGCTTCAGCTATTAATCAGGTATCTTTAAGCGGAAGTCCATTTGTAACCGAAAACCAACAAATTACCCGTAATGGTTCTGGTCAAATTATTAGTGATATCTCTGTAAACTCTGCAGGTGTAACTACAAATGAGTATATAATTACCTATACGAATGGAGTTGTATCTAATATTACTTATGACTATTACGAAGATGATTTTGACGATTACAATTATAATTTCACCTACGATGGTAACACCATCACAAGAACTAAAGTAGGCTCTACAATTTCTACAGTATTCACAGTAGATAGTTCAGACCGTGTAATTAAAAAAGAATCGTTTGATGGTGATGTGTCTATTCAAACCGAAACAATATCTTACAATACAGCTGGTAATATTACAAGCAGTACAACGACAGGAGAAACACAAAGCAATACAACATATCAGTTTGACAATAATATAAATCCTCTAAAAGTGGTTTATGAAGATAACTACCTTCTATCATTTTTACGCGATGAGTATTCTGATGAAATTGGTCCACAAATAGCTCAATTTCTTTCTACCAACAACTGGAATGCAGCAACTTTTAATGGAGAGAGCGCTACTTTTGATTTAGAATATAATAGCGCAGGTAGAATTACAAAACGTGATATGGATTTTAATTCTAGCCCAGAATTATCAGCAACCATCAACGAAAGATTTACTTACGTAAATTAACCTTATAAATAATTAAAAAAGAGAATCTCAACATTGTGATCATTTAATATGGAATCTATTCAAGCCATAAAACAACGTTTCGGCATTATAGGAAACGACCCTAAACTCAATCGTTCTATCGAAAAAGCAATACAAGTTGCTCCTACTGATATTTCGGTATTAGTCACAGGAGAAAGTGGTGTTGGAAAAGAAAGTATTCCCAAAATTATTCATCAATTATCACACAGAAAACACGGCAAATACATTGCCGTAAACTGTGGAGCAATACCAGAAGGCACTATTGACAGTGAACTGTTTGGGCACGAAAAAGGTGCTTTTACAGGAGCAACAGCAACACGTTCTGGATATTTTGAAGTTGCAGATGGAGGTACTATTTTTTTAGATGAAGTTGGAGAGTTACCACTAACAACTCAGGTACGTTTACTACGTGTTTTAGAAAATGGAGAGTTTATAAAAGTAGGGTCTAGTAAAGTTCAAAAAACAGATGTAAGAATTGTAGCTGCGACAAACGTTAACATGTTTGAAGCCATTAAAAAAGAAAAATTCAGAGAAGATTTATATTACCGATTAAGTACTATTGAAATCAATTTACCTCCACTTAGAGAGCGTAAAGAAGATATTCATCTGTTATTTAGAAAGTTTGCTAGTGACTTTGCTCTAAAATATAAAATGCCAACGGTAAAGCTAACAGACGACGCCGTTAACTTACTCACTAAATACCGCTGGAATGGAAACATTCGTCAATTACGAAATGTTGCAGAACAAGTGTCTGTTTTAGAACAGCACAGAACTATAAATGGTGTCACGATTCAGAATTATTTACCCGATACAGGCAGTAATTTACCAGCTGTAGTAAACAGTTCTAAATCTGAAAGTGATTTTAGTAGTGAAAGAGAGATTTTATATAAAGTCTTATTTGACATGAAGGGAGATCTAAACGATCTTAAAAAACTCACCATGGAACTCATGAAAAAAGGAAGTGTATCTGAGGTTCAAAAAGACAACGAACATCTAATTCAAAAAATTTACGGAGACGATAAAGACGAAGCATTTGATGCTGCTGTTGAAGATTTGGAAGTTTTATCTATACCACAGCGTACAGAAACTAACGAATCTATAGTTTCAGATGTAGAAGACAAATATCATTTTGCAGAAGAAATAGAAGAAGAGGAAACTTTATCTTTACATGACAAAGAATTAGAATTAATTAAGAAATCTTTAGAACGTCACAGTGGTAAACGTAAATTAGCTGCTGCTGAATTAGGCATCAGTGAGCGTACGTTATATAGAAAAATTAAGCAATTTGATCTTTAAGATAAGTTTGTAAAACATTCATAACTAAACTTGCGTTATTAGAGAACTAGTTGTGATAAATGTGCCATCAAACCAATAAAAATAATTTAGACATAAGTAAATGAAAGCTATATTTACGCTTTTATAACTATGAATAACCAAATATTTATTAATTGAAAATTTTAAAATACATTTTTATATTAACGATTTGTCTTACAACTTTTGGATGTAAAGTCAACTATTCATTTACTGGTATTACAGAAACACCTGAAACATTTCAGGTAAATTTCTTTCAAAATAATGCCGATTTAGTAGAACCAGGTTTAGATCAATTATTTAAAAACACGCTCGAAGACCTCATCGTTAACCAAACAAGTGCCAATTTAGTAACTACAGGAGGCGAAGTTATTTATGAAGGGGAAATTACAGAATACCGTATTTCGCCAATGACAGCAACTGCAGAAAATACAGCTGCGCAAAACAGATTAACTATAAGTGTAAATGTACGTTACATCAACACAAAGAATGAAGAAAAGGATTTTGAAAAACGCTTTTCTTTCTTTTACGATTACCCAGCCAACGATCAACTTACAGGAAGCATAAAAGATACAGCACACGAAGAGATTTTAGAACGTCTCACGCAAGATATTCTTAACGCCTCATTAGCAGATTGGTAAAACATGCAGCTTCAAGAACTCACATATTTATTACAACACCCAGAAGCCATAACAGCATCTCAAACCGAAGTATTAGCTTCTGCCATTAAGCAATATCCTTATTTTCAGCCCTTAAAAGCACTTTACCTTAAAGGTTTAAAACAAAAGGAAAGCTACAAATACAATAATGCGTTAAAAGTTACGGCCGCACACACTACAGATCGTAGTGTATTATTTGACTATATTACTTCTGAGGTTTTTAATCAGAATGAAATATCTGAACATATTAAACAAAACATAGAGCATCTAAAATCTATAGAAGTTAATGAAATAGATGACATCTCTGTTAACAAAAGTGTAACTATAGACGACGCTTTAAAAGAACATATTAAAGCAACTGAAGGAGTTTTAGATCCAGGTTTATTCGAGGCAAAACCTATGCCCGAACCTAAAACAGAACCGCAATCTTTAAAATTAGAAGACTCTATTATCTCGGTAGATGTAAAAAACATTACAGCCGAAGAGCAACTTAATATTGGTAAACCTTTAGATTTTGATAAATCTGAAAACCATTCATTTACAGAATGGTTAAAAATCACAAGTTTCAAACCAATTGTACGAGATGAAACTGAAACAAAAATTGAACCTAAAACAGAATCTAAAAAGGACGATTTAGAGCAAGAACCAGCTACACCATTGCAAGACAAACTTGCTATTATAGATAAATTTATTAGTGAAAACCCAAAGATTAAACCTGTTTCTAGCAATGCTCCAAAACCAAAGCTAGTCAACAATGACAATCCTATTTCAGACAGTTTAATGACTGAAACTTTGGCACGAATTTATTTAGAACAAAAAAACTACGATAAGGCAATTCAATCTTACAAGATTTTAAGTTTGAAATATCCAGAAAAAAGTAGTTTCTTTGCACACCAAATAAAATTGGTAAAAGAATTAAAAGATAATAATACAATATAAAATGAGTGCATTTACAATATTTTTAATACTAATAGTAATCGTTGCGTTTCTACTTGTCGTAGTCATTATGGTACAAAACCCTAAAGGAGGTGGATTATCATCATCTTTTGGTGGTGGTGGCACACAGCAAATGGGAGGAGTTCAAAAAACTGGTGATTTTTTAGATAAGAGTACTTGGTTTTTAGCAACAGCATTAATTGTTTTAATCTTAGCATCTAATCTTACAATTGGTTCTGGCGGAAGTACAGAATCTAAAGCTTTAGATACTAATGAATCAACAGAAATGCCAATTTCAACACCAGCTCCAACTAACAATTCAGCTACAACAAACGATTCAATAGGAGGTTAACTAAACTCTCATTATAAAATAACACTAAGCCAGCTCATTCAGCTGGCTTTTTTTATATCTGAAACTTTGTCAGACTTTCTGTCTTGGCATAATTTTCGAACTACGCTAAAGCGTAATTTATTAATTAAACAACTAAAAAATATACAACAAAATGAGTTTAAACATTAAACCTTTAGCAGACCGTGTTCTAATTGAACCTAAGGAAGCTGAAACTAAAACAGCTTCAGGAATTATTATTCCAGATAACGCAAAAGAAAAACCACAAAAAGGAACAGTTGTAGCCGTTGGAAATGGAAAAAAAGACGAACCACTAACAGTTAAGGTTGGTGATACTGTACTTTATGGAAAATACGGTGGAACTGAACTTAAACTAGAAGGTAAAGATTACTTAATGATGCGTGAAAGCGACATCTTAGCAATAATCTAAAAAGTATTTGGCTTTTGGCGTATTTAGCCTTTAGCGTATTAACAAATAAAACAGTTGTAAATTAACAATTTAGCTGGTAGCCAACAACTAACAGTTAAAAGCAAAAACAAAAAAAAATGGCAAAACATATTAAATTTGATATTGAAGCACGCGACGGATTAAAACGCGGTGTAGATGCTCTAGCAAATGCAGTTAAAGTAACATTAGGACCAAAAGGCCGTAATGTCATTATTGGAAAATCATTTGGTGCACCACAAGTAACTAAAGATGGTGTTTCTGTAGCAAAAGAGATTGAGCTTGAAGATGAGCTTGAAAACATGGGAGCTCAAATGGTAAAAGAAGTAGCTTCTAAAACTAACGATTTAGCTGGTGATGGAACAACTACAGCAACTGTATTGGCTCAAGCTATCGTAAAAGAAGGGCTTAAAAACGTTGCCGCAGGTGCAAATCCAATGGATTTAAAACGAGGTATAGACAAAGCTGTTGAAGCACTCGTTAAAGATTTAGATAAGCAATCTAAAAAAGTAGGTAGCGATTCTGACAAGATTAAGCAAGTCGCTGCAATTTCTGCTAACAACGATGACACTATTGGTGATTTAATCGCTAAAGCTTTCGGAAAAGTTGGTAAAGAAGGGGTTATTACTGTTGAAGAAGCCAAAGGAATGGAAACTTACGTTGACGTTGTTGAAGGTATGCAGTTTGACAGAGGTTATTTATCACCTTACTTCGTTACAGATGCTGATAAAATGATTGCCGATTTAGAAAATCCATACATTTTATTATTTGATAAGAAAATTTCTAACTTACAAGAAATTCTTCCAATATTAGAACCCGTTGCACAATCTGGTCGTCCATTATTAATCATCGCAGAAGATGTTGAAGGACAAGCATTAGCAACTTTAGTTGTAAACAAACTACGTGGTGGATTGAAGATTGCTGCTGTAAAAGCACCTGGTTTTGGAGACAGACGTAAAGCCATGTTAGAAGACATCGCAATCTTAACAGGTGGTGTTGTTATTTCTGAAGAAAGAGGTTTCTCTTTAGAGAATGCAGATCTTTCTATGCTTGGTACTGCTGAAACAGTAACGATTGATAAAGACAACACAACAATTGTTAATGGTGAAGGTAAAGCGGCTGATATTAAAGCACGTGTCAACCAAATAAAAGCTCAAATAGAAACAACAACGTCTGATTACGATAAAGAAAAACTTCAAGAACGTTTAGCTAAGTTAGCTGGTGGTGTTGCTGTACTTTATGTTGGTGCTGCTTCTGAAGTAGAAATGAAAGAAAAGAAAGACCGCGTTGATGATGCTTTACACGCAACAAGAGCTGCTGTTGAAGAAGGTATCGTTGCTGGTGGTGGAGTTGCTTTAGTAAGAGCTAAGAAAACTTTAGAGAAAATCACAACAGATAACCTAGACGAAACAACAGGTGTACAAATCGTAAATAAAGCTATTGAAGCACCTTTACGTACTATTGTCGAAAATGCAGGTGGCGAAGGTTCTGTTGTTATCAATAAAGTATTAGAAGGTAAGAAGGATTTTGGTTACGATGCTAAAACTGAAACTTACGTAGACATGCTTAAAGCTGGTATCATCGATCCTAAGAAAGTTACACGTATCGCTTTAGAAAATGCAGCTTCTGTAGCTGGTATGATCTTAACTACTGAGTGTGCTTTAGTAGATATTAAAGAAGACGCACCTGCTATGCCACCAATGGGTGGAGGCGGAATGCCAGGAATGATGTAATAAAAAACATCGATACCTAATGTATAAAACTGTTAGTGAACAAAGTTAAACTACAGTTATAAATTTAAAAGCCTTTGATTTATATCAAAGGCTTTTATTTTGGAATAAATTCATTAGATTTAAAAATCTAATCCATCAAACCAATGGCAAAATCAACTTGGAAGTATACTTTAAGAGAAATTATTATTGTTATTATAGGAATCTCTATTGCTTTTAGCATGAATAAATGTGCTGAAAACGTAAAAGATAATAAACTTAAAACGCAGTACCTTACCAATCTTAAAAGTGATGTTGAAGCAGATAAAATTCAACTTCAAAAAAATATTGAAGCCATTGATAAAAAATTAATGACTTGCTCTAAAATTATTCCTGTTTTAAATTCTGAAAAAGATCAAGACATGCAATTAATGTATAATATTTTTGACATTGTAAAATATGAGAATTTCAGTCCAAAAAGTATTACTTATAAAACCTTAATCAATTCAGGAGATTTAAAATTAATTGAAAATTTTAAGCTAAAAACAACAATTCAACAGCACTACTCCAACTACGATGAAATGGCAGATGTTTATGTAAGACATACAAGCTTAATAAAGGATTATTTAGGCAACTACTTAGTTAACTATTCAGATTATGATCTTATACCACAAGGGAAAGGTCCATTTTTAGATGAAATTAAACTAAAAAATATTGTAAGAGCGTTATTAACCACTTTTAACGATAAGAAAGCAGCCACAAAACTTGGTATTGAAAGTTGTGATATTCTTATTGCAGAAATTGAAGCCAACCTAAACTAAAGAAACAAACACATACTACGAGGTCTTTAAGCTCTTGTTACTCTCACAAAACCATCAAAATTACTCGTCTATTTCTGTAATACTAAAATCGGCAAATAACACCTCTTCATCTCTAAGATCCTGCGCATTTAATAAACTCCTGTAGATGCCCCATTTTGGTCGTACAAAAGTTGCTCCAGCTCTCCAATTTATAATTGAAAAATTTGAATAGGCAAACAAAGTTGTATTATCACTCACTTTTTTTATTTCAATTTCATAGGTTCCTGATGTGCCATATTTTATGATTTCGGTAACCTCTAACCAAGTATCTACAAAAGGAGCTAAATCTGTTTCTGTAAGGGTATTTTGGTCATCTGTTTCGGCATAGCGCAATTCTAATTTATCCGGATTCCCTTTTCGCGCTGTTAAAGTATACATTGGCATGCTAGCCAAAGATCCTCCTACAGATTTTAGCTGGTGTAAATGCGTAAAATTTGGAGACGTTTGGAATCCTGATTTTAATTTGAATTTCCATTTGTAAACAACTTTTTCGTTGTCTACTCCTAATAAATTATCTGGAGATTGGTCATACGTTTTTATCTCATTTCGTTGTCTGTCAAAATTGATACAACGGTCGTTGTCTGGAGAAGCATGTATATAAAACCGAAAAACATTTGTGTTTAACTCACTATCAAAAAGCTCATCAATATGGTCTCCAAATTCTGGATGATTACAATCTGGCACTTCTATTGGATTATAACCAGGTGCTAATATTGAAGTAATTAAATCGTAGGTATTTCCGGGTCCGTCAGCTTTTAGTTCTACTCCTTGCGGACTTGGGTTTTCAACATTCTTTATCAGTTGAATTGTTACTAAATTATTATTTGGATTTAAGTCGTTATAAGTATTTTGAAATCCTATTTTAAAATCTATTGTTGCAATTACCTGAGTTGTATCTGCATTAAAAATTTGTTGTTTTTCAGTTTCACTCTCAAGCGCATTTCCGTAATTATAATATAATGCATTGTCTAGTTTTTGCATCAAATCATCATTGTCTGCCCAAGCAATTAAACTTTCAGATGATGTTATAGAAATATCTGTTAATATTGGCTCTGTAGTTTCATCATTTTTATTACAACTATTTAAAGCGAATAATAAAACAACCATTAAGATTGGAAAGACACATTTTTTCATATTTAAAAGACTAAAAATACTGGTATTTTCTTACTGCTTATTTTAAAACCCAATCCCAACTTACTGATATTAAATTTGTTTTAAAACGAATACTAGATCTTAACGAAGTTCGCTTAAAACTTTTAAAGCGTCAAATTAATATTAAACTATAATTAAGTTCTGTATCACAAAACCATAAAAAAAGCCTGAATATAAATTCAGGCTAAAACATATTATGTCTTTTTTTATTCTGGAAACCAAATTAATTGTTCTTCTCCTCTTCCTTTGGTTCATGATCTTTTCTAACCTCTTCATCTCTATATTTACAACATGGATGTATCGAGTTATATTCTTCTTCAGTAGCTTTAATTTCTTTAGTATCATGACCTACTGAAGCAACCTTTTTAGAAATCGTTTTTAAATCTGTTTTGCGCTCATCAAAAATCAGTTTTAACTCATGTGTATCTACACTCCAAACGGCAGATTTTACACCTTTGGTTCTAATTGCTGCTTTTTCTATGCGTTCTTTGCACATACCACAAACACCATCAACTTCAATGCTTGCTTTTTTGTTTTTGTCTTGTGCAAAAGCTATGGTTGTTACTAATAATGTAAACATTAAAATTACTTTTTTCATCTTGATTTGTTTTTAGTTATTCCTGCAAAAAGCAGAAACTTATTTGTTTTAATTTAATTTCTATTTATGAATTCTTGCTTTTACAAGAACTAATTATTTTATACGAAATCGCAATCCGGCGTAATACATGCTTCCGTAAATTGGGCCATATACAAAATTACTATCAAAATTTGAACCAAACGGATTATCTGCACTAACTACGGGATTATCTTGACGTACATTAGTCACGTTTTCTCCACCTAAATATACTTCAAATTTTGGAGAAAACACTTTTGTAACTTGCAGATTTAAAGTTCCAACTGTTGGTGTTTCATCTGCTAACTGAAACTGTAATGCACTTAAATCCGTACTCGGAAAACGCTGACCGCTTAACCAATTGTATGTCGCATCAAATTTCCATTGTCCATTATTCTTTATTTCTGTTTCGTACGATGCATTAGCAAACAAACGGTGTTTTGGCACTAATGGCTTTTCTAATTTACCAGAGATATAATCTGTTTGTATATCATAATACTTATAAGCCATTCTAACATCAAAATGTTCAAAAGCATTATAGTTAAATTCAAATTGAAAACTATTTGCATAGCTATCTCCTTCTAAATTATAAAAATTGACTTCATAAGGATTCTCCCAATCTACAACGACTTGATTTTGAAAATCGGTTCTATAAAAATCGAAAGTTACATCGGCTTTTCTATCAAATAAGTTGAAGCCTTGCAAATAGCTAATACCATAATTCCAAGCAATTTCCGGATCTAATCCGTAAATTTTCCCTTCTGAATTTAAAATATTAATCTGTCTTGAACTTGAAAATATATTTTGGTTTTCTGCAAAAATATTAGCACTTCGTTTTCCTCTTCCTATAGATGCACGCAATGCTGATTTCTCCCAAGGTGTATATCGCACATGCAAACGCGGTGTCACAAAAAAACCAAGTTTATTATGTTGGTCTACACGCATTCCTGCTGTTAATGATAATTTATCTAAGTTATCAAAAGCATATTCAAAAAAGCCACCCACAGAATTCTCTGTTCGTTTATAGGTTGTATTATTTAGAAGCGCGTTATTATGATTGTTTACAAGCTCATTATAATGATCGTAAGTAAAACTTACTCCTGTTTTAATTTTGTGTCTGGAGTCTGAAATAATAGAATTATAAACCAAGTTAGAATAAAAACTATTATGTTTAATATCATACTGGTTTAACCCAAAATAAGAATCTTGTTGATGGTGACTAAATGCTGTTTGAAATCCGAGACTTTGATACGGAATTTCTGGGTTTACATAGCCTAATTTCGTAGTAATCTCAAAGCGTTCAGTATCAATCTCACTTCCCCAATAATTAGTTGTACCCTTATCACGTTGCGGGTCAAAGTCTACTTGTCCTGCTTGCTTTTCGTCATTAAGATATCTCAGATTAATAAAGCTAACCACGCCTTTTTCTGGATTGGTGTATTGCCAACGGTTCATAACGTTAATCTGATTGTACATTGGCATATCTAAAAAGCCATCGTCATTAACATCATGCTTTTCCTGATGTGTATTTCCATGCACATACAAACCTGTACTCCACTTATCTGAAACTTTAGTATTTATATGCGTATTTAGTTCTAAACGCTCACTTGAAGCTCCATAAAGGTTTACAAATAATTTATCATCAGTTGTAGGTTTTACCATTTCGGCATTAATTTGACCAGCAATACTTTCAAACCCATTAACCACACTACCTGTACCTTTAGTTATCTGAATACTTTCTACCCAAGTACCTGGAATAAAACTTAAACCATAAGCTTGAGATGCGCCTCTTATAGCAGGAATATTTTCTGTTGCAATTAAAATATAAGGTGAGTTTAAACCCAACATTTTAATTTGTTTTGAACCTGAAATAGCATCGGCAAAATTCACATCTATTGAGGGATTGGTTTCAAAGCTTTCTGCTAAGTTACAACAGGCTGCTTTTAACAATTCTGCACTTGTAACTGTAAAGGTATTTGCTGCTTGTAAATAGGATTTTCGAGTAGCTTGTTTACGAGATGTAATTTCTACAGCATCTAACTCGTCACTCGCTTGAAGTATATGTCTTATATACTTATTTTCACTTATGGTTATAGTGTCAGATTTAAAGCCAACATAACTAACAACCAATTTATTATAAGAAAATTTATAAGGTAACGTAAACGTACCATCTTCATTTGTAATTGCTCCAACTGATGAGCTTAACCAATACACATTGGCGCCTGGTAATGGCATTTCTTTTCCGCTGCTTGTTTCTAAAACAACTCCTTTTAATTGCTCTTGCGCAGAAAGCATAAGCGACAAGAACATGAATTTTATAAATAAATATTTTTTCATTTGTTTGAATTTCGGGTATAACAATAGCACACAATTATGTGCTTCCTTTTTAACGAAGGGCTATAACGGAATCAAATGAGGTAAACTTCATCTAAGAGATGAATGTCTTTAACTAATGTTGGCGGTAAGTAATTACTATGAGGAATGACCAAGTTGGGCAAACCTTCGAAAAGATTGATGTAAGAATAGCTGTAAGCAAATAATACTTGCTGTTTAATTACATCAAAATCTTCAAATGAATTGAACGTTAAATCAGAAAGGCCTTCAATGACGTCAATTTCATTTTTACAACAGCTTTTTTTAACCATATCTGTTGCTTCCATTTTAGAAATGTCCATTCCACATTTTTCACTTTCAGAAAAAATGGCTACGTCGACTAAAACATCTCCACAAAAGTGTTTATCAATAGTTAATGATAATGTAGAAAACAAAACCAATACTGATAACGCTATAGAAAAGGCTTTATGTGTATATGAAAATTTCACAATGCAAAGCTACAAAATTATTGAATTGATAAAGTAGAATTATAAAACTATTAACGATTTAGCTTATAGTAATAAAAGGCTGGAAAGAGTAAAATTAAAATTATTGGCTGTATTAAAAACCTCCTAATATTAAAAAAGAGATAATAATCTTCTTGTTTAGGATTTACTACAAAATACAAAAACGGAATAAGCAATAATACATAAGCTACAAAATAGATTAACGCAGAAAACTTAATAATACTCCTGTCTTTGAATATAAGATATAAAATCCCTAAAGAAATAAGTGTATTTAACACAAACCGAAACGTTGTATTTAAAACCAATTTTACAATTTCTCGTCTTGGACTATCTATATACAAATAGTCATTTTTAAAAAAGGTTAAATAGGGGTCGTAAAATAGTACGTTTTCATAAGCCCTTATTAAGACTAACAACATTAGTAGTAATCCAATTAAAAAATAAGTGACAATTTTATGCATTGGTCTTTATATTTTTAGAAAATCGGTTTACCCAAACCATCCAAAGCAAAAAAACGGTGCCGTAAATTAACATAGGAAAAATAACAGTGTGTAAAATTTCTCTTCGCCAAGGATAATGATAAAGGCCTATTGAAAGGATTACAATTCTAATTAAATTAAAAGCATAAATAATAATACTTCCTGCAAAGCAATAAATAAGTGTGGTTTTAAATTTACTTGCAAAAGCTACTATAAAAGACAAAAACAAAATGATAATACTAACAGCATTGCAACCTTCTATGACACGCGCTACATATGTTCCGTTAATGATGATTTTTACTGACGACTCATTGGGGTGAGGCATAATATTAGACTCATAACCTAAGCCATTTAACAGCGCATTTGTTTGCTCAGCTACCAAATGAGTTAAATAATCTGGGTAAAACTTTGAACCATCAGATACATTTAAATATAAATTATAGCCAACAGTCAAAACTCCATAAACAGCTAAAAACGTGATTATAAAGCGTATAACAAGTTTATATTTCACTAAAAGTGTCCTCAAATGTTAAGTATATTAGTTTGATGTTAAATTTATGAAAACAGTAATTCAAAATAGCGCATTTTAAATACTTTTGGCAAAAGTTTTTCACAGCTATGAATTTACAAGACTTAAAACCTAAAATAAAATCAATTGTTACACAAGACGATTGCACTATTGACCAACGTTTACTTAAAATTTGCGAAACTCTTGAAGCAAATATAAGTTATTATAACTGGGTTGGTTTCTACTTTAAAAATGGAGATAAAGACGAATTAAAACTAGGACCATACGTTGGTGCACCAACGGACCATACCATTATTCCATTTGGTAAAGGTATTTGCGGACAAGTTGCTATTAGCAATCAGAATTTTGTGGTACCAGATGTAACAGCTCAAGATAATTACATTGCCTGTAGCATAACCGTTAAGGCTGAGATAGTTATTCCTATTTTTATAAATGGAGAAAATATTGGACAAATAGATATTGACTCTAATACTCCAGACCCTTTTACAGAAGCCGATGAACGGTTTTTAGAATTTGTTTGTAAAGAGGTGGCTTCTTTATTAAAATAAAAACTAAATTCTACATTCCTGTACGTATAGCTTCCACTGGATCTAACCTTGATGCTGTTAGTGCAGGAACCACTCCTGAAATTAAACCAATTATTGAAGATATAAAAAATCCAAGAGCCATATTTTGAGGAGAAAGTACAAATTCAAAATCTTCAGCGTAATAACTTCCAATTAGAGTTCCTATCCATACTAAAAAAAGACCTACTAACCCACCTACTACAGCCAAAATCACAGCTTCAAATAAAAACTGAAACAATATAAATTTGTTCTTAGCTCCTAACGATTTCTGTATTCCAATAAGATTAGTACGTTCTTTAACACTCACAAACATAATATTTGCAATACCAAAACCGCCAACTAAAAGCGAAAACCCACTAATTACCCAACCTATTAAATTTAAACTGCCTATTATAGTATCAATAACATCTTGCAGTCCAGAAATAACACTAATAAAAAAGGTATCTATTTCATCTGGCTTTAAACCTCTTTTATTTCGCATCAACTGAACAACTTCTGCTTTTAAACCTTCGATATCTGCATCTTTTTTAGGCTTAATTACAACAATATACTTCATAAACGGATTATTATCTCCGTATCGATTTCTCACATAATTCGTTGGAAGAAATATTGAAACATCATTACTGTCGCCAAACAGACCTGAGCCTTCTTTTTTAACGACTCCAATAACCGTAAATTTCTGACCATAAAGGCGTACTTTTTTACCAATTGGTTCGAGTTCACCAAAAAGTGATTTTGCAATTTCAGATCCGATAACCACAACTGGTCGTCCAGAATTAGATTCAGACTCACTAAAAAAACGTCCTTTTTCAAATTCCATAACCTGAATATCAATAAACTCATGAGATACAACAACAGTATTCACACTACTTACCAATTCCGATTCGTATCTAATATTTTCGCGTTTTACAAAGAGTTGCAAAGCCACATGTTCTGCATCAGCTACAGAAGATTTTATGCTTTTGTATTCATTATAAGACACCTCATCAAAAGTTTCTCTTTGCCAACGCGGTACATCTGTTGGACCAAAAGGCATATTAGCCAAATACATGGTATTACTATCTAAAGAACTTAATTGACCTTGAATAGTTTTATCTAAAGAATCAACCGCTGCCAAAACAGCGATGATAGAAAAAATACCAACCGTAACACCTAAAAGTGACAAAAATGTTCTGAGTTTATTTGTGCGAAGCGCATTTAGCGCAAATGAAAAACTCTCTTTTAGTAAACGTAAATAGACCAGCATGCAAGGGTTGTTTTATAAAAAATTTAAGTGATTTTTAGCATTTTAACCAAAGCTAAAAAAGGACAATAAATTCAATATTTTAAAGATAGGACGTTTTCAACAATTTATTGTTACAAAAAACTTAAAGAAACTACATTTTGCATCAAGCTTTTATTTGTGAATATACGTATTTTTGCCGCATCTAAAACACAACACAACATTATGAACAACAAAACCATTTCATCGGCACTAATTTCTGTATTTAGTAAAGATGGATTAGAACCAATCGTTAAAAAACTAAACGATTTAAACGTAACCATTTACTCTACAGGAGGCACAGAAAAATTCATTAAAGATTTAGGAATTGACGTTGTACCAGTAGAAGATGTAACATCTTACCCTTCAATTCTTGGCGGACGTGTAAAAACTTTACACCCTAAAGTTTTTGGAGGTATTTTAAATCGCCAAAACCACGACGGAGATGTTGCCGAATTAAAAGAATTTGATATTCCACAAATCGACGTTGTCATCGTAGATTTATATCCTTTTGAAAAAACAGTTGCTTCTGGAGCAAGCAATCAAGATATTATTGAAAAAATTGATATTGGAGGTATTTCTTTAATTAGAGCTGCTGCTAAAAATTACGCTGATGTTACTTGCGTGTCTTCAGTAGACGATTATGCAGAATTTTTAGACTTATTAGAAACTAAAAATGGAGAAACATCTGAGGAAGACAGAAAACAATTTGCTGCAAAAGCATTTAATGTGTCTTCTCATTACGATTCAGCTATTTTTAATTACTTCAACCAAAATCATGAAATTCCATCTTTAAAAATTTCAGAAAATAAAGGAAAAGTTTTACGATATGGAGAGAATCCACACCAAAAAGGGTTCTTCTTTGGCGATTTTGATGAAATTTTCACAAAACTACATGGTAAAGAATTAAGCTATAACAATCTTTTAGATGTTGATGCAGCTGTAAATTTAATGTTAGAATTTAAAAACGATGCACCAACCTTTGCCGTTTTAAAACACAATAATGCTTGCGGTTTAGCACAACGCGACACCTTACACCAAGCTTATTTAGATGCCTTAGCTGGTGATCCTGTTTCTGCTTTTGGCGGTGTATTAATTAGTAATACTGAAATTGATGTTGCTACTGCTGAAGAAATTCACAAATTATTTTGCGAAGTTGTCATTGCACCATCGTTTTCTGATGAAGCTTTAGAAATTCTAAAAGGTAAGAAAAATAGAATCCTTTTAATCTTGAAAGATATAGAGATGCCACAAACCAATGTAAGAAGTTGTTTAAATGGTATCTTAGTTCAAGATAGAAATAATATAACAGATACACTTGAAGGTTTAAAACCAGTTACAAAAACAACGGCGACTTCAAATGAATTAGACGATTTAATATTTGCTTCAAAAATTTGTAAGCACACTAAATCTAACACAATTGTTTTGGCCAAAAACAAACAACTATGCGCTAGTGGCACCGGACAAACAAGTCGTGTTGACGCCTTAAACCAAGCCATTCACAAAGCACAATCTTTTAATTTTGATTTAAAAGGAGCCGTAATGGCAAGTGATGCCTTTTTCCCATTCCCAGATTGCGTAGAAATTGCAAACAATGCTGGCATTACCGCTGTAATTCAACCAGGTGGCTCTATAAAAGACCAATTAAGTATTGACTATTGTAATGAAAACAATGTTGCTATGGTAATGACAGGTACACGTCATTTTAAACATTAAAAAACGTCATTTAAAGAACCCAAAATAAAGATACAAACCATCTTAATTTTGGGTTCTTTTTTTTTATCAAAGCGCTCTTCTAATTTGTTTTATTGGTAAAGTAAAAGAAAAAATAAAAAAAGTTTAGCAATAAACATCTTTAAACATATAAATAACGTATATTTTACTACTTTTACAGATAGTCTTAAGAATAAGATACAAATAACCCAAATAATTAAGAATAGCACATGGGATTTTTTGATTTCCTAACGGAAGAAATAGCCATAGATTTAGGAACCGCAAATACATTGATAATCCACAATGACAAAGTTGTTGTTGACAATCCATCTATAGTAGCAAGAGACCGCATAAGCGGAAAAATAATAGCAGTTGGTAAGGAAGCCAACATGATGCAAGGAAAAACGCATGAAAATATCAAAACAATTCGTCCATTGAAAGATGGTGTAATTGCCGATTTTGACGCTTCAGAACAAATGATAAGTTTGTTTATTAAAAATATTCCTGCATTAAAGAAAAAGTTTTTTAACCCAGCATTACGTATGGTAGTTTGTATTCCTTCTGGTATTACCGAAGTAGAAATGCGAGCTGTAAAAGAGTCATGTGAGCGTGTTAATGGAAAAGAAGTTTATTTAATACATGAACCAATGGCCGCTGCCATTGGTATTGGTGTAGATATTATGCAACCTAAAGGAAATATGATTGTTGATATAGGTGGAGGTACCACTGAAATCGCAGTTATTGCTCTTGGCGGTATTGTTTGTGATAAATCTGTAAAAGTTGCAGGTGATGTATTTACAAACGACATTATTTATTACATGAGAACGCAACATAACTTATATGTTGGAGATAGAACGGCCGAAAAAATTAAAATTCAAATTGGTGCAGCTACTGAAGATTTAGAGTTGCCGCCAGAAGATATGAGTGTACAAGGTCGTGATTTGTTAACAGGGAAACCGAAACAAGTTCAGATTTCATTTCGTGAAATTGCAAAAGCTTTAGATAAATCTATTTTACGTATTGAAGACTCTGTCATGGAAACCTTATCTCAAACACCTCCAGAATTAGCTGCAGATATTTACAATACTGGAATTTATTTAGCAGGTGGAGGATCTATGTTAAGAGGTCTCGATAAACGTTTGTCGCAAAAAACAGATTTACCTGTTTATATTGCAGAAGACCCTTTAAGAGCTGTAGTAAGAGGTACAGGTATTGTGCTTAAAAACTTACCTAAATACAAAAGCGTATTGATTAAATAAAAAGTAAATAATGCAGCAAATTTTAAATTTTGTTATAAGAAACAAAACCTTTCTGTTGTTTTTATTACTTTTTAGTATTGCCTTAGCTTTAACCATTCAATCGCATTCTTATCATAGGAGTAAATTCATAAACTCAGCCAATGGATTAACAGGAGGAGTTTATAGCACCATCAATTCTGTTGACAAATATTTCAACTTAAAAACTGAAAATGATATTCTTTCGGAAGAAAACAAACGCTTAAGAGAACAACTATTTAATAGAAATACAACAACCGACTCTTCATTTATTGACACAACATATTCTAAATCAATATACAGAGTCACTATTGCAGATGTGTATAAAAACAGTTATTCCTCTACCAATAATTACCTCACATTAAACAAAGGAAGAAATGATAGTATTAAAGAAGATTTTGGCGTAATTACCTCTAAAGGAATCATTGGTATTATTGATAATACATCAAATAATTACTCAAGAGCTTTATCTATTCTAAATACAAGAAGTAGAATTAATGCGAAGTTAAAATCTACAAACCATATTGGTTCTTTAACATGGAATGGAGAATCTCCTATCTATGCTCAACTAGAAGACGTTTCTCAATTTGCACCTGTAAAAATTGGAGATACAATTCAAACAGGTGGACAATCTTCAATCTTCCCAAAAGGTATTGGTATTGGTACCATTTCTAGTTTTGAAAGTGATATTAGTGGTGATACCTACACAATACAAGTAAAATTGTTTAACGACATGACCAATATTGGCACCGTTTATATTTTAGAAAACTTAGACCGTAACGAAATCTTAAATTTATAAAATAGTAGTGATGAATAATGTTACAGGCATAAATATCGCTAGGTTTATTTTACTATTATTAACTCAGGTTGTGATATGTAATCAAATTAACTTTTTGGGGTATATTAACCCATATATCTATATTATTTTCATCTTCCTATTTCCAATAAGGGAAGAACGTCTTGTTCTTTTACTAGTGAGTTTTTTACTAGGTATGTTTGTAGACATGTTTTCAGATTCTGGTGGAGTACATGCAGCTGCTGCTGTAAGTTTAGCCTATGTAAGACCTATACTTTTAAAAAGTGCGTTTGGTATGTTATACGAACACCAAAGTATAAAGTTTAGCAACACAGACATGGGCAGCTTAATATCCTATATTTCATTAGGTACTCTAATTCACCATTTAATATTGTTCTCATTAGAAATTTTTAACATTTCCAACATACTTTTAATCTTACAAAAAACGTTATTTTCTAGTATTTTCACTATAATACTAAGCGTATTGATTATAATTTTATTTAGCCGAAACAAAAAATGAGAAAATTATTATTACTAACCACTGTAATTCTTGTTGGTCTTGTTTTTATTGCGCGCTTGTTTTACCTTCAAGTTTACAATAGTTCTGCTTACAATATTTTTGAAGACACTGCCATTAGAAAAGAATACAATTACCCTAAACGTGGTTATGTCTATGACAGAAACGGAAAACTTTTAGTTGCCAATCAACCTTCTTACGATGTAATGGTGATTCCTAGAGAAGTTAAGCCTTTAGACTCATTAGAACTAAATGAATTCTGCGAATTATTAAAAATAACACGAGAAGAATACGATAAAAAGCTAAAAAGGGCCACTAATTACTCGCCAAGATTATCTTCACCTTTTGTACAACAACTATCAAAGAAAGATTACGCTGTACTTCAAGAAAAAATGCGAAAATTTGAAGGCTTTTATATTCAAAAACGATCACTCCGTTCATATCAAACCAATATTGGTGCTAATGTATTAGGCGATCTAGGTGAAGTAAATCGTCAAACCATAAAAAATCAACCTTATTACGTATTGGGTGACCTTATTGGTAAGCAAGGTGTTGAAAAAACGTACGAAGAAGTACTACGAGGAGTAAAAGGTATAAAGTTTATTCAAAAAGATCGTTTTAATAAAAATATTGGTCCTTTTAAAGAAGGAGCATTAGACACTTTACCTCAACCCGGAAAGGATATTACAATAACCATAGACTCAGAACTACAAGCTTATGGCGAGTTATTAATGAAAAACAAACGTGGTGGTATAGTCGCTATAGATCCTCAAAGCGGTGAAATATTAGCTATGGTTACAGGTCCAAGTTACAATCCTAATTTGCTTGTAGGAAGAGAACGTAATAAAAATTTTAGTCGATTATTTAGAGACACGATTAACATGCCCACTTTTGATAGGGGTTTACAGGCTCAATATGCTCCCGGTTCGCCGTTTAAAGTAATCAACGCTCTTATAGGGCTACAAGAAGGTGTGGTTTCCGTTAATGAAACATTTCCTTGTCGAATGGGTTACTATTATGGCAATCGACGTTTAACAGGTTGCCACCATCACAAAAGTCCAGTTTCTATGAACTCTGGTATTGCACAATCTTGTAATGCTTATTTTGTGAATGTGTATCGTCGTATCGTAGATAAATATGATGACGCTGGAGATGGGATGAATATTTGGGCAAAACACGCAAAGAGTTTTGGGCTAGGTAACTTTTTAAATAACGATTTATCCGTAGGCCAACCTGGTAGAATTCCTGATGGAGATTATTATGACAAGGCTTATGGTGATAATCGTTGGGGTTCAACCTATATCGTTTCTAACGCCATTGGTCAGGGAGAAGTTGAAGCCACTCCAATTCAGTTGGCTAATATGGCTGCAGCTATTGGTAATCGTGGATATTACTACACTCCACATATTATAAAAGACATTGAAGGCGACACCATAGATATTAAATATAGAACTCCAAAATACACCACTATTGATAAAGAACATTTTGAACCTATAGTTCAAGGGATGTTTGATGTTTATAACGAGGGTACAGCAAAACACATAAGAGTTCCTGGTATTGATATTTGTGGAAAAACAGGTACTGCTGAAAATTTCATAAGAATAGATGGAGTCAAAACACAACTTACCGACCACTCTATTTTTGTCGCGTTTGCACCTAAAGACAATCCAAAGATTGCGATTGCTGTTTTTGTTGAAAACGGATATTGGGGAGGTCGTTTTGCCGGACGAATGGCAAGTTTAATGATAGAAAAATATATTAAAGGTCATATTACACGAACCGACTTGGAAAAATGGATTTTAACCCATAGTTTAGAAAATGAATATAAAAAACCATATTCTGGAGAACCATTTAAAATAAATGGAGAGACCACCCTCCAAGTCATTGACAACTATGCTATTGAAAATCCAAATCAAAGCAACGTAAAATTATAATAACGCATGCTGAGAGAAAACCAAAGACGTTTTAAATTTGATTGGATTACGATTATCCTATTTTTATTATTACTAGGTTTTGGGTATCTTAATATTTTATCTGCATCTCATGAAGGAGAAATTACAAGTTATTTTGACACGAGTCAACTTTACGGTAAACACCTCGTTTTTATTGGTTTAACATTCCTTCTTATTGTATTAATTCTTTCATTTGAAGCCAAATTCTATGAACAGTTTGCCAGTCTCATATATCTGGTCGCCATATTAGCTCTAATAGGTTTGTTTATTTTTGGTAAAGACGTTAATGGTGCACGTTCTTGGTATGGTATTGGTAGTATGACCATACAACCTAGTGAATTTGCTAAATTCGCCACTGCGCTCGCTGTTGCTAAGTATATTAGTGACCTGCAAACAAACATGCAGACCCTAAAAGATCAATTAAGGGTTACGGCCATTATTTTTATTCCAGCATTACTAATTTTACTTCAAAATGACGCTGGTAGTACTATCGTTTATTTAGCTTTTTTCTTTGTTTTTTATCGGGAAGGCCTACAACAAGTCTATTTAATTATCGCTTTATCTCTAATACTACTTGCTGTTTTATCCCTAAAGTTTGGCATTTTAATAACTGCAATTGTAACCACATTGGTTATTGCTAGCATTTACTTTTTTAGCAAGAAAAAACGCGGTTCTATATTGCAATATATTATTGCACTTCTGGTCTGTATTAGTTTTTCTTATGGAGTAAAACTGTTCTATCAGCATGGATTAAAAGTTCACCAACAAAATAGAATTAGTCTTTGGTTACGATTAGAAAAAGATCCAGCGAAATTAGAACGCATGAAAAAAGCCGAAGCCTATAATCTTATTCAATCTGAACAAGCGATAAGTTCAGGTGGCATTTCAGGTAAAGGCTTCTTACAAGGCACCAGAACTACAGGTAAATTTGTACCAGAACAACATACCGATTATATTTTTAGTACTGTAGGTGAAGAATGGGGCTTTTTAGGAACAAGTTTTGTTGTCCTCATATTTGTACTCCTTATTATTAGAATTTTGTATTTAGCTGAAGGCCAAAAATCACAATTCAGCCGCGTGTATGGCTATGGTGTTGCTTCTATTCTATTTGTACATTTCACCATTAATATAGGTATGGTAATGGGCTTAATACCAACCGTTGGTATTCCCCTACCCTTTTTTAGTTATGGAGGTTCAGGACTTTGGGGCTTTACTATTTTACTGTTTATTTTTATAAAGTTAGATAGTAATAAAATTAATGAGTGGTAAATAAAAAAAGACCGCTTTATCAGCAGTCTTTTTTTTACAATATCTTAATGTGATAAGCTCTATTTTAAACTCGCTAAACTCGCTTTTATCGTTTCTATCTTAGCTAAAGCATCAGCTTCTTTCTTTTTCTCAGAAGCTACCACCTGTTCTGGCGCTCCAGCAACAAATCGCTCATTAGATAATTTCTTTTGAACAGATTTAAGGAAGCCTTCTGTATAGTTTAATTCTTCGGTTAACTTTTTAATTTCAGCTTCAACATCTATACTTCCTTCCATAGGAATAAAGTACTCATTAGATTTTACTCTGTATGTTAATGCTCCTTCAACAGCTTCTGTTACATATTCAAAGCTTTCAAGGTTTCCTAATTTTGAGATTACTTCATCAAACGTAGGTTTTACATTTTCATTATTAACGACAGAAAAACCAATGGCATCTTTAAACGCAATATTCTTTTGTTTTCTGATGTTTCTTAATCCAGAAATCACTTCAGATGCAAATTCAAATTCAGAAATCAAAGCTTCATTAATTGGCTTTGCTTCTGGCCACTTTGAAATGATTAAAGCTTCTTCTGGTGAACGTTCTTTAATATAATGCCAGATATCCTCAGTTAAAAACGGCATAAATGGATGAACTATTTTTAAGTTATCTTCAAAAATAGACATCACTTTTTCATAGGTCGTTCTATCTATTGGCTGCTGATATGCTGGTTTTACCATCTCTAACATCCATCCACAAAAATCATCATAAATCAATTTATAAATAGACATTAAAGCATCACTTAATCTGTATTTACTAAAGTGATCTTCTATCTCTACTAATACAGATTGAAATTTAGCTTCATACCATTCTAAAGCTATTTTACTAGAGTTAGGTTGTGCTATATCTGCAACTTCCCATAGATTGGTTAATTGAAATGCATTCCATATTTTATTTCCAAAACCTTTTCCTTGCTGACATAAGGTTTCATCAAACATTAAATCGTTTCCTGCTGCAGAACTTAACAGTAATCCTACTCTAACTCCATCGGCAGTGTATTCTTCAATAAGTTTTAAAGCATCTGGAGAATTCCCAAGCGACTTCGACATTTTACGTCTTTGCTTATCTCTTACTAATCCTGTTAGATAAACATTCTCAAAAGGTTTTTCATCTTTATATTCATAACCAGCAATAATCATACGGGCTACCCAGAAAAATAGAATATCTGGCCCAGTTACCAAATCGTTTGTTGGGTAATAATATTTTATTTCTTCGTTTTCAGGATTTCTAATCCCATCAAACACACTCATTGGCCAAAGCCAAGAACTAAACCAAGTATCTAAAGCATCTGTATCTTGTGTTAAATCTGAAGCTTGAAGCGCAGCGTTTGAAGTTTTTACTCTCGCTAGCTCTACAGCTTCTTCTATAGATTCTGCAACCACAAAATCCTCTTTTCCATCTCCGTAGAAATAGGCAGGAATTTGTTGTCCCCAAAGTAATTGACGCGAAATGTTCCAATCGCGAATATTCTCCATCCAATGGCGATACGTGTTTTCAAATTTCTTTGGAAACAATTTCACTTCTCCTGTTTTTAAAACGGCATCAATAGCAGGTTGTGCTAAATCTTCCATCTTTAAAAACCATTGATCACTCAACCTTGGCTCTATAACTGCTTTTGTACGTTCTGATGTTCCTACTTTATTTATATGATTTTCAGTTTTCACTAAAACACCAGCCTCTTCCAATTCTTTTGTAATGGCTTTTCTTACAACAAAACGATCTTGACCTTCGTAATGCATCCCAAAGCTATTTAAACTAGCGTCTGCATTAAAAATATCGATAACTTCTAATTGATGCTTATCACCTAATACTTTATCATTTTCATCATGAGCAGGAGTTACTTTTAAACATCCTGTACCAAATTCAACATCCACATACTCATCTTCTATAATAGGAATAACACGTCCACAAATAGGAACAATCGCTTTCTTACCTTTTAAATGTGTAAAACGCTCATCATTTGGGTTAATACAAATAGCCGTATCACCAAAAATCGTTTCTGGTCGTGTGGTTGCTATGGTTAATTTTTCATCACTACCTTCAACTTTATATTCTAAGTAATAAAGTAAACCTTGTTTTTCAACATGAATAACTTCTTCATCAGACAAGGTTGTTTTTGCTTCCGGATCCCAATTCACCATACGGTATCCTCTATAAATTAGCCCCTTGTTGTATAAGTCAACAAACACCTTAATTACAGCTTCCGACATATCGTCATCCATAGTAAATTTTGTACGATCCCAATCACAAGAACATCCCAGTTTCTTCAGTTGGTCTAAAATAACACCTCCATACTCTTCGGTCCATTCCCAAGCATGTACTAAAAACTCTTCTCTAGTTAAATCATTTTTATCTATACCTTGCTCTTTAAGTTTAGCTACAACTTTAGCTTCAGTGGCTATTGAGGCATGATCTGTACCAGGTACCCAACAGGCATTTTTACCCAATAAACGTGCACGACGAATTAAGACATCTTGAATGGTATTATTCAACATATGTCCCATGTGTAACACTCCTGTGACATTAGGCGGAGGAATAACTATGGTATAAGGTTCTCTTTCGTCTGGTTTAGAATGAAAGTAATTGTGTTGCATCCAGTAATCGTACCATTTATTTTCTACTGACGACGCATTATATTTAGAAGGAATTTCCATGTTTGGTATTGTTTTTGTAATATAACAGACAAAAGTACTTATAATTCCTTTTTCGAAAAATTATTAGTGTAATAATATGGCATTAGAAACCATAATTTCTGTTAAATGAAATGTATTACGTCTAATAAATTTTGCTAGGAATTAAAAAGTAACTAGCTTTGACTAATCAATTTTAAAATTAAAATGATGAAAAATTTAATAGCAATTTTATTTGTAGGACTAATGAGCTTTGGTTCTTTCGCTCAAGAAAAGGTAGCAAAAATCGAATTTAAATCGACTGTAATCGATTATGGTACCATTGAAAAAGGAGCTGATGGAGTAAGAGTTTTTGAATTTACAAATACAGGTAACGCACCTTTGGTAATTTCTAATGTGAAATCTACTTGCGGTTGTACAGTGCCTAAAAAACCTAAAGGACCTATTATGCCAGGTGAAACGGGCGAAATAGAAGTAAAATACGATACTAAAAGAGTTAATCCAATTAGAAAAACTATAACTGTTTTTTCTAATGCTGAAACTCCAACAGTAGCCTTAAAAATTAAAGGTCTAGTTGTTGATTCTAACAAAACTAGCGTATTAGAAAAGAAAAGCAAGAGTATGATTGAGCAATAAGCTCCAATCATAATAAAATTTACAATGAGTTCTCAAATTGAGAGCTCATTTTTTTTATGTTTTTTTTACATATTAACACTAATATTTTTCAGAACTTAGCAATTTAAAACCAATATCAAAATGCCAACAATTTCGAATAAAGGCATCAACATGCCAGAATCGCCAATTAGAAAATTGGTACCGTATGCAGAAGCTGCTCATAAACAAGGAAAAACTGTCTATTATCTTAACATAGGTCAGCCAGATATAAAAACGCCTACAATAGCATTAGATGCTGTAAAAACGCATTCATTAGATATTTTAGCTTATTCGCGTTCTGAAGGTTCTGAAAACTATAGAATGAAAATTGCTGAATACTACAAAAGAAATGATATACATGTTAGTCATAACGACATTATCGTTACCACAGGAGGAAGTGAAGCACTTTTATTTGCTTTTGGTAGTATTATGGACGTTGATGATGAGATTATAATCCCTGAACCTTTTTATGCTAATTACAATGGTTTCTCTACAGCTTCAGGTGTTAATGTTGTCCCTGTAATTTCTAAAATTGAAAACAATTTTGCCTTACCTCCTATAGAAGAATTTGAGAAGTTAATTACACCTAAAACTAAAGCCATTTTAATTTGTAACCCAGGAAATCCAACCGGTTACTTATATTCTAAAGAAGAAATAAAACAACTTGCAACTATTGTAAAGAAGCACGATTTATTTTTAATTGCCGATGAAGTTTATAGAGAATTTGTTTACGATGGCATTGAACATTATTCTATTTTACAAGAACCTGGTTTAGAAGAGCATGCTATTATTATTGATTCTGTTTCTAAACGTTATAGTATGTGTGGTGCACGTATTGGCTACTTAGTTTCCAAAAACAAAGAATTTATAAGAACTGCTTTAAAATTTGCTCAAGCAAGGTTAAGTCCACCAACTTTAGCACAAATAGCTAGTGAAGCGGCATTAGATACACCACAAAGTTATTTTGATGATGTAAAAGAAGAATACGTAAAACGTAGAGATATACTAATTGGTGAATTAGAAAAAATAGAAGGTGTTAAAGTTGCTAAACCAAACGGCGCATTTTACTGCATTGCTGAGTTGCCTGTAAAAAACTCAGATGATTTTGCTAAATGGTTATTAGAATCTTTTGATTACAATAACAATACAGTTATGGTTGCTCCTGCTGCAGGCTTTTACTCTACACCTGGCGTTGGATTAAACCAAATTCGTATTGCTTATGTTTTAAATGAAGATAGTTTAAGAATCTCTGTAAAAATTTTAGAAGAAGCCTTAAAAGTATATAAAGACTAATGACTATCATTAACAATACTTCATTAAAACCGTTTAACACTTTTGGCATTGAAGCTAAAGCACAATCTTTTTGCAATATAAATTCTATTAAAGACCTTAGTATTGTTTTAAAAGAACACCACTCTAACCCCTTATTTATTTTAGGTGGAGGCAGTAATATGTTGCTAACAAAAGACATTGAAGCCTTGGTGCTTCACATTAATTTAAAAGGTATTGAAGTTGTAAGTGAAACAGAAAACACCGTTATTGTTAAAGCAATGGCTGGCGAAAATTGGCATAATTTTGTACTCTGGTGCTTACAACACAATTACGGAGGAATTGAAAATTTGTCATTAATTCCTGGAAATATTGGCACTGCTCCAATTCAGAATATTGGTGCCTACGGAGTTGAATTAAAAGATGTTTTTTTGAGTTGTGAAGCTATGAATATAAAGGATCAGTCATTAAAAACATTCAACAAATCCGATTGTAATTTTGGATATAGAGAGTCTATATTTAAGCAAGACTTAAAAGGGCAATATATTATTACCAGCGTTAATTTAGAGCTTACTAAAACAAATCATCAATTACACACAGATTATGGCGTCATTAGAAACGAATTAGAAGCTAACGGTATTAAAGCCCCAACAATTCAGGACATTTCAAATGCCGTAATAGCCATTAGGCAAAGCAAATTGCCAGATCCAAAAGAAATTGGTAATAGTGGTAGTTTCTTTAAAAACCCAATAATCTCAACAGAAGATTTTATTAAATTAGAACAGAATTTCCCAGACATACCATCATACAAAATATCAGATACAGCTGTAAAAGTACCCGCTGGATGGCTTATTGAAAAAGCAGGCTTTAAAGGCAAACGTTTTAAAGATTATGGTGTACACAATAAACAAGCTTTGGTATTAGTTAATTATGGCAACGCCGCAGGGAAAGATATATTAGAGTTAGCTCAATTAATACAGAGTACAATACAACGATTATTTAATATTAGTATAGAAACAGAAGTCAATATCATATAAGACAAAAGCCCCAATTAAGAATTAAGACTTTTGAATTTAGAATAATTTAAAAAAATGCTATTAATCAACCCTTTAAGGAGGTAAAATTATTCTAATACTATATTGTGAGCACCTCTATAAGGTGTATTTAATTATATTTACGTTTATAATTTAAATTTAGATCTTTTAAAATTCAGAAAATCAATATTTTAACATTTTGAGCATAACACCTACAGAGCAAAAAATAATAGATTATCTTCAAAAAGGGGATAAACGCGCTTTAAACTTACTTTACGAAAACTATTCGAACAGTCTGTATGGTGTGATTTTAAAAATTACAATTAACGAAGAGGTAGCACAAGATGCCTTACAAGAAACCTTCGTAAAGGTTTGGAAAAACGCTTCAAAATATGATGCATCTAAAGCAAAACTCTTTACTTGGTTATTCCGAATTGCAAGAAATACAGCCATAGATAAACTAAGAAGTTTTAATAATCGTTTTCATAAAGAAGTCCAAATTGAAACTTCAAACGTATATATTCTACCAACAACAAATTTTAATCAAGATGTCATGGACATTAAAGAACATGTTGGTAGACTAGAAGAAAAATATCAAATTGTGTTAGATGCTTTGTTTTTTCAAGGAATGACACAACAAGAAGCTAGTGACGAATTAGATATTCCACTTGGCACTATTAAATCTAGATTAAAAATAGGATTGCGTGAACTGAAGAAAGTTTATAATCCATAAATTATTTGATCATGGAAACAAAATTACATAACTTTTTAAATTCTAACCTGCTTAATAAGTATTTGGTTGGAGACACGTCTATAGAAGAATCTAAAGACGTTGAACACTTTATTTCAAATTATCCTGAAGCAGCCCAAGCTTACGAAGAACTTCAAGATAATTTAGAGATTGTAGCAAAAGCTGGCGCTGTAGAAGCACCTAATCACATACTATCAAACCTATTAGATACTATAGAAGACACTAATGATACTAAAGTGATTCACTTGGCACAAAATAGAAGAACACCTTGGTACAGCATTGCTGCTAGTGCCGCCGCCATTTTATTCGCTGTAACATCATTTATACTGTATCAAAAAAACATACAATTAAATCAGGAAAACAATATTGTAGTTGAAGAAATTTTTGATTTACGAAGTGATATAGAAAGTAACAATTCTAAATTAGACCAATTATCTAGAGAGTTACTAAAACTAAACAATCCTGACGCTAGGAAGTATGTTATTAATGGTAACGAACGTGCTAAAAACTTAAAAACTGTAGCCTATATTAATCCGGTTGAAAAAACCTCTATGATTGATGTGATTACTCTTCCTCAATTACCAGAAGAACAACAATATCAAATTTGGGCGGAATTACAAGACCGAATGGTTAACCTAGGTATTTTAGATGAATCTGATCGCAGATTAAAACAGATTCCATATATGGAAGATGCCTTAGCACTTAGTATTAAAATTGGTACTAAAGGCAATAATGCCAACGAAAACGACACTGAAGTTGCTGAGATTTCTTTAAAAGATAAATAAGCAGAACAACTTTATATAAATTAAAAGAGGCGCAATAAAAATTGCGCCTCTTTTTGTTTTATTAAAAATAACCTACTCCTTTTCGAAAACTGTTTTGTGAATAATCCCACCAATAATAGCGCCTACTATTGGAGCTACCCAAAACAACCAAACTTGAGATAAATAAGCCCCGTCAGCAAATATAGCTTGACTTAAAGACCTTGCTGGGTTTACCGATGTATTTGTAATAGGAATACTAATTAAGTGAATTAAAGTTAAAGCTAAACCAATAGCAATAGGAGCAAACCCTTTTGGTGCTCTAAAATTTGTACTCCCTAAAATGACAATTAAGAAAAAAGCCGTTAGCACAACTTCTGCAATTAAAGCAGACATCATACTATAGCCATCAGGTGATAACGCATCATATCCATTAGCAGCAAAACCTCCTACTCCATCAAAACCTGCTTTGCCAGAAACAATAAGATACAATACACTGGCTGCTACTACAGCACCAACTACTTGAGCAACAATATAACCTAATAAATCTTTAGCTTCAAATTTTCCACCAGCCCAAAGTCCAATAGAAACAGCAGGATTAAAATGACCTCCCGAAATGTGTCCAACAGCGTAAGCCATAGTTAATACAGTAAGACCAAATGCTAAGGCAACACCTACAAATCCAATTCCTAATTCAGGAAATCCAGCAGCAAAAATTGCACTACCACAACCACCAAATACAAGCCAAAATGTTCCGAAGAACTCTGCGAATAATTTTTTCATAATTCTTAAATTAATTTAGTTAGTAATAATTGTTTTATTAGTAATAAGACACAGCATCAATAAGTTAAGTCACAAAAGAATTGAGTAAAAAATAAATGTAAAAGCATTATCTTTGCATTAAATTTAAGCAATTAGGTGCAGCATCCGTAGTTAAAAACGCCATTATTCACTGAAATTAAATTATGGATTGATAATCTGACCATCTAAATACAATAAAAGACAAATGAAACTATTACTAATTACATTAGGATTATTAGCTTTAGCAGTAGCAGGAATCGCTATAAAAATATGGGCAAAAAAAGACGGTAAATTTGCGGGTACTTGCGCTAGCCAAAACCCCATGCTTAACAAAAACGGGGAAGCTTGTGGTTTTTGTGGGAAAACAGCAGACGAATACAAAGACTGTAACGAACCTCAACATTCTTAAGCCTTAATGACACTTCCCTCAATACTATTTTATGCATTTATTGCAGTTGTTAGTATTCAAATTATATATTATCTTAGTTTTCTTTTCACTTTTGGTGTTAAGCATGCTGAAACACGACTAAAAAAGCACATTCCAATATCTGTAATAATATGTGCTAAAAACGAAGCCGAAAATTTAAAGAAAAATATTCCCTTAATATTAAACCAAGCCTATTCAGATTTCGAAATTGTCTTAGTTAACGATAGTTCGTTTGACAATTCATTAGAAATTATGAAAGATTTTGAAGCCAAAAACAACAATATTAAACTTGTTGATGTAAAAATAAATGAAGCATTCTGGGGAAATAAAAAATACGCACTCACCTTAGGTATAAAAGCCTCTAAACATGATTTTTTAGTTTTTACTGATGCGGATTGCATACCAAATTCTAAACATTGGCTAGCACATATGAGCAGTGGTTTTTCTAACCAAAAATCTATTGTATTAGGTTATGGTGCTTATGCTAAAAAGAAATTTTCTTTTTTAAATAAACTTATCCGTTTTGAAACCGTAATGACTGCTTTACAATACTTTTCTTATGCCGAAATGGGCTTACCTTATATGGGAGTGGGCCGCAACATGGCGTATAGAAAAGATTTATTCTTTAACAATTGTGGGTTTAACAGTCACATGTCTATTAAATCTGGTGATGACGATTTATTTATAAACGAAGTCGCAAACACCACGAATACAGCCATCTGTTTCAGTAAAGAAAGTTTTACAATTTCTGAACCTAAGACAACATTAAAGGCGTGGATTCTTCAAAAAAGAAGACATATTAGCACCGCAAATTTTTACAAATTGAAGCATCAATTATTATTAGGTGTATTTTATATTACTCAATTATTATTCTGGACTCTAGGAATTTCACTTATAATTTTAGGCTTTTCTTGGCAATGGATTATTGCTTTAATTAGCTTACGACTTGTAGTACAGTGGTTAAGTTTTGGATTTACAGCTAAAAAATTTGAAGAAACAGACCTTATTATCCTTGCTCCTTTTTTAGAATTATTTCTTATTACTACACAATTAAGTATCTTTATAACTAATCTGATATCTAAGCCTAAACATTGGAAGTAAAAGAAGCTATAAACAAAGCAAAAAATAATAATCAAATTGCATTTAATTTTCTCCTAGACTCGTATTGGAATGATGTCTATGCTTTTCAACTTAAACGCACCATGAACGAAAATGATGCAGAAGACATAACCATACAGACATTCTCTAAGGCTTTTGACAAGATTAGTACCTATAATGAGGACTATAAATTTAAGACTTGGCTTCTCACTATCTCGAAAAATATTCATATCGATTTAATTAGAAAACAAAAGCAATCAATTAGAAATACATCTAAAGATGACGATAACCAATATTTTGATATTGTTGATGATTCACCAACACCTGAAGATAAAATTATTACAGAACAGAATCTTGCAAACCTTCTAAAGGACATTAAGAAACTAAAACCACATTACCAAGAAGTCATTAACTTAAGGTACTTTCAAGAACTGAGTTACAAAGAAATTTCTGAAGAACTAAATGATCCTATAAATAATGTAAAAGTTAAACTGCTGCGTGCAAAAAAACTATTGGCTGCAATTATTACAAAATCTTAATATTGCCTTCCTTTAAAAGATTGAATGCCTTCAGGGTTTAAACAACAAATAATTTTTACACCGTATTAAGTCCGCTTCATTACTCTAAACTTTTTTATTATTTACTTCGTATCTTTGCGTCTTGAAATTGAGAATTGCATGGAAACCAAAATTGCTTCAAACATTTTACCTGAACGTAAACCAAAATGGCTTAGAGTTAAATTACCAACTGGCAAAAAATACACAGAATTAAGAACCTTAGTAGATAAGTACAAATTAAATACCATTTGTACGTCTGGAAGTTGCCCAAACATGGGCGAATGTTGGGGAGAGGGTACAGCTACATTTATGATTTTAGGAAATGTATGTACACGTTCTTGTGGTTTTTGTGGTGTAAAAACAGGCCGACCAGAAACGGTTGATTGGGACGAACCAGAAAAAGTAGCACGTTCTATAAAGTTAATGCAAATTAAACATGCCGTTTTAACAAGTGTAGACAGGGATGACCTTAAAGATATGGGAAGTATTATGTGGGCAGAAACTGTAAAAGCAGTTAGACGCATGAATCCTGAAACAACATTAGAAACATTAATTCCAGATTTTCAAGGTATTGAAAAACATATCGATCGTATCATAGATGTAGCACCAGAAGTTGTGTCTCATAATATTGAAACTGTAAGACGCCTAACTCGTGATGTAAGAATACAAGCGCAATACGACAGAAGTTTAGGAGTTTTAAAATATTTAAAAGCCCAAGGGCAACGTAGAACCAAATCTGGAATTATGTTAGGCCTAGGTGAAGAACGTGAAGAAGTGATACAAACCCTTCACGATTTAAGAGCTAACGATGTAGATGTTGTTACTATTGGTCAATACCTCCAACCAAGTAAAAAACATTTGCCTGTAAAGCAGTTTATCAATCCAGATCAGTTTGATGAATATAAAGCTATTGGGTTAGATTTAGGCTTTAGACATGTAGAAAGTAGTGCTTTAGTAAGATCTTCATACAAAGCTCAAAAACATATTAATTAATGATTACGATAGCCATTAACGGCTTTGGTAGAATTGGCCGTCGCGTATTTAGATTAGCCTTAGAGCATCCAGAAATACAAATTGTTGCTATTAATGATTTATCCGATTCTAAAACCTTAAGTCACTTATTAAAGTACGATAGTATTCATGGAGTATTAAAAGACACGATTTCTTTTGATGAACACCATATTATTGTAAATAATATTTCAATCCCTTTATATAGAGAATCGCATCCTAAAACATTAGATTGGTCTAAAGTTCAACCAGATTTTGTTATTGAATCTACAGGGAAATTCAAAACAAAAACAGAACTAGAGCACCATATACAAAATGGCGCAAAAAGAGTTATTCTATCAGTTCCGGCATTAGAAGATGATATTAAAACAATTGTTTTAGGTGTTAATGATAACACATTAACAGGCTCTGAAACAATTATATCAAACGCATCCTGTACTACAAATAATGCCGCTCCAATGATTGCTCTAATAAAAGAACATCTTGGTATAAAGCAAGCTTATATTACTACAATTCACTCATATACTACAGACCAAAGTTTACACGATCAACCGCACAAAGATCTAAGACGAGCTAGAGCAGCAGGACAATCTATAGTACCAACCACAACTGGAGCTGCTAAAGCACTAACAAAAATTTTCCCAGACTTGTCTGATGTCATTGGTGGATGTGGTATTAGAGTACCAGTTGCAAATGGCTCGTTAACAGATATTACTATAAATGTTGAAAAACCAACATCTATCTCAAAAGTTAACGAAATATTTAAAAATGCAGCTGATTATCAGCTAAAAGGCATCCTTGAATATACTGAAGACCCAATTGTATCTATTGATATTGTTGGAAATCCACACTCTTGCATCTTCGATTCGCAAATGACTTCAGTAATCGGTAACATGGTAAAAATAGTAGGCTGGTACGATAATGAAACAGGATATAGTTCAAGAATTTTAGATTTAATTTGCAATTTAACCGACAAATAGCCACTTTTATCGAATAAATAATTATATTTGCTTGAATTAAAGTGAGCTGAATGTCCCAAATCAAATATTACATATTTGTATTTCTAGCATGTTTTTGTAGTCTTATTTTCGCGCAACAAGATAGCGATGAAGATAAAGACATGCTAGCACTAAAGCTTCAGAACCACTTAGAGCAAGCTAAACTTGAGAGTAATCGTGGCGACTATTACAATGCCAAAGATAATCTAAACAAGGCACTTGTAATTGCAGAAAAAATTGACGATAAGTCTAACCTAGGTACAATTCATACCAAAATTGCAAAAGTTCAATTTTTAGTTAATGAGGAATCACAAGCTAAAATTTCACTTAACAAAGCCATTCAAATTCAACGTGAAAATAATGATTATGGCAACCTTGCTGTTACTTATAATATAAAAGGTGTAATTCACAGCACACAAGAAGAATACAAAAAAGCTTTAGAATATTACAATTCTGCAAAAAACCTATTTGAACAAGAAGGCTTAGAAGCTTATATTTCAGAGGTCACACTCAATGAAGCAAAAATCTATATTGCTCAAAAACGGTACGAAGAAGCAAAATCAGAATTAGAGAAAACCATACTTATAGCCAAGAAACACGATCAAAAACGTCGCCTTAGCAGCGCTTTAATTCAGAGTGGAAAAATATATAGTGAGCTAAATAATCTCAAGATGGCATTATCTCAAACCGAAGAAGGTTTAGCCATTGCCCAATCACAAAAAATCATAGAAAATGTAAATGAGGCTTTCCTTACTCTGAGTGCTATTCATGAAAAAAATGGAGATTATAAAAATTCGCATAGTTATATCAAAAAACATATTCAACTATCCGATTCTATATTAAATGTAAAACGAGCAAACTTAGCACCAGGAATATCTAGCCAATACATTAATAATTATAAAGATGCTGAAAACGCACAATTAAAAGCACAAATAGACGAAGTTAGTGCCGAAACTGCCTTTTCTAAAATCACAACAATTTTAAGTATTGCCTTAATAACCATTTTGTCGCTATTAACGTTATCTCTGTATAAAAACAACAATATAAGACTCAATACCAACACTATGCTTCATAAAAAGAATGATGAGCTTATTGTTGCCAAAGAGAAAGCAGAATTAGCTTCTAAAACAAAAGCTAACTTCTTATCTACTGTAACTCATGAGTTACGTACTCCGTTATATGCCGTTACAGGACTTACGAATATGCTATTGGACGAAGACCCTAAAGAGCACCAAATACCACATTTAAAATCTTTAAAATTCTCTGGAGATTACCTACTAACCTTTATCAACGATATTCTTCAAATTAATAAAATTGAAGCCAATAAAGTAGAGTTAGATCCTGAAAATTTTAATCTTAAAAATAAATTAGAAAACGTTATATCTGCTCTTAGCAATTCGGCTAACGATCAAGATACAACAATACATTTTGACTATGAAGAAGGGCTACCAGAATCATTTATTGGTGACCAACTAAAGATTTCCCAAATCTTAATTAACCTACTTGGTAATGCTATTAAATTCACAAAAGATGGAGACATCTGGGTGAGAACGTACAAAACTGATGTCAAAGACAACGTGTACAATCTTCGCTTTGAAATTGAAGATAATGGTATTGGTATTACAAAAGAAAAACAAGACCAAATGTTTGACAGCTTCTCTCAAGGCTCTGTACAAATTAACAGAAAGTACGGAGGTACTGGTCTAGGTTTATCTATTGTAAAAGGACTAATTCAAATTCTAAAAGGAAAAATTTACTTAAAGAGTGAACTTGGTAAAGGTTCTACATTCGTCTTTGAGATTCCTTTAGAGTATGATAAAAACGCCGAAAAACCTCAAGTAGAAGAAGTTAAAAAAGTTAATAAGATGGAAAGTTTGGATTTAAGTAACGTTAAAATTCTAATTGTAGAAGACAACAAGATTAATCAAATGATTACTAAAAAGATTCTCAACAAGATGAATCTGTACTGTGATGTGGTTGATAATGGTGAAGCTGCAGTAGAGCAAGTAAAAGAAGTAGCATACGATGTTGTTTTAATGGACATTCATATGCCTGGAATTAGTGGATTAGAAGCCACAAAAATCATTAGAACTTTTGATAAAGAACTCACCATTTTTGCCCTAACAGCAGTAACGTTAGAAGACAAAATGCACGAATTTGGCGAAGCTGGTTTTGATGATATTATTTCTAAACCTTTTAAACAAGAGGATTTTGAAGACAAATTACATGCTGCTCTTTCCGGTGAAAAAATTATATCTAGTTTTTTTAACTAACAAACGCACTAACCGCAGCATCAAACTGTTCTGAATTATCTATTTTTATTTGAATAGGCAAATAATACAATTTACTTTTTAACTCTTCATAACCGGACAAACGTACATAGTCCTTTTCCGTTGTAATAATTAACGATTTTGAAGCTAAAGTTTCAATATCTGAAACTTTAAAACTATAGTGATCGCTAAATTCCATGTGATCAAACTCTAACCCTTTTTCAACTAAAAAATCTACCAATGGTTTTGCATTAGCAATACCTGTAACTAAGGTAAATTTTGGAAGCTTTACTAACTCTAACACTTCATATTCTGAAATCACATCGGTCGCATAATCCACATAACTGAAAAATAGTTTTTGATGGTTTTTTAATTTCAACTTAGAAGTAATCTTCTGTTTTTCAGCTTCAGAAAGATCCTTCTTACATTTTGTAACAACAATTAAATCGGCCCTTTTTGCTCCAGATCTTGGCTCACGCAAGTTTCCTGTAGGCAAAACAATATCTTTATAATAAAGATTATTATAAGCCGTTAGTAGAATATTACATCCCGCTTTTACTTTTCTATGCTGAAAAGCATCATCTAACAAAATAACTTCTGGTAACGAATTTAAAGTTCTAAGTTCTGCAATTCCATTTTGTCGGTCAGCGTCAACAGCAACGGTTACATTACTAAACTTTCTATAAAACTGAAAAGGCTCATCTCCAATAGTATCTGCACTCGCATATTTATCTGCTAAAACAAAACCGTCTGTTTTACGTTTATAACCTCTACTTAATGTAGCAAGCTCTTTATTGTCCTTTAGTAGTCTAATTAAATATTCTATCATTGGTGTTTTCCCTGTTCCACCTGTACTAAGATTACCAACACAAATCACAGGGAAATCATACGATTTAGAGGTTTTAAATCCAGAATCGTACAGCCAATTACGCAACCAAGTAATGACATAATAAATGGGTACAATAGGAAATAATATGATACGGATAATCTTCATGTGTTTTTATTTATAGCATATTTTTGTCACATGGAACATCACAATAACCATAGTGTTTTAAAGGCAAAATAGAGAATTGATGTTTCACGAGTACTAAATTATATTATTTTTGAAACAAATATACACTTATGATTATACAAGACGTAATTAATCACTTGCACGATTTAGCACCTTTAGCTTATGCTGAAGATTTTGATAATGTTGGACTTTTAGTAGGTGATAAAAATAAAACTGTTTCTGGCATCTTAGTCACATTAGACACACTAGAAACTGTTGTAGATGAAGCTATTGAAAACAATTGCAATCTTATTGTAAGCTTCCATCCTATCATATTTTCAGGTTTAAAAAAATTAACAGGCAAAACATATGTAGAGCGTGTTGTTATTAAAGCCATTCAGCATAAAATTGCAATTTTTTCAATTCATACAGCTTTAGATAATGCAATTGAAGGTGTTAATTCTATTATTTGTGATCAATTAGGTTTAAAAAACAAAAAAATATTAATTCCACAATCTGGTACAATAAAAAAACTACAAACTTATGTTCCAAAGGCAAATGCAGAATCTCTAAGAACTGCGTTATTTAAAGCTGGTGCCGGAAACATTGGTAATTATGAATCTTGTAGTTTTAATATGGAAGGTGAAGGAACTTATTTAGGAAATGAAGATTCTAATCCGGTAATTGGTGAAAAAGGAAAATTACATACCGAAAAAGAAACTGCAATTTCCGTGACGTTCAAAAAGCATTTAGAATCTAAAATTTTAAAGACTTTATTTGAAACGCATCCATATGAAGAAGTGGCTTACGAGATTTCAACCTTAGAAAACAACAATCAGCATATTGGAATAGGCATGATTGGCGAGCTCGAAAACGCCATGAAAACCGAAGAATGCCTCAATTTTATTAAAACTAGAATGCAAACAGAGTGTATTAGACATTCAAAATCGCTAAATAAACCTATTAAACGAATCGCCGTTTTAGGAGGTTCCGGAAGTTTTGCCATAAGCGCTGCAAAAGCTGCAAACGCTGACCTTTTGATTACAGCAGACCTAAAATATCACGACTTTTTTAGTGCAGAAAACGCTATAGTTTTAGCAGATATTGGACATTATGAAAGCGAACAGTTCACAAAATCGTTTTTAGTAGACTATCTCTCGAAAAAAATCACTAATTTTGCAATCATTTTATCAAAGAAAAATACAAATCCGATAAAGTATTTATAATTATGGCAAAAAAAGCTGAAGTTTCTGTTGAAGAGCGATTAAGAGCACTATATGATTTACAATTAATTGACTCTAGAGTAGACGAAATAAGAAATGTCAGAGGTGAGCTTCCTTTAGAAGTTAGAGATTTAGAAGACGAAGTTGAAGGGCTTAACTTAAGATTGGAAAAGTTAAATGATAGTCTTGCTATTATTGACGATGAGATTAAAGGAAAGAAAAACTTAATTGAAGAAGCAAAATCTTTAATCACAAAATACAGTGAGCAACAAAAAAATGTTAGAAATAACAGAGAATACAACTCATTGACAAAAGAGGTTGAATTTCAAGAATTAGAAATTCAATTAGCTGAAAAGCACATCAAAGAATTTAAAGCTCAGATAGAGCAGAAAAAAGTAGTCATTTCTGAAACTAAAGACCGTTTAAAAGATCGTAATGCTCACCTTAAACACAAAAAAGGTGAACTAAACGAAATTTTAAAAGAAACAGAAAAAGAAGAAGAAGCACTTATCAACAAATCATTAGATTTTCAAAAGAAAATTGATGAGCGTCTTGTTAAAGCATACCTTAGAATTAGAAACAACGTTAAAAATGGTTTAGCTGTTGTTGCTATTGAGCGTGGAGCATCTGGAGGTTCTTTCTTTACTATTCCACCACAAGTGCAAGTAGAAATTGCTTCTCGTAAGAAAGTAATTACTGACGAGCATAGTGGACGTATCTTAGTTGATGCTGCACTAGCTGAAGAAGAAAAAGTAAAAATGAATAAATTATTTGCTAAACTTAGTAAATAAACATTCAACACATCATATATCTAAGCCTTTGCCAACGCAAAGGCTTTTTTTATTTAATATAATTTTATAATAATTTAAAATAAGGATTTACAATTTTCTACGACTACTTAATTAAAGAAAATTAAAGCATGAAAAAATTACTAAGTATTTTAACTATAACCTTAGTGTTCAGTTGTCACAACCAAGCACAAACAAACCCAAAGCAACAAGCTGTAATCGACGCAGAACCCGTAGTGGTGCCGTTAAAAGACGGTAAAGCAAAAGCTTATTTTGCAAGTGGTTGCTTTTGGTGTGTAGAAGCAATTTTTGAGAGTGTAAAAGGCGTTGAAGAATCTATTTCAGGATATGCTGGTGGATATACTGAAAACCCAACTTATGAAGCAAGCAATACGGGTAGAACCGGCCACGCAGAAGCTGTAGAAATTATTTATGATCCTGAAGTCGTAAGTTTTGCAACTTTGGTAGATGTGTATTTTGGTTCTCAGAATCCTACTCAAGTTAATGGCCAAGGACCAGATCATGGCTCGCAATACCGCTCTATTATCTTTTATCAAAACGATGAACAAAAGCAAATCATAGAAGATAAAAAAGCAGCATTAGCCAAAGAATTAGATACCACTATAGCCGCTGAAGTTTATCCTTTCCAAAAATTTTGGATTGCCGAAGATTACCACCAAAACTATGAACGCTTACATCCTAATCAAGGCTATATAAGAAATGTTTCTATTCCGAGATTAAATAAATTCAAAGCTAAATTCCCTGAGTTATTGAAGGAGAATAAAAACCATTAAATAATAAGACCACAGGTCTTAAACAATTATAAAAAAACTTATTCTAAAAGATACTCCACTTCAACCCCTATCATGGGATTTAAAAATCCCACTTTAGTGCGTTTCGGATTTTTATAATCAATAGCGCCTCGCCTCCAGCCTGAGTTATGGTAATTAGACCAAGTCTGCAACGTCTTATCCTCTGTAAATGTATACCTATACATGGGACCAAAATAAGCGTACTTTTTTACTTTACCATGTGTATTAACCATTTCTACACCTACACACATTCCATTTTCAGGAAAGGGAATGCCTAAATCTTCAACATTAACCCATAATTTATATTTTTTATTTTTAGGATGAACGTATATATTTTCATTATACAATAATTCTCCTGGTGCATTTGCAATAGAATCAAACTGATAAAATTTCACATTAAAAGTGGCTATATATTCAGCATCTTTTCGATTTTTTAGGTTGATGTAAACCCTTTTTACTTTTCCTGTTTTATTTTTAAGATTCTCAATTAAAACCGCGGTTTCATATCCAATTAAAGACGTTACACTCTGATTGCCGTCACGCTGTTCACCTAAAATTTCCTTTTTACCATATTTTAGCTTTTTACTAGAAATAAGAACCTCATCTAAACCTTCAGTTTTAGGTGCTAGTAGAACTTCATACGTCAAGTTATTCTTAAATACATTAACTGGTATCAATTTCGATTGATAGCCTATTGTTGAAACCTTTAAAGTATCTGTATGAACATTTTTCACCTTCAACTTAAAGCTTCCTAATTCATCTGAGTAGGTTCCTTTCCCGTTCTTTAAAAGAATATTTGCATACGCTATAGCTTTACCTGTTAAAGAATCTTTTACAACTCCATTAATGCTTTGAGCTGCACAAAAATTGATACTAAGTAGAAAGATTAGACGTTTTATTGTATTCAAATTAAAATTTATTAATCGGTAAGTGAGTGTTTACATTTAGCTTAAAAACGAGTTAACACTCAATTTCCGTGGCGTTGCGTCATAAAATTTTTGTGGCCTTCAACTCAAAAATCATAGGGAACAATTGATGCTTCATCTTATACATTCCGGATTCCGTTTTTATTAAATCTGGAAATACATCATAAGGACTTTCGTCATATTCATTAAGATAGTCAATTTGCAAACCAGCTTCAATAAGCGCGTTAACAACTTCGCTTAAGCCATGATTCCAACCATACTCTTTACTTACCATTTTTGAATCCTGATTAGCATAAGTCCCTTCATATTCGTCATAAATCACTTCATCTTGACTGTAATGATATATCATTTTTGGTTGCCCATCCACATAATCAAACATCCATGCAATAGGATGAAATTCTACAATGTAAAATGTTCCTCCAACGTTTAAGCGTTCTGCAATCATTTTAGCCCAAGGCTTTAAATCTGGCAACCAACCAATAGTTCCGTAACTGGTAAATACAATATCAAAAGTTTCAGAAATATGTTTAGAAGTCTCTAAAACATTGCAGCATACAAATTCTGCATCGAGTTGTAATTCGGTATTTAATTCCTTCGCTAATTTCACACCTTCATTACTCAAATCTACACCAGTACACTTTGCTCCCATCCGACTCCAACTCAATGTATCTTGACCAAAATGACACTGCAAATGCAATAACGACTTCCCGTTTACATCACCCAACGCCTTTAACTCATAAGGCATTAATGATGTTTTTCCCGCTTTAAAAGCGTCCATATTATACATTTCACTTTGAGCATGTATGGCTACTTTTTTATTCCAAGTAGCCTTATTTACTTCAAAATAATTAGTGTCGTCTTTCATGGTTGATTAATTTAGCGTGTAATTTACTATATCTTTTTTAATATGAAGTCATTAAATCTAGGTCTCATCTGTTTACTACTTGTTTTGAACTGTAAATCTGATCCACAACAAACAAGCTTAAAAACCGACACTCAAGAATTATCCATAGCTAAAAAAATTGCAAACGCCCATGGTTTTGAACATTGGAAGAATGTCTCTGAAATAAAATTCACCTTTCAAGTAGATACCGATACTAGAAATGGAAAAGGACGGTCTTGGTCTTGGTATCCTAAAAGCGATGAAGTACTTTTTGAATCTTTACATGGAGAACAACGATATTCCAGAAAGCATATGGACAGTACACTAATAGCCAATGATAGAGGCTTTATTAATGATAAATTCTGGCTTTTGGTTCCTTTTCAATTGGTATGGGATACTTCTGCTACAATTTCTGAACCCACAAAAGCACAAGCTCCAATTAGCAAAATCGAATTAAATAGGATAACCCTTACCTATTCTAACGAAGGCGGTTACACACCAGGCGATGCTTATGATATTTTTTATGATGAACAATTTATAATAAGAGAGTGGGTTTACAGAAAAGGTAATTCAGCAGAACCTTCACTAACTACAACTTTTGAAAATTACAAAGATTACAATGGCATTAAAATAGCGACAGATCACAAGCAAGAAGGTGGCAACTGGAATTTGTATTTTACAGATGTCAGTATCACTTTGGATGATCAGAAATAAGGCTGTATTTTTGCAATCTATAATGTAAGATTCGTGTTCTAAGTTTTAACTTAAAATACATAGCTTACATTTTCCGCCTTAGGGCGTCTATATATATTAAAAGCACTTCAATTTTTTATATTGAAGTGCTTTTTTCTTGAGACATCTAAGAAGAAACAGACTTAAACGCTTTGCAAATCAATAGCGACATTAAATCTAAAAGAGGTTCCTACTCCTGTTTCACTTTCTAAAATTAAGTTTCCTCCTAACATTTCTATATAAGCTTTAGATATAGATAAGCCAATACCAGAGCCATGAAGAGCATTTTTATTACCGACATCAACCTGATAAAAAGGATTAAAAATAGTCTCTTTTTTATCTTCAGGAATACCAACACCTGTATCTTTTATAAAAAATTCTAATTGAGACGCAGAACTATCCAAACTACAACTAACATAAATTCTATCTCCTTTAGAAGTGTACTTTATAGCATTCTCTATTAAATGCTTTAATACTGCTGTAAGCTTATCATTATCTGAATTTATTAGACTCTCACTTTCAGGAATAAAATTATTTAATGTAAACGCAACATTTTTCATTTCTGCTTCTGGCAAGAACAACTCATAAATTGACCGAATACTCTCGTTCACACTAAACAACGATTTTCTAACAGTCATTAGACCTGTTTCAATCTTAGATATATTCAAAATATCTGTAATTACATCTAATAACTCATTACCACTCCCTTCTATCACCTTAACATATTCTTGGTATTCTTCATCTTGCTTGTGATAAGCTTTTAAAAGTTCAGCACTACCCAAAATACCATACATTGGTGTTCTAATTTCGTGACTCATATTGGTCAAAAATGCTGATTTTAACTGATCGGACTCTTCTGCACGCTCTTTTGCAATAATTACATTTTTATGCTTTTCAAGAAGTTCTTCTTGTAATTGATTTTCTTTTAATAATGCATTGTGCAAACGATCTACTAAAAACGAAACTGAAAGAACTGTAAGCAGTCCAAAAAGTACATTATTAATAAAGACAACAAATAATATTTCTATTGGTGACTCTGAAAAAAACCGAATATCTACCCACTTAACATAATCAACAATCAATACAATAGCATAAAACACTGCAGATACTACAACAGAATTAACACCTGCTTTTTTTCCACTATAAAGTGTTATTAAAATGCTAAGCATAAAAAGCAAAATAGTTCCATTACCATTAAGCCCTAGATCTATAATTAAAGCAAAAGACAACAAAAACAAATTGATGGAAAAAAGAGTTTTCTTTGTTGTTAGATGCATTCGTTTATTAAAAAGCAAAAACAGCATAACTAAAACAGCTACAGTATCTATTACAAAAACAAAGTCTTTATCTAATGCAATAGCCATTCCTGCACTAGGAATATAAGATATTAAACTTAAGGCAAGGGTTAATATTAAAATAGAGACAAACAGTTTGTCTCTAAAATAGGTTAAGTCTTCTTTTTCTTTTTGATTAGAAAAACCACTATACTCAATATACCATTGGCGATAGGACAACCAAAGTTTTTTTAGCATATACAAAATTATTATTCGCTATTTATTTAGCCGAAAAAATGTGCGTAAAACTATTTAATTCTTTTTAATTCTTATGACACTTTCTGAATTAATCGATTAACGGAAATTTAATATAATTATGCTATTTTTGTTACAAACCGAAAAACCTTTCAAATTGTCCAACTACAACCCCAGTCTTGATTATGCTAAGGCGCAAGACAAATTAGACGAATTATCTCATTATAGAACTCAATTTCATATTCCAAAAGACAAACACGGAAATGAACTTATTTACCTTTGTGGCAACTCTTTGGGACTTCAACCCAAATCTACAAAGTCTTATATCAATCAAGAACTAGAAGATTGGGCAAATCTAGGTGTAGAAGGTCATACAGATGCCAAAAACCCTTGGTTACCATATCATGAATTCCTAACAGAAGCCACAGCAAAATTAGTTGGCGCAAAACCTATTGAAGTGGTTACTATGAACTCTTTAACGGCAAATTTGCATTTTATGATGGCGTCTTTTTACAAACCAACTAAAGAACGTTATAAAATTCTAATCGAAAGTGATGCCTTTCCTTCAGATAAATATGCTGTAGAATCGCAATTAAGACATCATGGTTACGATGATAAAGAAGGTTTAATTCTCTGGCAACCAAGAGAGGGTGAAGAATTACTAAATTATGACGACTTAGAAGCTATTTTAAAAACACACGGTAACGAGATTGCATTAATAATGATTGGTGGTGTCAATTATTACACAGGGCAGTTTTTCGACTTTAAGCGTATTACAGACTTAGGACACAGTTATGGTTGTAAAGTCGGTTTTGATTGTGCACATGGTGCCGGAAACGTTAATTTAGATTTACATAATTCTGGTGCCGATTTCGCCGTATGGTGTACTTATAAATACATGAATTCTGGACCAGGAAGTTTGTCGGGTTGTTTTGTCCATGAGCGACACGCTTACGACAAAGACCTCAACCGATTTACAGGTTGGTGGAGCCACAACAAAGACACACGTTTTAATATGCGCCATGAGTTTGACGTATTACCTGGAGCCGAAGGCTGGCAATTAAGTAATCCACCTATTTTATCAATGGCCGCCATTAAAGCGTCTTTAGATATGTTTAATGAAGTTGGTATTGAAAAATTGATTGAAAAATCGAAAAAACTAACGGGTTATTTCGAGTATTTACTGAAAGGCTTAGGAGAAGATACCATAAGAATTATCACACCAGAAAATCCTGATGAACGTGGTTGTCAGTTGTCTATTCAAGTTTTAAACGCTGATAAATCATTACACGATAAATTAACCGAAGCCGGAGTCATTAGCGATTGGAGAGAACCAGATGTTATAAGATGTGCACCTGTACCGTTATATAATTCATTTGAAGATGTTTATTTGATGGTTGAAAAAATGAAAGTTATTTTGAATAAAAACTAAATGTCACCTCGAGCGCAGTCGAGAGGTCAAATTAGGTCTCGACTGCGCTCGACCAGACAGAACACTATGAAGAAACAACAAAACATATTAATCATAGGCGCAGGACTTTGCGGAAGCCTATTAGCATTAAGACTAGGGCAAAGAGGCTACAACGTCACTGTTTACGAAATGCGTCCAGACCTAAGAACCACAGATATTTCTGCAGGTCGTTCTATAAATTTAGCATTTTCGGACCGTGGAAACAAAGCCATGAAACTCGTTGGTATTGAAGATAAAGTGAAAGCATTGTGCATTCCTATGAACGGCAGAATGATTCACGACAAAGAAGGCAACACGTTTTTATCTAATTACAGCGGAAGAGATTATGAATATATCAATTCCATTTCTAGAGGTGAACTCAACGGTTTACTTTTAACTGAAGCCGAAAAGCATGATAATGTCACCATTCATTTCAACAAGAAATGTAATTCTGTAGATTTCGAAAAAACCACAGCCTTATTCCAAGATTACAATTCTAAAGAAGAGTTTATTGAAGATGCAGATTGTATTATCGCCACAGATGGAGCTGGATCCGCATTACGAAAAAGCTATTATTTAAGTCATAAATTCCTATTCAGTTTTTCACAAGAGTATTTAAGTCACGGTTATAAGGAATTAACCTTTTTACCAAAAGAAGATGGTGGTTACAAAACCTATAAAAATGCGTTACACATTTGGCCAAGAAGTAGTTTTATGCTTATCGCTTTACCAAATTTAGACGGTAGTTTTACAGTCACTTTATTTTTAAGTTACAACGAGGGAGAATACAATTTTAATAATTTAACGACACCAGAAATCGTCACAGAATTCTTCCAAAAAGAATTCCCAGATGCTTTAGAAATCATGCCGAATTTGGTAGATGACTTTTTCGAAAACCCAACAGCAGCTTTAGGAACCGTAAAATGTTCCCCTTGGCATTATAAAGGCAACACCTTATTAATGGGAGATTCTGCACATGCCATTGTGCCTTTTTATGGTCAAGGTATGAATGCCTCATTTGAAGATGTGGTTGAATTTGATAAAGTACTAGATCAAAATCTAGATAATTGGGAAGCTACGTTTGAAGCTTACGAGAAAAACAGAAAGAAAGACACGGATGCCATTGCCGATTTAGCCATTGACAATTTCCATGAAATGAAAGGTCATGTTGCGAATCCAATATTTCAAGAAAAACGAAAAATTGAAATGGCTTTAGAAAAAGAATTCCCTAGTGCCTATTCATCAAAATATAGTTTGGTTACCTTTAACGAAGACATTGGTTATAGAGAAGCCATGTTAAAAGGACGAGCACAAGACAAGGCTATTTTGAATATGTTAACTGATAAAATTATATCAACTGAAGATGATTTAAAAGACATTTTAGATAAAGTAAAAGCAGAAACTGAAGCGATTTTAGAAGACGATCGGATTGCGGAATTGCATTAGCAGTTAGCAGTTAGCAGTTAGCAGTTAGCAGTTAGCAGTTAGCAGTTAGCAGTTAGCAGTTAGCAGTTAGCAGTTAGCAAAGATTAAAATATAACTCGGGAAGAAAACAAAAATCAACAAAAGTTAATGTCCCATATTCCGATATTATCGGAAGCAACGATTTTCAGAAATAAAGAGCGAAGCTTCAAGCATGTAGCTTCGAAAGCGAGTGGTGCTTTAGCAATTTCATAATAAATCGTTTTGAATTTTTGGTTCGTTTATTCGCAGATGCTTATTTTATGGAGCTCATGATGTGCTTCGCAGTTGTATCAAGACAAAATGAACAAGTAAAAAAGAAAACATGAGTAAAACAAATGATAAGAGTCCTGCTTCTGCAGGGACAGGAGTAACACCAAGAGGAGCCTATCCACACGTAAAACAAGTTGGCGATTTTATTTTCGTTTCAGGCACAAGTTCTCGTCGACCAGACAACAGCATCGCAGGCGTAGATATCATTGACGAGATGGGAACAAAACGCTTAAATGCCTATACACAGACTCAAGAAGTCTTAAAAAACATAAACAAGAACTTAGCTAAAGTTGGAGCAAGCTTAAAAGATGTAGTTGATGTCACCTCGTTTTTAGTCAATATGAATGACTTTGCAGATTACAACAAAGCTTACGCAGAATTCTTTGAAAAAGAAACAGGACCAACGAGAACAACCGTTGCTGTGCATCAGTTACCACATCCTGATTTGGTGGTTGAAATTAAGGTTATGGCTTATAAGCCTCAATAAATGATTAAATTCTTCAGACATATTAGACAGTCATTACTTTCTGAAAACAAATTCAAGAAGTACTTAATCTATGCCGTTGGAGAAATTATTTTAGTATTTATTGGTATTGCTATGGCATTACAATTTAACAATTGGAATGAGGCTAAAAAAACAAGAGAAAAAGAACAACAAGTCTTAACAGAAATTATATCAGATTTAGAATTTACACTTCAAGATTTAGATAGAGTTATCAATACAAGAACCAATAATTTAAAAAGAACTATTAATTCAATTCATACAGTAATTGATATCCTAGAAACTAATAAACCCTATCACGATTCATTAGCTTATACTTTTAGATCTATAAACGCTTACGATGATATTCATTTTAAAACTAGTGGTTATCAATCTTTAGTATCCATAGGAACAGACCTTGTTGAAGATCCTAAATTACGATCTTCAATAGGAGAATTTCACACCTCGTCAATTAAAGAAACCAAAGGTCGTTTTGAAGAAGTACATTTAGATTTTTATAGTTACATGATAGATAATTACAGAAAAAAATATACATCTGTTTTTGATGAAAATTCTCTCGAGAGATTAATCCCTAATGATTTTGAAACGCTAAAAAAAGACAAAGAATATATACAATCATTAAAAGTTTTTTTAGGTGTAAATATTTCTTATTTGGAAATCTTAACTGAAGTCAACCTTGAAGCAGAAAAACTAAAAGAAGACATAGAAAACTATTTAGAGTGAACATTCAAAACTACATAAACGGCAATTTCCAAAATCCAGTTCAAGACAATTGGATAGACAACTACAATCCATCTAATGGGGAAGTTTACGGCCAAATACCTAACTCATCAAAAGAAGATGTTGAAAATGCCTATATCTCAGCAAAATCTGCTTTTCCAACTTGGAGTAAAACGACGCTAGAAGAACGAAGCAGAATCTTAATTAAAATTTCAGAATTACTAGAAGCTAACTTACAGCGTTTTGCAGAAGCAGAAAGTAAAGACAACGGAAAACCTGTCAGTTTAGCAAAAGCGGTTGATATTCCAAGAGCTGCAAGTAACTTTAGATTCTTTGGAAATGCGATTACACAATTTGCAAGTGAAAGTCATGAATCCGTAGGGCAACAAGCCATAAATTACACCTTACGCCAACCCATTGGTGTTGTAGGCTGTATTTCACCTTGGAACCTTCCACTCTACTTGTTTACTTGGAAAATTGCACCAGCGCTTGCCGCAGGAAATTGTGTGGTTGCCAAACCAAGTGAAGTCACACCAATGACCGCTTATTTATTAGGCGAAATTTGTAATGAAGCTGGCTTGCCAAAAGGCGTGTTAAATATTGTTCACGGACTAGGAACCTCAACAGGACAAGCCATAATTGAACATCAAGATATTAAAGCCATTTCATTTACAGGAGGCACAGCAACTGGAGCGCACATTGCCAAAATAGCTGCACCAATGTTCAAAAAATTATCTTTAGAATTAGGAGGGAAAAATCCAAATATCATTTTTGCAGATTGTGATTATGAAGACATGCTGAATACAACGGTTCGCTCATCATTTGCTAATCAAGGGCAAATTTGTTTATGTGGCAGTCGCATTTTTGTAGAAGCTTCTATTTATGAAAAATTTAAAACTGATTTTGTAGCTAAAGTAAAAGCATTAAAAGTTGGACATCCTTCGAATGAAGACACCAATATTGGAGCATTAGTATCTAAACCTCATTTAGAGAAAGTAAAAGACTATATTGAAATCGCTAAAGAAGAAAATGGAAAATTGTTATGTGGTGGTAATGAAGTTACTGTTAAAGGTTATGAAAACGGTTATTATTTAGAACCAACAGTTATTGAAGTTCCTAATGACGACTGCAGAGTGAACCAAGAAGAAATTTTTGGACCTGTCGTCACCATTATGCCATTTAATACTGAAGACGAGGTTTTAGAAATGGCCAACAAAGTTAAATACGGACTTTCAGCGACATTATGGACCAATGATTTAAAACGCACCATGAAATTAAGTAATCAACTGCAAGCAGGAATTGTTTGGGTAAACACTTGGATGATGCGCGATTTAAGAACCCCTTTTGGAGGAGTAAAAGCTTCTGGAGTTGGACGCGAAGGTGGATTTGAAGCCTTACGATTTTTTACGGAAGCTAAGAATGTTTGTATAAAATACTAGTTCCCACGAAAGTGGGAATCTCATAAATTGAAACGAAATTATTAATTATAGATAGTACTGATCATATTTTAGTATTACAATAAAAAGATTCCTGCCTTTGCAGGAAATATTATGGATTTACAATTAAACAACAAATACGCACTAGTTTGCGGTAGCACAGCAGGAATAGGAAAAGCAACAGCACTAGCTTTAGCGGCAGAAGGTGTTCAAGTAACCCTAATTGCCAGAAACGAAGACAAGTTAAAAGCTACACTAGCTGAGTTACCGCAACAAAGACCACACGATTATATAGTAGCTGATTTTTCAAATCCTACGGAATTGAAAGCCAAGGTATCAGACTATATTTCTAAACATCATGGTTTTCATGTTTTAGTCAATAATACAGGTGGACCAAAAGGTGGTCCTGTTTTTTCAGCAGAGGTAGACGAATTTGAATCTGCTTTTACACAACATTTAAAATGTAATCATGTCTTAGTTCAAACGGTTGTTCCGTTTATGAAAAGTGAAGGTTATGGTCGTATCATCAATGTGATTTCAACCTCTGTAAAACAACCTTTAGATGGTTTAGGTGTTAGTAACACCATTCGTGGTGCAGTGGCTAACTGGAGTAAAACCTTAGCCAATGAATTAGGGCAATTTGGGATTACTGTGAATAACGTTTTACCTGGAGCTACAGGAACAGAACGTTTAGCTGAAATCATAAAAAACAAATCAGCAAAAACGGGAAATACAGAAGAAGAAGCGGCCAATGCTATGAAAAGTGCTGTACCAGCCAAACGTTTCGCAAAACCCGAAGAATTGGCTGATGCTATTACCTTTTTAGCAAGTGAACGCGCTGCTTATATTAACGGAATTAATCTTCCAGTTGATGGCGGAAGAACAAAATCTTTGTAACTTTATAGAGAATAAAAAAAAACAAAAATCATGAGTAAAATATATCCTCCCATTAATTTCAAAGCATGGATAGATGAAAATCGTCATTTACTAAAACCACCTGTTGGTAACAAAGTGGTATGGAAAGATGGTGATTTTATTGTGATGGTTGTTGGTGGACCTAACAGCAGAAAGGACTACCATTATAATGAAACACCAGAGTTTTTCCATCAAATTGAAGGAGACATGGTGCTTAAAATCATTGAAAATGGTGAACCTAAAGACATTCATATTAGAGAAGGTGAAATTTTTCTTTTACCACCAAAAGTTCCTCATTCTCCGCAACGTGGAGCGAATACAGTTGGTTTGGTTATAGAATACCCAAGAGAAAAAGGTGTTCAAGATGCTTTACTTTGGTTCTGTGAAAATTGTACCACAAAACTATATGAAGAAGATTTTACGGTAGAAAATATTGAGACAGATATGCCTAAAATTTTTGATAACTATTATAGTGACAAAGACAAACGCTGTTGTCCAAACTGCGGTGAGATTATGGAACCACCAGAAAAGGTGAAGATCGATAATTAAAGTTCGGTTGATTTTCCGAAAAGAAAAAACTCTAAATTCATAAAATATAACTAACTAAAGGATTCAATAATAAGTTGAATTCCAATTAATAAGATTCCTGCTTTCGCAGGAATGACTAAACGAGTTGCTTCGACTGCGCTCAGCATGACAACTAAATATGACTAAACGAAAACTTAGAATAAACGGCCACTCACATTTACTTCCTTACCCAGAGGAAATACCTCAATTTATGCAAGACAAAGGTATTTTTTGGGTAGATAAAGACCGAAAATTCATGCTTCAAAAAGATTGGAACCGTCCAATTACAGATTCTAGTTTTTTCTTAAATGAAAAATTAGCATGGATGGAACGTTTTAATATTGACCATGCTGTTGTATTAAACCTATCGCAACTTTATGGAAATGGGCTTCGTGTTGAGGAGATGAAACAAGCCTTACGTTTTCAGAATGATTTTAATGCTAAAATCCAACATAATCATCCAAGTAAGTTCACCTGTGGATTTGTTGTTCATCCTGGGTTTGTACGTGGTGCCTGTTGGGAAATTGAACGTTGTGTTGAAGTTTTAGGCCTTCAGCTTTTATGTTTACCAACCCATTATATGGATACGATTGGAACCTGGCGTTGTATTTTTGATGAGGAGAACGAGCCTATTTTTGAGTTAGCAAATAAATATAATCTTGCCGTAGAAATTCATCCTTACGATGGTGAAAAATTTATTAAACTAGAAAATACCTCTTGGAGATTTCACTTAATTTGGATGTTAGCACAATGTGCTGATGCGTATCATTTCTTAACTTTAAATGGGTACCAAGACAAATATCCTAATATGCGAACTTGCTTTGCACATGGAGGACAATTGGCACAAATTAACTTAGGAAGACGAATTCAAGGTTTTGATGGTCGTCCAGATTTATTTGAAGGTAAAAGCCACCCTAGAAAAGCCGTTGGTCATAAAAACATATTCTTTGATACATTGGTACACGATACTGGTGGCCTAGAACTATTAATTAGAAATCAAGGCTCTAAACAAGTCTTAATGGGATTAGATGATCCTTATCCACTTGGAGAAATGGAAAGTGAAAAGCAGTCTTCTTACCCTGGAAAAATCATAGATTTAGCTATAGAGCGTGAGATAATTACAGAGACCGAAGGTGATGCCATTTGGGAAGACAATGTGATTCAGTGGTTATGTGGAGATGATGAAGCCGCAAAACAGAAATTAGTTAATAGAATTTTATCCTAGCAGTTTCCTAGACCTTATTCCTATAATTAAAATTATCATGTATGCATTTCTTGCCTGAAAACTTAGACAAATATGTAGTTGATCATTCTGAACAAGAACCTAAACTACTACAACAACTGACTAGAGAAACGTATCAAAAAGTATTACAACCCATTATGCTTAGCGGACCTTACCAAGGCAGAGTACTAAGTATGATCTCTAAGCTCATTGGGCCTAAATCTATTTTAGAATTAGGTACGTTTACAGGGTATTCTACATTGTGCTTAGCTGAAGGTTTGGATAAAAATGGGGAGCTTCACACTATAGATGTTAACGAAGAATTAGTTGATTTTCAGCGAAAATATTTTGACCAATCTGATTTTGGAAAACAAATTATTCAACACACTGGAAATGCTTTGGACATTATTCCAAGTTTAGATCAAACGTTTGACCTTATTTTTATTGATGCTGATAAGCCAAACTATTCAAATTATTTCCATTTAATTATAGACAAATTGAATCCAGGAGGTATTATTCTCTCAGACAATGTATTATGGCATGGAAAAGTTGTAGAACCGTTAAATGAAAAGGATAAATCCACTAAAGCTGTTTTAGATTATAATACCCTTCTTAAAAATGATAATCGCATAGAAACAGTTTTACTTCCCATTAGAGATGGTTTAACTATTAGTAGAAGAAAAAAATTGTAACTATTTGATTTTGTGTTAAAATATACATATGTTTAACACAAATTTAACTCGTAAAACAAGTAAGTACAATTTATAATAATTGCGACTTCTATTAAAATTAAAATCTATGTCAGTTACAAAAAACCACAAATTAATCTTAATCACATTATTCTTACTTTTTACTTTCATAACTGAAGCACAAACATCTTATGACAAAGGTTATTTTATAGATAATAACCAAACAAAAACAGAGTGTTTAATTAAAAATGTAGATTGGAAAAACAATCCTACACAATTCACCTATAAAACCTCAAACGATAGTGACCCCATAACAGTAACAATTGATAATGTAAGTAAATTTGAAATCTACGATCACCTAACCTATATTAGGGCCAAGGTAGCAGTAGATGTCAATACTAGTAGAATAAATAAATTAGATGACACTAAAGAACTTAGTCTTACAACTAGTACTCTTTTTTTAAAGTTATTAGTTGAAGGTAAATCTAACCTTTATGCATACAAAGATGGAAACTTAAAGCGTTATTATTACTCTAATGAGAATGGGGATATTAATATTCTAGAATACAAAGAATATATAAACAAAGAGGGTAAAGTTGATAAAAATCAGAATTATAAAAGTCAATTATGGAGTAACCTAAAGTGTGACTCTATTGAATTGAATAGTTTTAAAAACATCGATTATGAAGAATCTGATTTGATAAAATTCTTCACAACTTATAACACTTGTGTAAATGATCTCTCATACACTTTTAAGAAGCCAAAAAGAACCAAGGTTTTCCACATGAGCTTACGTCCAGGTTTAGATTTTGCCACTGCAAAAATAGATCATAGTGACACGAGTATAAATAATAATCTTAACGTTGAGTTTGACAGAAAACTAGAATTTAGATTTGGTATCGCCTTTGAATATGTTTTACCTTTTAATAACGACAAATGGTCTTTGATTGTAGAACCTTCGTACAGAAGTTTTAGCAGCTCAAAAACTATTCAATTAAATACGACATCTTCTATATTACGAGAAGATAAAGTAAGTATAGATTACTCTTCTTTAGAAATTCCTTTTGGAATAAGGCATTATAGCTTTATTAACGATAACTCGGCTTTATTTTTTAACCTATCTGCATTAGTTGACATCCCATTTTCAGGCACTATTACCTATGAGGACCACCCTAATTTTGATATAAATTCAGGGGCTTCTTTAGCTCTAGGTATAGGTTTTATCTCTAATGATAAATATAGTATTGAAGGACGATTTGCTTTTCCTAGAGAAATTATTTCTAAGAAATTACACACAACTGCAGATCATAGTGCCTTAAGTGTTATTTTAGGTTATAAACTTTTTTAATGGCATTTAAATAATTACAAAGTAAACGATGGTCTCAAAAATTAACGATCGCGTTTTAATGATCCAGTGAAGTCTTTCAGATCATCTTTTACTTTATTTATTTCTTCTTGAATCTCTTTTGTAGTATCAGAATCAATAATATTATTCTCTTTAGCACTTTTAGCTACCTCTTGCTTAATATCATTAGTAGCATCTTTAAGTTGGCGCATACCTTTACCTAGGCCTCTAGCAATTTCTGGTAATTTATCTGCACCAAATACTAATACCACAATAAATAGTACAAAGACTATTTCGGTACCTCCTATGAATAATAATGTTAATTGTTGTATCACACTGCAAATATAAACTGAGTTTATCAAATATTATACTTCAAATTGAAAATAAAAAAGCCGACTTAATAAAAAGTCGGCTTTTCGTTTTTAAAATATTGGATTTAATCCTTTGATTTATTCTTAAATTTATCAAAATCACTTGCCTTAACTTCTTTTGGCCAAGAATTATTAGAGGTATCTACATCTGCTGTTTCTAAGTCGGGATCTACAACTATAGAAACTATTTCCTTTTCACTAGCAATGGCTTTACTCACTTCTTTATCATTGAGTCTCCATACTTGTGCAGGATAGGTTATTCTTTCTTTAGTACCATCACCATATGTGTACTCTACAATAAGTGGCATTACCAATCCGCCTGGCTTATCAAAAGTAACTTGGTAGAAATATTTAGGTGCCTTTTTTAATGCCTTTTGCTCTTCAGGTGTAAAATTATCCATGATATACTCTTTTACCGTAGGTAAATCTTCGATAGATGTTTTAGCTTTCATTGCATCATCATAACCTTCAGCACCTTCTTCTATAAAATATACTAAACTGTTTGGATTCATATTATAACGTTCTGCTAGCTTTTTACCATTCTCATTTGGATTATTAGTAACGGCGAACTTCTTAACCTCTTTAATTCCAATGTCTGTGTAATCTGTTGTATAAAACCAACCTCTCCAAAACCAATCTAAATCTACTGCCGAAGCATCTTCCATGGTACGGAAAAAATCTTCTGGAGTTGGGTGCTTAAATTTCCAACGGTTTGCATATTCTTTAAAAGAATAATCAAATAATTCACGTCCCATAACAGTTTCACGTAATATATTTAATGCTGTTGCTGGTTTTCCATAAGCGTTATTTCCAAATTGATAGGTATTTAAACCTTTAGTCATAATTGGTGCAATATAATCTTGATTACCTCCCATATATCTTACGATATTTTTAGCAGGTCCACGTCTAGAAGGGTAGGTTTTATCGTTTGGAGATAATGCATCAGGATACCATTCTGCAAAATCTTGTTCTGCTACATACTGACTAAATGTATTTAAACCTTCATCCATCCATGTCCATTGACGCTCATCACTGTTTACAATCATTGGAAAAAAGTTATGTCCTACTTCATGTATAATAACGCTAATCATTCCGTATTTGGTTCTATCAGAATAATTACCATCTTTATCTGGACGACCAAAGTTGTAACATATCATTGGATATTCCATTCCCATTGGTGCATGTACAGAAATAGCTTTATGATATGGATAATCAAAAGTCATACGAGAATATGTTTTTAATGTACTTGCTACAGATTTTGTAGACCACTGTTCCCACAAAGGATTACCTTCTTTAGAATATAGAGATACAGCCATAACATCTTTAGTATCTAATTTAACAGCCATCATATCCCATAAAAATTTTCTTGATGTTGCAAAACCAAAATCACGAACCATCTGAGCAGACAATTTCCAAGTCTTTTTATCTTTACTTTTAGATTTTTCTGTTACTTCCGCTTCAGCTTGTGTTACAATCATTACAGGTTTATCATAAGATTTTTTTGCTTTTTTATAGCGCTTCATCATAGCTTTAGTAAATACCTCTTCTCTATTTACTAAATACCCTGTACCATCTAAAATATGATCTGCTGGCACTGTAATATTTACATCAAAATTTCCAAATGGTAATGCAAACTCATCACGTCCCCAAAATTGTGAATTTTGCCATCCTTCTACATCATTATAAACAGCCATACGTGGATAAAACTGAGCCATAACATAAATACGGTTGTCGTTTTCTTCGAAATACTCGTAACCAGAACGTCCGCCATCTTTAACATGATCGTTAATATTGTACCACCATTTTATATTAAATGAAAATTGCTCTCCCGTTTTCATTGCTTTTGGAAGTTCTACACGCATCATTGTACGATTAATCATGTATGGTAAATCTTTTCCTTTAGTATCTTTTACATGTTCTATATTGAAACCTCCATCAAAACTATCTTTTAAGTACGATTTAACAGCTCTAGACGATGTGGTTGCTGGGCCAATTCCAGAACTATTAATTAGTGGAGTTTTAGAATCTTTTGCTCGCATATTTTGGTCCAATTGCACCCAAAGGTATGATAACTCATCTGGCGAATTATTAGTGTATGTAATAATCTCGTCACCATACAATTTAGCATTTACATCATCTATTTCAATGTCCATTTTATAATCTGCTTGTTGCTGGTAATATGCTGGACCTGGAGCACCAGAACCTGTCCTAAACATATTGGGCGTAGCAAATTCATCATACAATTGTTTGAATTTATTTTGATTGGTGTGACCTTGTTGACGCTCTGATTTAATTTCATCTTGAGCATAGATACTAAAAGATGTAAAAAGCATTGCGCATAAGAAATACTTGAAAATTTTCATATGTTTTTTTTGTTGTTGTTTTTATGTCACATGCCGTTCGCTTATAATCATTCTAATAAATGACAAAACTTACTAGCATGCTCGTTTCATATTAAATTGTTAATGTTGTTAATTAGTAATGCCCAAAATACCTATTTTAAGATGATTTTAACAGATTTTTAATTAAAGTTTAACACGCATTTATCATTATCTGGAAGCAAGAGAAAGCTTTTATTTTCATTAAAAAGTTTAAGCCTAACAATATTTTGTTGATCTGGTAATACATCAAACAAAAGAGAATTAGTAACTTCTATTGATTTTATATCTGAAATATTTTCTATTTCGAGATAACAATACGTAATATCTTCTTTATATTCTTTTCCAATAAAATTGAAATTTACAGCATTACCATTAATCTTAATTTTTAATTTATCCTCAATATACCGTTGCATGTATTTTTCGATATTTTTAATATCGTTATCTGGTGCTAAGACAATGTTTTCATCGTATCGTTTTCGTAGCAATGTTTCAAAATCATCAATAAAAATCTGACTTATAATTTGAAGCGATTTTTGCTCTTTAACATATTTAATTTCTGTAACACTAACGTAATAGTCGTGATTTTTACTACTAGAAATAAATAATGAGAATAGTACTAAAGCGCGTATAAAAGGGATTAATTTCATGTTTATATGGATGCTGTTTTTTTTTTGATGAACCCAAAACGTATTCCAAAGTTAATCTTTAGTAACGGATTCTCTATTTTTCTTGTAAGCTTTTAGTTTTTCTTGTAAAAAATCAAGCAGTTTTAAATCATCGTTTTTATTGCATAATAATAAAAACTCATCGTCTTCTTGACAAAACTGAAAATACTCTACTCTTAAATTTTTGGCTAAACTATCGTTTTTAAAAAGAAAAGATTCATAACTACTTTTTAAACGCTGTAAACAAGCATCTCTAGTATCTAATTCTACAATAGCTTTTAGTTTTTTAGTTCTGCCACTAATGGTGTTTAATAATTTATTGAGATTTACACTTGGACCTCCTCCATAAATACCACCTACTAATCCTACCATATCACCTCCATCTGCATCAAACAATTTTCGTTCATTTTGCGTGAGTGGCTTACCTACAAACCCTGGAATACCCAAATCGTAAAAATTAATATCAGGTTCTGCATCTGAGTTTTCTATATCAGATTCTAAGCTGCCTGTTAAAATCTTACCTACAACAACTTCATTTAGTTCGTTTATTTTTTCAATAAGTCTTACATTTAACTGCCCTAATTCCATAATCGAAGTGCTAATAACAACCTCTTGATTTTGATACTTTACTCCTGAAACTATTAATGTATCTAAAACTTTTGCTGGTATTAGAAAGCTTCCATCGTCATTAGATATGGTATATTTTGCTGCTGTTTTATTGAGTATATGAAGACCTTCAACTTCATCTGCTGCTATGAGTTGTCCTTTTATATCTTTTCGCTGAGCATTTACAACGCTTAGGATAAAAAATACAGCAATAAAAAAAAATGTTTTACTCCTTTTCACTGATATCTTTTAGGAACGACTTACTCAGTTGAGAAATACGCTCTAACAATTGTAACTCCTTATCTTTTTCAAATAAATTTTCGTCAACACCTTCTTTTTCTACATAATCTGTAAATGCTTCAATTTGATCTAATGGGATATTAAAATTGGTATGTATATAATTAATACTATATGTATCTAATGCTTGTTTAAAAGGCGTTTTTTTAACTAATTGCTTTTCTTTTTCTGATTTAAATTTAACGGTATCAAAATTAACCACTTGTTTAATTAAAAACCCTGCGACATTAACTAAATTCACCATATTCACCATTTGCGGATTGTACTCGTTAAAGGCTAGGTTATCAGCTTTAGTTTTATAATCGGCTGAAAATTCAAAATCTTCAATATTATCTAAACCAAAATACACATCGTCTAAGCTTACATTATATGTTCTTACATTTTCTAAATCGGCATTTAAATTTCCAGTAAGATCAAAAGGTAGAATTACCACTTCATCTAATTTATTAACCTCTTCTACAAGGATAACTGTTAAACGTTTAGAGCTAATAACTTTATCTGTAATTGAAACCGTAAAATCCTTAAACTGCAATGCCCCAAATTGAATAACGTCATTTAAAGCTACATTAATTTGAAAATAACCGTCTTTATCTGTAACAGTACCTTTATTAGAGGAGGAATTAAAAACTGTTACTCCTTCCTTATCTTCAGAAGCGACAATGATCTTACCATTTATAGGTATTCTTTTTACATCTTGACTAAATACCGTTATAGTAAAGAAGCTAAATATTATAAGTACAATTTTTTTCATATCCTTTAATTTAAGATTAATAAAGTTCGGTTTAATAATTGTAATAGCATAAAAAAGGAGGTCAAACTTTTGTTAAATGATTTTATACCTATTAATTTAATATTATAATTTTTCATTCACGTAAAGAATCCATATTTTAACACAAAAAGAATTAAATTTTGAAATCAATTATAATTGCTAGCACATCTACCATTCATGGTAGTGGTTATTTAGAATATTTATTAGACGAACTAAAAATTCATTTCAAATCTGCAAATGAAATCCTATTCATTCCTTATGCACGACCAGGAGGTATTTCTCATGATGACTATACCGAAATAGCTTCTAAAGCTTTTAAAACGATAGGTAAAACCATAAAAGGATTGCATGAATTTGAAAACACACAAGAAGCCATACAAAATGCTCAAGGTATTTTTGTTGGAGGTGGTAATACCTTTGTTTTGGTATCGCAACTTTATAAAAACAACATTTTATTAGCGATACAGAATGCCATTAATAAAGGCACCCCTTATTTGGGCACCAGTGCCGGAAGTAATATTTGTGGTTTAACAATGCATACCACTAATGATATGCCTATTATGTATCCACCAAGTTTTAAAACTCTAGGCTTAGTTCCTTTTAATATTAATCCGCATTATTTAGACCCTATTGAAGGTAGTACTCATATGGGAGAAACTAGGGAAACTCGAATTAAAGAATTTCATGCTTTTAACACACAACCTGTTATTGGCTTACGAGAAGGCAGTTGGATTTCTGTAGAAGCAAACAAACTCACTTTAAAAGGCCCCTTAAATGCTAGAATTTTTGAATATGGAAAAGCTCCGTATGAAATAGAAACAAATTCAAACTTAGATTTTTTAAAATAAGTTAGATTTTTTTCAAAAAATGATAACCTAAAATTTCATAGCCTTCGTTGTAATAAAACTTATGCGATGCATAATTTTGAACATAAGTGTTTAACTCCATAGAATTACACCCTTGTTCTCTAACATAGTTATTAATCCACCCCATAAATTGTTTCCCTAAACCATTATTTCTGTACTCCGGTTTTATATAAACATGATCTAACTCTACAGATTTTCCAATATAATGACGCGTACTAAACCACAAACCTGTGATAGCAATTAATTCGTTTTCAACAAATACGCCTGCACATTGGTAATTTTGTTGTTTTATTTCATTAAATCGAGATTTAAGCACATCCATACTTATTTTAGCATTGTTAAGCTCATAAACTAAAGGAATTATTTGGTCTATCTTTTTATTTGAAATTATTTTAAACTCATATTTCATACCTTCTTATTGTATACCTAAAAGTATATCTTTTTTAAACGGTTATTAATCCTTAATCTGGCACTCAAAATTATATCTATTTAAATAAAACCTATGATTTTTAAATAATTTTTGCATCAAACTTTGGTCGCGCTAACAACTTTGGCTGACTTTTAGAAATACTTAATTATAAAACCAGTAGCTATTGTTATAAATACAAAATAGCGTCTTAAAGACGCTATTTTCAACTAACTAACTCAAATAATTGTCTACTCCTAGACATTTTTGTTTTTAAAACGCTTTAAAAATAGTTCTGCATCAACGGCCTTTGTTTTTTGTGCATGTCTTAAGGCAGTATAACCTTTATCGCACGGTTTGTGAATTTCAGAACCTGCAGTAATTAAAGTCTTTATAATTTCTACTCGATTGTATTTTGCCGCATAATGAATTGGCATCATCCCATTAGATTTGGCATTAACATCAACTCCATTATTTAATAATCGTTTTACTTCTTCGATATTGCCTGTGACAACAGCCTTACATAACGGACTAACTTCAACGGGTTTTACAATAACTTCATTTGTGTCTGAAGCTAAAACATTGTTTGTTGCATTTAAATTACTAACTGAAAAGCCTAATGCTAAGGCCAAAACTACTACTGATTTTTTCATGATGAAAGATTTTAAATTTAATTGATTTGTTTTTGATTATACTAAAGAGACGACAGATTACCCAAACTGTTACACTAAAAAACATTTTATAACATATTTTTAACGCTTTGGAAATAAATATGTTAACATCATCACAAAACACAAACACTCCCTTACCTACTCATTATAAAAACTTAAAATAAGGTTAACATCTTAATTTTTTTTAAACTACGGATATGTTGTAGTGCTGTATGTATTATCTTTGATACTCAAAACAGTTACACATGAACAAAAAAGTTATTTTAATGATTTTAGATGGTTGGGGAAAATCACCCGATCCTAAAGTTTCAGCTATAGACAATGCACAAACACCATTTATAGATTCACTTTATACCAAGTATCCTAGTGCAAGTTTAAGAACTGATGGACTTCATGTTGGTTTACCTGAAGGGCAAATGGGAAATAGTGAAGTTGGGCACATGAATTTAGGTGCAGGACGAATTGTATATCAGGACTTAGTAAAAATTAATTTAGCGGTTAAAAATAAAACACTTCGTGAAGAACCTGTTTTAAAATCGGCTTTCGAATATGCGAAAACTAATAATAAAAATGTTCATTTATTAGGTTTAGTAAGTGACGGAGGAGTGCATTCTCACATCAATCACCTATTTGGACTACTTGATGCCACTAACGATTATGGCCTAGAAAATGTCTTTGTTCATGCTTTTACTGATGGTAGAGATGTGGACCCAAAATCGGGTTATGGCTTTATTACAGAATTAGAAGAGCACCTCCATAAAACCTCAGGAAAATTAGCAACCGTTACAGGCCGCTATTACGCCATGGATAGAGACAAACGATGGGAACGTGTAAAACTGGCTTATGATGGCTTAGTTAATGGAGAAGGCACAAAAACTCAAAATGTTTTAAAATCTATTCAAAGTAATTATGAAAACGATATTACAGACGAATTTATAAAACCTTTAATTGTAACAGATAAAAACAACCAACCTGTAACAACTATTAAAGACGATGATGTCGTTATCTTTTTTAATTTTAGAACAGATCGTGGACGTCAATTAACAGAAGCCTTATCTCAAAAGGATTTTCATGAGTATAACATGCACAAATTGAATCTATATTATGTTACCATGACAAACTACGACGATAGTTTTGAAGGCATAAAAGTAGTTTTTAATAAAGATAACCTCTCTGAAACATTAGGTGAAGTATTAGAAAAGCACAATAAAAAACAAATCAGAATTGCTGAAACTGAAAAATACCCTCATGTTACATTTTTCTTTTCAGGAGGACAAGAACAACCATTTGAAGGAGAAACTAGAATTTTAAGAAACTCACCTAAAGTAGCTACTTACGATTTAAAACCAGAAATGAGTGCTTATGAACTAACCGATGCGTTAATTCCTGAACTCAAAAAAGGAGATGTTGACTTTGTGTGTTTAAACTTTGCCAATGGAGATATGGTTGGTCATACAGGAGTTATGGAAGCAGCCATAAAAGCATGTGAAGCGGTTGACGAATGCGTTAAAAATGTGGTAAACACAGCGTTAGAAAACGATTATACCACTATATTAATTGCAGATCATGGCAATTGCGAGACAATGATAAATCCTGACGGCACACCAAATACAGCTCACACCACAAACCCTGTCCCTATTATTTTAATAGACAAAGATTTAAAAACCATAAAAGACGGTATTTTAGGAGACGTGGCACCCACTATTTTAAAGCTTATAGGCTTACCTCAACCCACAGCGATGACACAAGAAAGTCTTGTTTAAAACGCTTATTATTGTAACTTTGCCTTTCATTTGATTAAGTAGCATGAATTTTCAAAATAGATTAATTATAGCCGTTGATTTTGATGGTACCATAGTGGAAGATGCTTATCCTAAAATAGGAAAAACGCGCATTTTTGCTTTTGAAACCTTAAAACGACTCCAAGAAGATGGGCATCGATTAATTCTTTGGACTTACAGATGTGGTGCTAAACTTGATGAAGCTGTTGAGTTCTGCAAAGAAAATGGCATTGAGTTCTATGCTGTAAACGCTAGCTTTCCTGAAGAAAAATACGATTACAGCAGAAGCCGTAAAATTCACGCAGACCTATTTATTGACGATAGAAACATTGGTGGTATTCTTGGTTGGGGAGAAGTGTATCAACTTATTACCAACGAAGAACCAAAAATTCCTGCACCCTCAAAAAAATGGTGGAAATTTTAAAGCTTACTTCTTATTTTATTATCTCAAAATAAGCTCTATCTATTGCTTCTCTATGATCAGGGTGAGCAATATCTACTAAAGCTTTTACTCTATTTTTAATCGTTTTACCAAATAAATTGGCAATACCATATTCTGTTACTACATAATGTACATGTGCTCTTGTTGTTACCACTCCTGCTCCTGGTTTTAATACTGGTACAATTCTGCTTATTCCGTTTTTAGTCACTGATGGCAGCGCAATAATAGCCTTACCTCCTTGACTTAACGAAGCACCTCGTATAAAATCCATTTGTCCTCCAACACCAGAATACATACTCGCGCCTATAGAATCTGCACAAACTTGACCTGTAACATCTACTTCTATAGCAGAATTTATAGCAACCATTTTTGGATTTTGTTTAATATATGCTGCATTGTTAGTATAATTTGATGCACGCATTTCTACAAACGGATTATCATCTACATAATCATATAAGCGTTTAGAGCCTATTAAAAACGTTGCTAATGAACGTCCACGATTAATCTTTTTATAATTCCCGTTTATAACATCATTTAAGATTAAATCAATGACTCCATCTGAAAACATTTCGGTATGTAAGCCTAAATCTTTATGATTTGTTAAACGTGTTAATACGGCGTTTGGAATAGAACCAATACCCATTTGTAATGTACTTCTATCTTCAACTAAGCCAGCCACATAATCTCCAATCTTACTTTCAATAGCGTTAGGTTCTGCCATATGATGCACAGGAAGTGCTTCATCTGACTCAACAAAATAATCAATTTCAGTCATATGAATAATTCCTGCTCCATGTGTTCTAGGCATTTGTGGATTTACTTGTGCAATAACACATTTTGCATTATCTATTGCTGCTAAAGAGGCTTCAACAGAAACACCCAATGAGCAATATCCATGACGATCTGGAACAGAAACTTGAATTAAAACGACATCTAAATCTAAAATGTGTTGTTGAAAAAGTCTTGGCAGTTCACTTAAAAAAACAGGAGTGTAAGAACCATTACCAGCTTTTAAAGTATGTCTTACATTTTTTCCAATAAAAAAAGAGTTAACGTGAAAGCTGTCTTTTAACTTAGGATCTGCATAAGGTGCCTCTCCTTCGGTATGCAAATGACATACTTCTACATTTCGTAACTCTTCATGCCTTGCAGACAATGCTTTCACAAGTGCCTGAGGAGCTGCTGCAGCTGCCTGAATATATACACGATCATTAGATTTTACAACTTTTAAAGCTTCTTCTGCGGTAACGGTTTTATACATGGCTGTTCAATTTTATATTGCAAACATATAATAGAAAGTTTATTTAGAAACTGTCATTTATCATGTTTTAAAAATATTTTAAAATTGTTATAATTACCTATCTTTGCCGCTCAATATTTTGAATCATGATTATAGTAAAAACGGCAGAAGAAATTGAATTAATGCGTCAAAGTGCGCTCATCGTATCTAAAACTTTAGGTATGTTGGCTAAAGAAGTTAAAGAAGGGGTTACCACCAACCACTTAGATGCAATTGCAGAAGAGTTTATTAGAGACCATGGTGCTTTGCCTGGCTTTAAAGGCCTTTACGACTGCCCTTCTACATTATTATGTAGTGTTAACGAAGCTGTAGTTCATGGTTTACCAACAGATATACCACTAAAAGATGGAGATATTGTATCTATAGATTGTGGCTCTTTTATGAATGGTTTTTATGGAGACCATGCTTATACTTTTGAAGTTGGCGATGTTGCTGAAGAGACTAAAAAACTCATTCAAATTACCAAAGAATCACTTTATAAAGGTATCGAACAATTAAAAATTGGCAATCGCGTTGGTGATGTAGGTTTTGCAATTCAACAATTTACGGAAGCAGAAGGTTATGGTGTGGTTAGAGAATTAGTTGGACATGGTTTAGGCAGAAAAATGCATGAAGATCCTGAAATGCCAAACTACGGAAAACGTGGTCGTGGTAAAAAGTTTATTGAAGGTATGGTTGTTGCCATTGAACCAATGATAAATTTAGGTACGCATAAAGTCAAACAATTGAGTGATGGTTGGACGATTGTGACTCAAGATGGAAAACCAAGTGTGCATTTTGAACACGATGTTGCTATTGTAGATGGGAAACCAGAAATACTTTCAACTTTTGGATATGTCCATGAAGCTTTAGGAATTACTTCTGATGAAGAGGATGCTTTTAGACAGAAGGCTTTAGAGCTTTAAATAATAATTATTATGAGTATTGAACACATAGAAAAAGAATTAATCGGTTTAAGAGCAGAACTCAATAATCATAAACTATATAGTGCTTTAACTTCTATCGAAGATGTAAAAATTTTTATGGGGCAACACGTGTTTGCCGTTTGGGATTTTATGTCTTTACTAAAAGCGCTTCAAAATCATCTAACAAACACATCAGTTCCTTGGAGTCCTATTCAAAATCCATCGACAGCGCGTTTTATAAATGAAATAGTACTTGGAGAAGAAAGTGATATCAACGAATTAGGTGAACCTAAAAGTCATTATGAAATGTATTTGGATGCGATGCACCAAATTAATGCAAGCACCACACAAATCGAGAATTTTGTATGTCATATTCAAAATGGTTTTTCTATAAAAAACACCGTTAATAAAGTTGAATTAAATACAGAAACTTTAAATTTCATTGACTATACGTTCCAAGTGATTGCAACAGACGAACCTCATAAAATAGCTTCGGCATTTACTTTTGGGCGTGAAGATGTTATTCCTGATATGTTTTTTCAAATTATAAATCAGTCTAAAACCAGTGACAATACCTATAGTAAATTAACTTACTATTTAAAACGTCATATTGAATTAGATGGTGATGAGCATGGTCCTTTGTCATTAAAAATGATTGAAGAGTTATGTGGTAATGATCAACAAAAATGGAATGATGTTTTAGAAGTTGCAAAAGAAGCTTTACAACATAGAATTGCACTTTGGGATGGTATTTATAATTTAATTTCTAGTCAGATAGAAGCGTAAATATTATTTTTATTTTCTGAATTAAGTAACGGTATTGTTTCTTATTATCACCAAATAGTTATTTCTCAGAGATACTTAGAGTTTTCACAGAGATTCACGGAGCGTTTTGAGTATAATTTTGATATTATGGTATACGATAAAATTACGGAAAATATTATTGGAGCAGCTATTGAGGTGCACAAAACACTTGGTCCTGGATTACTAGAATCCGCGTATCAAGAATGCTTATTTTATGAATTAAAAGCCTTAGGATATTCTGTTCAAAAAGAAGTTTCAAGACCTATCATTTATAAAGATATCATTTTAGACCACGGTTATAGAATTGATATATTATTAGAAAACAAAATAGTTATTGAGCTCAAAACAGTTGAAAAATTCACAGATGTTCATACAGCTCAAATACTGACTTACATGAAATTAGGAGATTATCCTATTGGACTATTATTCAATTTCAATACTAAACTTTTAAAAAACGGTATAAAACGATTCATAAACACATCTGAGTAAGCACTCCGTGAACCTCTGTGTCTCTCCGTGAATCTCTGCGTAACAATGAAAAAACTCTTCAAAATAATATTAAACACCATCCCAAGACCTTTACTCATAAGGTTAAGCTATGTAGCACGGCCTATTTTAGCTTTCTTTTTAAAAGGCAACACCTATACAGATCCTATTGATGGTAAAAGTTTCAAAACCTTTTTACCTTATGGCTACGGAAACCAACGCAACAATGTACTTTCGCCTTCAACTTTAAGCTTAGAACGTCACCGCTTATTATGGTTGTATCTTAATAATGAAACGGATTTCTTTTCACGAGATACTGAATCAAATTCTGCATTAAGCGTTCTCCACTTTGCACCAGAACAATGTTTTTTAAAACGTTTTAGAAGTCTTAAAAACTTAAAATATACCACAACAGATTTACTATCACCTATCGCAGATGTCAAAGCCGATATTTGCGACCTTCCTTTTGAAGATAACAGTTATGATGTGATTTTATGTAATCATGTATTAGAACATATTCCTGACGACACAAAGGCGATGCAAGAATTATATAGAGTGATGAAACCTGGTGGTTATGGTATTTTTCAAATTCCTCAAGATTTAAATCGGGCTAAAACTTTTGAAGATGATACGATAACAGATAAGGCTGAACGCGCTAAAATATTTGGACAATACGATCATGTACGTGTTTATGGTCGTGATTATTTTGATAAGCTACGTTCTATAGGTTTTAAAGTTGAAGAAGTCGATTATACAGCTTCACTTTCTGATGAGGATATTGAAAAATACTGCCTAGCGAAAGGTGAAATTATCCCTGTAGTTTACAAATAAAACAACGTACTAAAATGACACAATACATTATAATTGCAACTGGAGCTTTATTTGGCATGCTCGCCGTAATCTTTGGTGCTTTTGGAGCACATGCTTTAAAGAAAATTTTATCTACAGAGCAATTGCATAGCTTTGAAGTTGGTGTTAAATATCAAATGTATCACGCCATCGTATTATTAGCTTTAGGACTTAGCGCTACCAACTTAACCTCAGCAACATATTGGTGTTTTACAATCGGTATTATATTATTCTCTTTTAGTATTTACGGTTTGGTTTTATCTGATGCTAAAGGCAAAAAACTTCGATTTTTAGGACCTATGACTCCAATAGGTGGTTTACTTTTAGTTGCGGGCTGGTTGTTGGTATTGGTAAATACCTTATAACTACAGAACAATTGTATTAAAATAATTTCTGCTATATACTATACTTCTATCTGTTAACAGCCCAATACATCATTTATAATCTTCAGTACTATTATAGCATTCTTTTTCTTTGAGATTTTCAGAACAGAATGTTGAACTTAAGCATAATTGTTATACGTAAAATCAAGCTTCTATTGTGGAAAGTCATTTAACGATAAAGTCTCAAACTCTTTAGCTTCATTCTCAAAAATAATAAACACTTTTAATTCTGGGTGTCGCTCTGTAAATGCCTTTACTTTATCAATTCCCATGGCCTGAAATGCGGTAGCATAAGCATCGGCAGTCATACAATCTTCGGCTAATACAGAGACGCTTAAAATATTAGTTTTAGAAGGATATCCTGTTTTTGTATCTATGATATGTGCATAGCGATTACCGTTTTCATCTATTTTAAACTTACGATACGTTCCCGAAGTTGCCATGGCTTCTTCTTCTAAAGCAATGATTTTTGAATAGGTTTGTTCTTCATTAAAATTAGGATCATCAACACCTACTCTCCAAGGTGATTTTTTATCAAGGTTAAGACCTCTTACGCGTATTTCTCCTCCAATTTCAACCAGATAGTCGGTAACATTCTTACTTTCTAAAAATTCTCCAATAACATCGACTCCATACCCTTTTGCAATAGCATTAAAATCTATAAATGAATTAGAGTTTTTTATTAGTTTATTGTTTTTTAATCCCACTCTATTATAACCAACAGACTTCATTAAACTATCTATAGTCGTGCTATCTATATTAATTATTTTACCTTCTGGTCCAAAATCCCAAGCATTAACCACAGCTCCAATTGTAGGATCAAAAGCACCTTCGGTTGCTCTGTAAATTTTCTTTGCATTGTTAAAAACACGCGTAAAATGTTCATCTACTTCAATGATTTCTCCTTTATTAATTCGAGATATTTTTGAATCTGGAATATAGGTAGACATCGACTCATTAATTACAGCAAAAAGGCTATCAAACTGCGTTTTATAATTTGAATTATCTGTTGTATAATATTGAATATTATAGGCTGTACCAAACACAGGTCCGCTAATTTTAGTGCTTTTAGGCTCTTGATTACAAGAAGAAAGAATGACAATTAGAAATAGGTAAACTATTTTTTTCATAAACATGTAAATTGACTTAGACAGCAATGCCTGATAAAATTGAGACTGTATTAATTCAAATTCATTTCAATAACTTGAATCCCATTATACTCAATAAGGTATTCTTGATTTAAATAAATAGGCAAATCTTCTCCATCAGGATTCCCCAAACCAACTCCTGCATACAAGACTTTAGCATCTTTCTCGTAGGCATGCTTTTTAAAAGTCTCCATCCAAACGACATCATAATTGTTGGGGTTTTCTGGTAAAATCACAGCACGTACAACCACAAAATAATATTGTTTGTTTTTATCCATACAAACAAATTGCGGATGGCGTTTTAACTTGCTATTAATCGCAATAAATTCAAAACCACGCGCTTCTAAATCTTTGCCTACATGATTCATGGCAAGATTATGAACTTCTTGAGGTGTTAAAGGTTTACTCATAACAACAAAGATACAAAGTTGCTTATAAAACCATAATATCTTTCACTAAAGAAAAAATTCATGATGACATTTTTCAATAATATCGATATAGAAGTATACCACAAAAAACTAATCTATTTAAACACACATATTATGAAAGCGTCATACCTTTTTTACATCTTAGTAACTGCTGTACTTTTCTTCTCTTGTGATAGAAAACAAACAAATGAAAATGCAGAATTTAATTTTAAATCTGAAAATTATTCTGAGAACAACAATCAACAACAAAAATCTATTAGCAACAGACTAAAACCTCATAAAATTATGAGTCCGCAATTTGGAATGCCATTTGGTATTATACCTATTCCTCAGTCTTGGAATAAAAAAGATCAAAACCCAGAAAACATACTTTTTGAAAGTGCCAATGGTGTAAAAGTATATAATGAACAATATATATCATTTAGATATTATAATGATCCACAGAAAAATCAATTCGCTCAGCAAAATGGATCTAAGGTTCAGCCTTTAAAACCTTTAGAGCGTCTTATAAACGAAGACTTTATACCAAATTTAAAAAAGAAAGGCATTACTTTGGTTAAACAATATCCTTTACCACAATTAGCACAATCTGATAAGCGTATTGATAGCTATATGTTTAAAGCAACACCCGAAAACAAACAATACCAATGTATGGTCACAGAATGGAAAGATGATAAAGGGAATTTATCTATTGGTATTATACGTTATTTTGTAACACAGTATACAAGTATTGGAGGTATAGATTGGGGTTATACAATTAATACAATGGAAGCACCTCAAAACGTTTATCATAAAGCAAAGCAAGATGTTATATATGCTCTGGTTAACTTACAAATTAATCCGCAGTGGGTAAAAACAAACAATGAATACTATTCTAAAATGTCAGAGCGAAGTAATGCTGGACACCGAGCAAGGATGGCTGCTATTGAAGCTACTGGTAGAGCAATTAGACAAAATGCAAAAGCATATAGCGATATGGCAGACAGTAGTCATGAAAGTTGGAAAAGAAGAAGTGCAATGTCCGATCGAGGACACGCAGCTACTATAGATGGCATTTGGGAACGTAGAAATATGACTGATGAGTCAGGAAACATTTATAAAATTGATGGTTACAACAACAATGTTTGGATAAATGGCAACAACGAATATATTGGAGATGACAATCCTAATCACAATCCAAACATTAATACCGATACCAATAGCCAAAACTGGGAACGATTACAAAACTTAAACAAAAGCGACGACTAACCACTATAAATGAGAACTTTAACCAAAATGGTTGTAATCATCACATCTTTCATATATATTTATATTGTATATGCAAAAAGTCGATTTAACAACCAACCAAAAATCACTCAAACTGCCACTTGTTGAAGCTTTAAAAGCGAACGACCAATTGGCTTTAAAATCCTTGTACACCTTAAATTACCCAAAAATTGAGGCTTATATTTTAAAAAATAGTGGGACCAAAGATCAGGCTAAAGATATTTTTCAAGATGCTTTTATAACTGTTTGGAAGAATTTAAAGGATGATAAATTTAAAGCGCAAAACGACAGCTCCATACATGGCTATTTGTATACTATTTCTAAAAACAAATGGTTAGACTATTTACGTTCTAAACATCATAAGAAAACCATAGTCGCTTCAAAAATGAATCATTTTGAAGCTGCAGATACAAATTGTTCTAAAAATGATGATGACATTTTAAAAGAGAAACGATTAGAAGATGTAATGCTAGCATTTAAGAATTTAGGTGAAGCATGCAAAAGCTTACTTCGTAAGTTTTATTTCGAAAAAAAATCAATGAAATTAATCGCTGAAGAGTTAGCATTAGACTCAGCTTCAACTCGAAATAAAAAATATAGATGCATGCAAAAACTAAAAGAAATAGCCCTAAAAAAAAATAATTAATAGCAATGGACCTAAGTCATATAACACAAGAAGAATTTGAAAAGATTGAAGCCTATCTTAACAATCAACTCTCGAGTGCCGAATTGGTTGCATTTGAAAAATCTTTAAAAACAGATACCGATTTTAAAACTAAAGTAGACGATATAAAAACCGTTTTACAGGGTATTGAAACACAAGCCTTAAAAGAACAATTAAATGTTTTTCATGATGAGATTGCAAAAACTCCAAGCAATACTCAAGCCAAAAACACCAAAGTACATACTATAAATTGGAAACGCCTTTTAGTGGCAGCTGCTCTTATTATTGCTGCTGGTAGCATTTGGATTTTAAAAGACAATTCTAATGAGCATTTGTATGCCAAGTATTTTTCACCAGACCCAGGATTACCAACAATGATGAGTAGCACTGATAACTACGCATTTTATGATGCTATGGTAAATTACAAACAAGGTGATTATAAAACTGCCATTACTAAATGGGAAACATTGCAAAAAACAAAGCCAAACAATGATACTCTAAGTTACTTTATTGGAGTGGCATATTTGGCAAATAAGAATGAGAAAATTGCAATTCCTTTATTAGAAAAGGTTTCAAAAAACCCTGAATTTGCACTAGTAAATGATGCTTATTATTATTTGGGATTGGCTTATTTAAAAGCCGAAAACATAAAAAAAGCAAAAGCTAGTTTACAAAACTCAACTATTGATAATAGTAAAGCCCTTTTATCTGAGCTAAACGATTAACCTATTTTTTTTTAACTTATTGATTATGAAACGATTTTACAATTGTGCTAGACAAGTTATGCTCTTTAGTTCCCTATTAGGTGTAATGCAAATTGGTTTTGCGCAAAAAAACACTTCAATAAATACAAAACTAATTGATTCGCTACTATCAATAAAAGACTATAAAAAGGCCCATGTTACTTTAAATGCTCAAATAAACTATTTAAAAAACACAAAACAATACGATTCACTTTACCACTACCCTCTTTACATAGGACAGTTAGCTTTTGCAAAACAAGACGCTATAGAAGCAGCAAAAAAAGCTCAAAAATTTGTTGATCATTTAGCTACACTAACCTCAAATAAAAGAACATTATTCAAAGCTTACTTAAGCATGGATCAACTTTACCTGCATTTAGCTAATGATGCTAAATGTTTAGAAGCGTCTAAAAAAGCTTTGGAATACGCAAAATCCGTTACAGACATCAAACAAAAAGAATTAGGTGAAATAAACTATATCATTGGTAGTAATTATTATGCTTTGTACGATTTGAGTAATGCTTCAGTGTATTTTAAAGAATCGGCTTTGGCTTACGAAAAATCTAAAGACGTTAAAAAATATAAACTATCAGATTCTTATAATGGCATTGCAGTTTCCATGTGGACCTTGAATAAATTAGATAGTGCCGAAATATATTTTAATAAAGCTATAAAAACAGCCGAAGAAAGCGACCTTAAAGACTATGATAAATTGTATTACGTAAGTGCTTTTAAATTTAACCTTGCACTAGTACAAGATGATTCAGGAAATGTTAGTGATGCTATTAAAACAAAAAAAGCGATTATTAAAGACTTTCAAATGATCATTACTAATTCTAAGGATGAAGAATTAGTTACAAAAGCAGAACAACTACTGGCCTCTGCTTTTTCAAATTTGGCCGCTTTTTATAATGATATAGGTTTTATTACTAAAGCTTACGACATGCTTAAATATGCTTATGAAAAAAAGCAATTGGTATATGAACCTACTAATCCTAGATTGGTTACCAATATAAGTCAAATAGCTACTGCCGAAATTGAACTCAGAGATTTAGACAAAGGCATAGAAACCGTTAACAAAGGATTAAAAAAACTCAAAAGCTTTTCTAGCGACTATCATGCTGTAGAAGCAGAACTCTTACAATTAAAAGCGAGAGCTTATGCCGAAAAAGGAGATGCTATAACCGCAACTAAAATATACGAAGAAAGTGAAGCGCTTTACAATAAAGCTTATCCTACTGAATACAGTAGAGCATACCTTATACTATTACGAGATTATGCCTTATTTCTAGCGGCAAATAATCAAAAAGAAAAAGCTATTGCAATGGCGCTTAAATCATACAATTATACTTTTAAAAATGGTGGCGATAACAACTTTCCATTACTAAAGGAAATTGTTACACTATCAAACGTATATTTTGATGTCGGCGATTATAAAATGGCATACGAATGGGCAGAAAAAGGAAACACTTATCTTAAAAATAAAATCAAAACAGCATCATCTGCTATGGATTCGCTTCAAATCGAATTCAAAAAACCTTCAATATTACTACTAGAAGCCAAATCTATTTATCATTTATCAGAAGAAAAGAATGAAAAATTCCTTCTTCAATTAACCAATACGCTTAACCAGGCTATTACTATTTTAGAAAAACGAAAAGCTACTATTTTTAGTTCCGAAGATATTTACGCATTACTATCTGAAAGTAAAATCATTTCAAATTTCTCCAAAAAACTTTATTTAGAGCTTTACGAATTAACCAAAAAACCTAAATACCTCAACAATATTATAGAATTACATGAAGCTAATATTTATAACAATATTAGAACACGTTTAAATTTAAAACACGACGTTAATTTTGCCAATATCCCTCAATCTATTTTTAAACGTGAGAAGAAATTAAAAACATCATTATCTGAAAGTCTATCAGAAAACAATGCAAAAATTGATTCCTTTTTTAAAGCTGAAAAATCTTGGGAAATATTTTTGGACACACTCAAAACAACCTATCCAGAATATTATCAAATGCGTTATGCTAAAATTGAAGCAGATCTTGATAATCTACAATCTAAAATACCAAAGCAAACTACAGTCGTCCGCTATTTAAAGATTAATAATATGCTACATGCATTTGTTGCCTCTGAAACGGAAATCCACTTAACAAAATTAGAGAGTAAAAATATATCAACACAGATTACGTCTTTAAATAGCAAAACAACGCAACAACTCTCAGAAATAGACACTACCCTTTACCAATTATACAATGCACTATGGAAGCCTTTAGAAGATCTCATAAAAAGTAAAAATGTGATTATCATTCCCGATGGAGAACTTTTCAACCTTAGCTTTGAAATGCTAACTCCAAACAAGATTAATTCTTTTAAAGACTTAGCTACAAATTGCTTACTAGCAAAACACAGCATATCGTACAATTATAGCCTCTTACTATTAGACAAACAGAGAAACACAATAGATTACACTAATGATTTCATAGCCTTTGCTCCAGAGTTTAATGATGAAATGAAAGAAGCCTATAGAATTAAAATAACAGATTCAATAGCTTTTGACAAGACTTATCTAACACTTTTATCACAACCTTTTACTGCTGAAATAGCAAAAAAACATTCAAAATTATTTAATGGCACTTCTTTTTTAAATGAAAATGCCTCAAAGCAAATATTCACTAAACAGGCAAAAGAGCATAAAATAATTCATATTGGAACTCATGCCGAGTCTAATAATGTATCACCAGAACTATCGCGACTTATCTTTGCTAAAAACGTTACAGATGAAGATAATTCGCTATATACTTATGAAATTTACAATCAAAATCTAGCTTCTAATTTAGCGATACTAACAGCTTGCGAAACAGGAAAACCAACCTATCAAGCAGGAGAAGGTATGATTTCTCTAGCACATGCCTTTAATTATGCTGGTAGCGAAAGCATTTTAACCAGCCTTTGGAAAATTGACGAACAATCTAGTGCTATAATTATTGAAAATTTTTACGGTTATCTAAAAAAAGGCCTACCAAAAGATGAAGCTTTACAAAAAGCGAAATTAGATTATATAGGAATGGCAAAAGGCAGAACAATTTCTCCACAATATTGGGCAGGCCTAGTGCTTATTGGTGATACAAGTCCTATTGACTTAAAATCTAGTTCTAATTTAATATTTTGGTTACTAATTACCCTAACATTAGCCATTCTAATAGCTGTAATTTTAAAAAAAAGAAGACGTAAATAAATAGAAAAGGGCATATCACTTTAGCTCATATTTTCAAATATTTTACAACTGATTAAATTGAATCAACCTTAAATAGTGATAGGAACACAAATTTTGTTTTTAGTGTTTTTTTATGATGACATTTTGTGTAATAAACGATGTACAAGTAAATAATCAATAAAAATAAAGTATATGAAAAATTATGTCTATTTATTTTTACTTGCCTTTCTTTTAATCAGCTGATCCTCTGAAGAAGACAGTAATACCCCAAATAACATTGAGCCAGGACCTTTCTCAGTTACAATATAACTGAGTCTAAAAATTAAGTTTTCCTATATTGTGTTAGTCTTCAAATAAAGGAAAACTTAATTCTATTTAAATCGTACAAATTTAGAATTCCCAAATGTATAATTTGAAACCGAAATCACAGTATCATCTTCTAATTGATACCATGGAGATAGCGTTGAATCTTCTAAATTTTTAACCAAATGTACACTTTGCGCTGGTGTATTACCTTGAAACAATAAGAATAACTTTTCACCACTTTCATTTATAACCTCATCTGCAATCATAACAATATGACCAGGTGAACCTCCTTTAATAAGCATATCACCAATTTTTAAATCTTTGGCTGCAACAGCTTCCAACTCATTATAAAGTGATAAGGTTCCTGAATACATATAAATTAAATTCAAGTATTTATAGAAGTTGTCTTTTGATGTATTAACCCTTGCCGTTTTATGAAATGAGACTTTATTACCATTAATTTTAGGCCTATACCCTTCTGCATATTTGGTCCAAGAACAATAATGGCCTGAGGTAAAATTGAAACCTATTTCATCTTTTCTGTTGTTATCCCAAAGGTATTCGCTTCTAATTCTAATTAAAGCATCGGCACATTGTTGCAATCCGTTTTTTGGTACGGGAACTTCTAAAATTCCGATATGACCTCCTTGCCAAAAATAATGGGTATCATCGTAGTTGATAATTTCACTTCCAAACGGTTTTAGTTTGTAGTTTCTAAGATAGTCTTGAAAACTTCCTTTTTTATAAGCTACACGTTTATAGCCTTCGGGTAAATTTACTCGAGAAGCAATGGTTAAACTATCTCTATTAACAAGGCTTGGAGTTTCGATACTAGATGTAACTATAGTAACCGCTTTTTTTACAGGTTGAAACTGAAAGGCTAAAACAGCAAGCGATGCCAATACAAAAAGGATAAGTATAACTTTCTTCATACCTAACCTAACGCAAAAGTTATGACTTTTGGTGTGTTGAACTTTGAATTACAACTCAACAATTGGAAAGAATCCAATGCAGAACTTTAGAAGAAGGACAACAAAAATCGCAAGACCTCATAAACGTATTACAAACTGATTATGACATTAAAAAATAACAAAAATTTCAGATGACTTGAAATCACATTAAAAAGAATATATTATAACAAATATGCTATCTCATAAGCTGAAAACAGCAATAGCTAATCCTAATGAAATTCCTATCTTGCTTGCAAATCAACTAAATGAAAAACAAAAATGTTTTTAAACTCGCTTTCCTTATTGCAATCGGTCTTTCGAGCTGTAAAAACAAAAATCCATTACCAGACCCTTTAGAAGCGGGTTGGAAAGGCAATGCTGTCTGCGAGGTGTTAGAAGATAATAAAGAACTTAGAGTCCTTAAATGCACGTTTGAACCCGGTGTAGGACATGAAAAACACTATCACAATCCACATGTTGGTTATACCTTAATAGGAGGTAAATTTAGAATTACAGATCATACAGGGACTCGAGAAGTAAATGTTCCAACTGGTTATACATTCAGTAAAGATTCTATAACCTCACATGAGGTTTTAAACATTGGAGAAACAACCTCTGTTTATTTGATAATGGAGTATAAATAAAAGCTTCTAACGAATAGAAATCATTACGTTTTCAAAGTCATTTCATTTTTTTGTATCTTTTTATTTTAAAACAAAAAATCATTGCGCTATGAAAACCTCAGTTCGTTTTGACAATGCAATTAATAAATTATATCTAGCATTTCATAATAAGACTTTAAATCCTGACGATTTTAAGCAATGTGCAGTTGGTAATATTCTAGATAAAAAAGATAGCTGGAAACATTTAACAGACATCCATGGTTCAACCAAATTGAATTACGTAGGCTTAGTGCATCAAAATTTAGGTCGACGATTTAATGGCTATTTAGCTATTGAATTATTACAAATTGAAAATGCTTTCCTTATGGGATGTGGATATAATTTATCTGAGCAAAAGCGTTTATACAGACCTCGTCACATCAACGAAACTATTTTATTTAATGGTTTATGCAATGTTGTTACCGAACTATGTAGATTAGATAAGATAAATGATGTTATGGATTGTTCAGTGTTATTTAATTATAACAGTGATAAGCTCAATACGGAATTGGTATAAACATAACATTATAAAAATAAAGAAAGCCAACTCAAAATGAGTTGGCTTTTTTTATATGATAATAACTTTAGATTAACCTCCAAAGTCATCAAATCTAATATGCTCATCAGGGATTCCAAAATCCTCTCCCATTTTCTGAACCGCTTGGTTCATTAATGGTGGTCCACAGAAATATAATTCAATATCTTCTGGTGCTTCATGATGATTTAAGTAGTTTTCTATTACACAATTATGAATGAAACCTACAAATCCGTCACCTTCTTCGTCATTAATATCTTTTTTAACTTTCCAATTATCACTTTCTAATGGCTCTGATAATGCTAAATAGAACTTAAAGTTTGGAAAATCTTTTTCTAATGCTCTAAAATAATGGATATAGAATAGTTCTGCTTTAGAACGTCCTCCGTACCAATATGTTACTTTACGACCTGTTTTTAATGTTCTAAATAATTGGTATAAGTGTGATCGCATTGGTGCCATACCTGCACCACCACCAACGTATAACATTTCTGAATCTGACTCGTTGATAAAGAACTCACCATAAGGTCCAGAGATTGTTACTTTATCACCAACTTTTTGATTAAAGATATAAGATGAAGCAACACCAGGATTTACATCCATCCAGCCGCCTTTTGCACGATCGAAAGGAGGAGTTGCAACACGAACGTTAAGCATAATTCTTCTTCCTTCTGCAGGGTAAGAAGCCATAGAATAAGCACGTTCAACTAGCTCTTCGTTTTTCATTACTAAAGGCCATAAACCAAACTTTTCCCAATCTGCTTTAAACTTATCTGGTTCACCTGGATGATCTTCTGGGTGTGCAGTAATATCCATATCTGCATACTTAACTTCACATTCAGGGATTTCAATTTGAATATATCCACCAGCTTTGTAATTCATATCCTCAGGAATCTCAACTACAAACTCCTTAATGAATGTTGCAACATTATAGTTTGAAACTACTGTTGCTTCCCATTTCTTGATACCAAATACTTCTTCAGGAATCGTAATTTCCATATCCTGCTTTACTTTTACTTGGCAAGATAAACGCGCTCCATGAGCTAATTCTTTTCTAGAAAAGTGAGGAGTTTCTGTTGGTAATGCTTCACCACCACCAGATAAAACATGACACTCACACTGAATACAAGTTCCACCTCCACCACAAGCAGATGGTAAAAATATTTTTTCAGCACCTAAAGTACTTAATAAAGTACCTCCCGAACTCACTTCTATTTCACGTTCACCATTAATCAAAATCTTTACAGGTCCTGAAGGTGATAACTTTTGTTTTACAAATAATAATAGTGCTACTAACAATAGAGTTACCAATAAAAAGGCAGCTACTGTTGCGACTATAGTTCCGATTGTACTTGCGGCTAATATCATCATACTAATCAATTACTCGTTTGTATTTTCAGCTACATTTAAGTCAGACTTAAGTTGAGCTTCTTTATTAATATCTTCTTTTATTACTTCAATTGCAGCAGACTTATCTTCTGCAGGTGCTTCTTCATCGCCTCCTGTTAACATACCACCAAAACTCATAAATCCAATGGCCATTAAACCTGTTATAATAAATGTAATACCTAAACCTCTTAAAGCTGGTGGTACATTACTATATCTAATTTTTTCTCTAATAGCTGCAATTGCTAAAATTGCTAAGAACCATCCAATACCAGAACCAATACCATAATTTAAGGCTAAGCCTAAGGTTGCTATTTCTCTAGATTGCATAAATAATGAACCACCTAAAATGGCACAGTTTACAGCAATTAAAGGTAAAAATATACCTAACGAGTTATATAATGATGGCGAAAATTTTTCTACTATGATTTCAACTAATTGTACCATAGTAGCAATTGTTGCAATAAACATAATAAAAGATAAGAAGCTTAAATCGTAGCTCGCATATTCTTCACCTAACCAAGATAATGCACCAGGTTGTAATAAATACTGATCTAACAACCAGTTTAATGGTACTGTAATAGCTAATACAAATATTACAGCAGCACCAAGACCAACAGCTGTTGACACCTTTTTAGATACAGCTAAGTAAGAACACATTCCTAAGAATGTTGCAAATACCATGTTATCTATAAATATCGATTTGAAAAATAATTCTATATGTTCCATATTTTTAAGTCTTCAGTTTGCAGTTTTAAATCCTTAGTCTAGACATTTACTGCAGACTATTTTTAGTCTTCTATTAATGCTTTGTTTCTACTACGTTGTATCCAAATAATAATCCCTACAACTATTAATGCCATTGGAGATAATAACATAAAACCGTTATTTTCATAACCAATTGCATACAATCCTGTTTTTTCGATTGGATCACCTAAAACTTTAAATCCTAATAAGGTTCCAGACCCTAAAAGTTCTCTAAAGAATCCTACGATTATAAGTATTAAACCATAACCAGCAGCATTACCTATACCGTCTAAAAATGACCTCCATGGACCATTTCCTAAAGCAAACGCTTCAAAACGTCCCATGATAATACAGTTTGTAATAATTAATCCAACAAAAACTGAAAGTGTTTTACTTAGTTCATAAGCATAAGCCTTTAAAACTTGATCCACTATAATTACTAAAGCTGCAACAACAACAAGTTGTACAATAATTCTAATTTTTGAAGGAATAATATTTCTCATTAAAGAAATGACTACGTTTCCTATTCCTAAAACAAATAATACAGAAACGGCCATTACAATAGAAGCTTTAAGCTCGGCTGTAATTGCTAAAGCAGAACAGATACCAAGTACTTGGATTGTAATTGGGTTATTATCTGCTAATGGATCTAATATTAAATTGGCGTCTTTTTTTGATAAAAGTCCCATAAATTATTTTTTTAAAGTTTTAAAATAAGGCCAGTAAAGCTTCAAATCTTTTTTGATCATTGCTGTAACACCATCACCAGTAATTGTAGCACCTGCAATAGCATCAACCTCGTTATCTGTTTTATCTAAATTTTTAGGATCGGCATTACCTTTTGCGACTGTAATTCCTTTAAAATTACCTGAAGCATCTAATAAATGTTCTCCAATAAAGTCATCCATAAAGAAACGTTGCTTAATATTTGCTCCTAAACCAGGTGTTTCACCTTTATGATCAAAATAAGCTCCTTGAACAACCATGTTTTCATCCATTGCGACATAAGCCCAAATAGCATCCCAAAGTCCTTTACCTCTTATTGGTGCGATATAAAATGTTTTACCATCCTTTTCGCCTATAAATAAAGGTAACCTTCTTGCCTCACCAGATTTTGCTTTGGTTTGTTCCTTTTTTACATCAATTAAATACGCTTGGTCATTTTCTGATGCAATTCCATTTTCAATTACTAATTGTTTTTTAATGTATTTTGAAAACTCACCAGCAACTTTATCTGTTGAAATAAAATTAGCACTACCTTCATCATTATCATTAACTCCCATAGCATACAGAATATTCTGCTGCTTTTCCATACGTTCATTTTCTGCGATTGTAGGTTTTAAAGAAGCTGCTGTAAATGCTAATAAAGAACCTACCACTAATACCATTGCTATGGCAAAAATTATAGTATATGAATTTTTATCTGTTCTATTTTCCATCGTTATGCAACTTTAGCTTTTAAACGTTTCATTCTTTTCTTTACATTTCCTTGAACCACATAGTGGTCAATTGTTGGTGCAAACACATTCATTAATAGAATTGCTAACATAACACCTTCTGGATATGCTGGGTTGAATACACGTATCATAATAGAAATAAATCCTACTAAGAAACCATATATCCATTTTCCTTTTGTTGTTTGTGATGCCGTAACAGGATCGGTTGCCATAAATACAGTACCAAAAGCAAAACCACCAATAAGTAAGTGATGCCAAAATTCTGTACTCATTAAGCCGTAGAATTTACTAGACTCTGTAATCCAACCTGAGCTTACAACTCCGTTGAAGATTAAACCCATTACTAATGCACCTATTACAGATGATAACATAATTCTCCAACTTCCAATTTTAGTAAAGATTAAGAATAATGCACCTAATAATATTAATAGTGTCGATGTTTCACCTACTGAACCAGGTATTAATCCGTAAAACATGTCCATGACATCATAAGCGACAGATTTTCCTTGTGCTAAACTACCTAAGATTGTTTCACCAGAAATAGCATCTACATTTTGTCCAGCTGCAATTAATTGATCTTGTTCTACAGCTCCGTGTACCCATACTTTATCTCCTGACATCCATGTTGGATATGCGAAGAATAAGAATGCACGAATGGTTAATGCAGGATTCAGAATATTCATTCCTGTTCCACCAAAAACTTCTTTACCTATAACAACACCAAAGGCAACTGCTACAGCTAACATCCAAAGAGGAGTATCAATTGGTACAATTAATGGGACTAACATACCCGTAACCAAATACCCTTCTTCAACTTCGTGATTATTTTTAATAGCGAATAAAATCTCTATTGCTAAACCTACCACGTAAGAAACAATTACTAATGGAATTACTTTCCAAAAACCAACTAAGAAGTTATCTAAAGTCCAAAACTCTGAACTTAAAAAACCACCTGTTGCTTGTTGAATTTCCCCAAAAGCTAAGTAATGCTGGTATCCAGCATTAAACATACCAAATATTAAACAAGGAACCATTGCCATAATAACAGTGTTCATTGTTCTTTTTAAATCATCGGCTGCTTTAATATGAGTTCCGTTATGAGTGGTCTCATTAGGCAAGAATAAGAATGTATGTATTGCCGAAAATGCTGGCAACCATTTTTTATCTTTATTCTTCTCTCTAAAATTATGTAAATTTTGTTTTAAACCCATTATCCTATCTCTTTTAGCATTAAGTCTAATCCTTCTCTTATAATTTTTTGGTGTGGTTGTTTTGACACACACACAAATTCTGTTAAGGCAAAATCTTCAGGGGCAACTTCGTACATTCCTAAAGCTTCCATTTCATCTAAATCTTGATACATACAAGCCTTTAAAATCTGCATTGGGTAAATGTCTAAAGGAAATACTTCTTCGTATGATCCTGTTACAACAAATGCTCTATGCTCACCGTTTGTATTGGTATTTAAATCGTATTTTTTCTTAGGGTTTAACCACGAAAAAGTTAACGCTCTTGATGTAGAAATTTTATTAAAAACGGGCTTATTCCATCCAAATAACTCGTAATCATTCCCTTCAGGTATCACAGTAATTACATTACTATAATAATCTAAATTACCATCTGGCATTACTTGTTTACCAGTTAATACATTTCCAGAAATTATACGGTCGTTACTATCTCTTTCAACACCATTATCATAAACCATAGTCGCAATTTCAGAACCTATTTTAGTTCTAAAATATCTTGGTTTTTTAACTGAAGAACCTGCTAAAGCAACAATACGCTCTGCATTAAACTTACCTGTTAATAATAGTTCTCCTATTATTACTAAGTCTTGCGCATTAACTGTCCAAACCGTTTCTCCTTTATTAATAGGATCTACCTTATTAATTAAAGTACCTACATTACCTGATGGATGCGGCCCAGAAACTTTATGAACTACAACGTTTTGTAAATTTGCTAAAGGTGAATTTGAATTTTTACCTACTGAAATATGAACACTCCCCTCTGTTAGCTTAGATAATGCAGTAACAGCAGCTTGTAATTCAGCCTCTTTCCCTGTTAAAGTATAATCTAAATCTGCTGCCAAAGGTGCACTTGCATAGCCAGAAATAAAAATAGCTTTTGGTGTGCTATCTGCTTTTGCAACAACATCATAAGGACGTTGTTTTATAAAAGCCCAGCAACCTGAAGCTAACAAATGAGCTTTAGTTTTTTCAGCATCAGAAGCTAGATCAAATTTACCATGATCAACATAAGTTTGCTCTTTGTCTGCTGTAATTTTAATAGCGTCTATACGACGTCTTGGTCCACGTTGTACCTCTGTAATCTCACCAGACACAGGTGAAACGAATTTCATAGCTTCTTCATCCTTATTATAAAACAAAGTCTCACCAGCTTTTACACGTGTGCCTTCTTTTGCTATTAATTTTGGAATAATACTATGGAAGTCTTCAGGTCTAATGGAGTAGAAATTACTAATAATAGCATTTTCTGTTGCTTTCTCGGCTTCACCGATAAGCTTTATGTCCAAGCCTTTTTTTATTTTGATGTCTTTTGACATATCTCTTAAAGATTAGTTATCTAAAAATCCGTGCAAATTTACGAATTAATGCTTAATTATGGAGCAATTTGAAGCAACTTTTTTATTTGTAATCATTATAAATAACATATACGATTTAAGGTATAGATTTTGATTATCTTTATACGCTCAGATTTCAAATAAAATGAAAAAACACATTCTTAACCTTTTTGTACTTATACTATTTCCTACAATCCTACTCTCTCAAGTAGCTAAAGAACTCAATCCACCTGATTTTATAAAGACCATTACTTTTAAAAGTAACACCACACAAGGCCAATTGCCCGTTTTAAAACTCGGTGAATCTCTATTACTAGAATTTGATGCTTTAACCGGAGACGAAGAAGACTTTTACTACGTTATAGAGCATTTTAATTTTGACTGGACTCCTTCTGGATTAGTAAAGTCAGAATATCTAAGAGGATTAGACAACCAAAGGATTTTAAGTTACGAAAACTCATTTAACACCTATCAGATATACTCTCATTACAACTTAGCAATACCAAACTCACAGACACGTGCGTTATTAAAAAGTGGTAATTATATGATTTCAATCTATGATGATTACGATGAATTAATGTTCAGCAGAAAATTTATGGTTTATGAAAGTATAGCCAATGTTGGCGTAAAAGTCAAACGTTCTAGAGACGTAAAAGTTATTGCCGAAAAACAATCTGTAGACATGGTTATCACCACTAATGGTCTAAATTTAAATAACCCTTTAGAAACCGTTAAAACATTAGTCATTCAGAATAACAACCTTAATACAGCCATTTCAGATTTAAAGCCACAATACACACTAGGTAACGAACTTATTTATCGCTACGACACCGAATCTGCATTCTTTGGTGGAAATGAATATTTATTTTTTGAAAATAAAGATGTTAGAGCTGCAAACGTTGGCATTCAATATATAGACTTAGAAGATATTTATCACAACTATTTATATACTAATATCTCTAGAAAAAACAGACCATACACCTACAATCCTGATATTAATGGAAACTTTCAAGTCACAGTTATAGATAGAGATAACCCTGATGTTGAAGCAGATTATGTTATGATTCATTTTTCATTATTACACGAAGAATTAAAAGATAAAAACATACATATTTATGGGAATTTCAATTATTTCACCATAGAACCATTAACTCAAATGCTATACAATTCTGAAAGCAAACGCTACGAAGCTACATTATTGCTAAAACAAGGTTTTTATAATTACAAATTTGTAGCTGTAGATAAAGAAACTGGAGAATTAGACGAAGGTGCTATTAGTGGAAATTTTTGGGAAACCGAAAACAATTATAAAGTCCTTGTTTACTATAAAGATCTTGGAGCCCGTTACGATAGACTAATAGGCTTTGGCGAAGCTAGCTCAGTAGATATTACAAATTAAAAATAGCATAAAACAAAAAATACTAAGTCATATTTGATGTTTCCTAATTTGAATCAAGTTAATATTATAGAACTGTTAAAAATTACAACCACTCAACCGAATTATAATGCTTCATTCAAAAATTATGTTATTTTAGCATAGAATAATTATTAAATACACATGGTACAACAAGTTACAAGCGGGATTAAAATTTCTGTAGAAACCAATTTTGAAGGCACTTTTTATAAAAACTATAAAGTGCACTTTGCATTTGGCTATAAAGTAACTATTGAAAATCAAAGCAAAGATTCTGTTCAATTAAACTCTAGACATTGGTCAATCTTAGATGCTTTAAATAATGAAGAGATTATAGAAGGCGAAGGAGTCATTGGAAAAAAACCCGTTCTAAAACCTGGTGAATCCCACACATATAACTCTGGATGCCTTTTAACCTCACCCTTTGGCGCCATGCAAGGTCATTATAATATGGTCAATTTTACAAAAGCAAATAAGTTTAAAGTTTATATTCCTTCTTTTAAATTAAGTGCTCCATTTGCCCTTAACTAGACTCCTCTCTTAAAACAAAAGCACTACTAAACATTTATAGTGCCTTAATTTAGCTTCAGATTAAAGCTTATTAACTATAGCTACCTAAGAATCAGCACGTCTCACATTGCGCAATACAATTTGCGCTACGTTTTTACACAAGACAATATTGCTATTTTTTTTAAGCTAACCCTTTGAAAGTATAATTCTAAGCTTCACACAACTATAACGTTTCAACGAAATAATTTCTTATAAAAATTGTACCTTTGCACTTTAAAAATTCAAACTAAAAAAACAAAATATATTATGGGAAAAGGATTCTTTAATGTACCTGTAGCAGTTAACGAACCTGTTATGGCTTACGCACCTGGTTCAGCAGAACGCAAAGCTGTTGCTGAAGCTTACAAATCTATGTATAACTCAAAGGTTGAAGTTCCTATGTACATAAATGGAAAAGACGTTAAAACTGGGAATACCAGAACAATGTCTCCTCCACACGATCATCAACATATCGTAGGCGAATATCATTTAGCAGAAAAACAACATGTTGAAGAAGCTATTTCAACAGCCTTAGAAGCACGTAAATCATGGTCTCAATTACCATGGGAACAACGTGCTGGTATTTTCTTAAAAGCTGCAGAATTAATCGCTGGTCCTTATAGAGCTAAAATTAATGCTGCAACTATGATTGCACAATCTAAAACCATTCATCAAGCAGAAATTGATGCTGCATGTGAGCTGATTGACTTCTTACGTTTTAATGTTCAGTTTATGACTGACATTTATATGGAACAACCAGAAAGCACAAGCGATGCTTGGAACAGAGTAGAATACAGACCTCTTGAAGGTTTTACCTATGCTGTAACTCCATTTAACTTTACAGCTATTGCAGGTAATTTACCAGCATGTATGGCTTTAATGGGCAATGTTGTCGTTTGGAAACCAAGTAACAACCAAATATATTCTGCAAAAGTAATTATGGACGTCTTTAAGGAAGCTGGTGTTCCTGCTGGTGTTATCAATGTCGTTTTTGGTAATCCAGGAATGATTACAGATACCGTTATGGCTAGTCCAGATTTCTCTGGTTTACATTACACAGGCTCTACTCCAGTATTTCAAAACCTTTGGAAACAAATCGGTAACAATATTGCAAACTATAAAACGTACCCAAGAATTGTTGGAGAAACTGGTGGTAAAGATTTTATTGTAGCTCACAAAACTGCTGTTGCAAAGCAAGTAGCTACTGCAATTTCTCGTGGTGCTTTTGAATTTCAAGGTCAAAAATGTAGTGCAGCATCTAGAGCATACATTCCTAATAATTTATGGGACGATGTTAAGAAGTTTGTAATAGAAGACGTTAAATCTTTTAAACAAGGTTCTCCTGAAGACATGAGTAATTTTGTAACTGCTGTAATTAACGAAGGTTCTTTTGATAAATTAGCAAGATACATTGACGAAGCAAAATCTGCTAGTGATGCAGAAATAATAGTAGGTGGAGGATATGACAAATCTAAAGGTTATTTTATAGAACCTACGGTTATTGTTACCACTAACCCAAAATACGACACGATGTGTACTGAGTTATTTGGCCCAATAATAACCATTTACGTATATGAAGAAGATCAATTTACTGAAACCTTAAAATTAGTTGATGAAACTAGCGAATACGCCTTAACTGGGGCTATTTTAGCAACCTGTCGTTATGCTATAGAAGAAGCTACAAAAGCCTTACAAAATGCAGCTGGTAACTTCTATATTAATGACAAGCCAACTGGAGCAGTTGTTGGTCAACAACCATTTGGTGGCGCAAGAGCATCTGGAACAAACGATAAAGCTGGTAGCGCACAAAACTTAATGCGTTGGGTGTCTCCAAGATTAATAAAAGAAACTTTTGTAACTCCTGTAGATTACAAATATCCTTTCTTAGGCTAAGGCTTTACAATCTTTTAAATACTAAATCCTTAAAAGCGCTTTTGCTTTTAGGGATTTTTTTATGTCTTATAGAAAGTTGATTAAAAAAAACCTTGAATCCTAGCTAAACTTTGTATCTTGTACAAACACAATTAATTAGAACATACCATAAGCACCCTCAAAACTTTATGAGCACAAAAACACTAAATGTAAGATTAGCTTTTAAACATTGAGGAACAATAACTCTAAAGCCATGAAAAAAAATCACCTTTTTATCTTGCTCTTTTTACCTTTTTTTCTAACAGCACAAAACACAATTACATCTAGTATAACTCCAAATTTATCTGCTTATGGAGAAACCACAAACTATCCTGGCGAAGGTGAATATGAAATATTCTTAAGTGCAGATAATATTTTAGACAAACCCATTTTTCTTGTTGATGGTTTTGACCCAGGAGACACAAGAGGCATTACTGATTTATATAATTCATTAGACTTTATTGGAACATCCGGAACCCAAAATTTAGCAGATTTAGTTAGAGCTGAAGGTTTTGATGTCATAGTTCTAAATTTCCCAACTTACACAAGAACTGCTGATAACGAAATTATTGATGGAGGAGCTGATTTTATGGAACGTAATGCCATGGTTTTGGTTGAATTAATAGATATGATTAATACCGACAAAGCAGCCAACAATCCTGATCAAAATGTCATTATTGGACCAAGTATGGGAGGTATAATTTCACGTTATGCCTTAAACTACATGGAGGCAAATTCACTAAATGCAGATACAAGACTTTACATTTCTTTTGATTCTCCTCACCATGGAGCAAATGTACCAATTGGCTTACAGCACCAATTAAACTTTTTAGCCTTTAACAACACTAATGCGGCTACAGAAGTACAACCGCTAATTAACGGCTTATTAAAATCGGCTGCAGCCAAACAATTACTAACAGACCACTTAGATGCCCATTTATTAGGAACAGATTTAGTAACCTTTGATCCTGCATTAAAATTACCAACGGCTCACCCGTTTAGAGACATATTTGAAACTTCAATTAATGCATTAACTCCTTCTGGATTTCCTGAAGATGTTCGTAATGTTTCTATAATTAATGGTAGTGGTAATAATACCCCTTACTTTGCAATAGGGAATTCTGGGCCAACTGTTACAAATGATTACTCCGTAATAAACACAAGTATAGCTATGCCTATTGGCACATTTACAGCAGATATTATTATAGGTATAAACTTCACTCCTGCTGCGGGAATTACAAATACGGCAAGTAGTATTTCCATCCAATTATTTAGTATTGAAATTGATGATTCTGTTGCAGAAAGCGAAGCGTTTTCATATTCGGATGGTATTGATGCTGCACCAGGAGGCTTATTTGATTTAGGCGGAATAACAGGAACCTTAGGATCTGATGGAGGAATTGGAGGCGACTTTATAAACGCACTTAATATTGATAAGTTTAATTTTGTTCCTTCAGTTAGTGCATTAGCTTTAGAATTTCCTAATAACGAAATTGATTGGCATGCCACAATAGACTTAACAACGTCGCCATTTGCAAACATATATTTACCAGAAGAAAGCGAACCTCATGTTTTACTAACACAAGAAAATGTAAATTTTGCTTTAGAAGAAATATTAAATCCGCCATTACACATTTCTAACCATGAATTGTTTGCTTTTCAATTAGAGAAAAATCCAGTAAAAAATGAATTAATATTAAAGTCCAACAGCAGTACTAATGCAAATATTAGTATAACAGATTTAACAGGAAAGACTGTATACAACTCCAATTTAAAATTAGATAACAGCACAATAATACCTTTAGATATAGCTTCTGGATTTTATATTCTCAATATAATTGGCGAAAACAATTCAATATTTACTACAAAATTTATAGTAAATAAATAGTACCCTAAATACTAGGTATAAATAAAAAAAAACCTGAACGCTAAAATTAGTGTTCAGGTTTTTTCTTATAGAAATTCAGCAAAAGAAATTATTCATAAGACTTATCTTCTCCAACATGTGCATGCTGTGAATTTTTAGCCGTGTTATCAGCACCAACAACCATAGCAACAATACTCAAATTTTCCACAACATAATTTGAAGGAAGCGTCATTGTATTTGACCAAATATGCTCAGTTAATTCAGCTGTTACAGGAATTGCATCTCCCAAAAGACTGGATAAAGAGTTTCTTAAGACCTCGTTATGTTCAAAATCTGGGATTATATCTCCCATATTATAAAAAGGACTTGTAGCATCATCATTATAATAATTAAATTGATCACTTATAATACCATCTTCTAGCAAATAAACTACTAATTTATCTCCTTGAACTGAGCCTTCCTCATAAACCACATTGACTTGAACTTGTAACTCGCCTTCTTCAACCTCAGAGTTTATTGCTATTGCTAAATTAGTATCTAAACCAGCCATACTAGTAACAGCACTATTTGGGTGTGGTGTTGCCCAATCTTCAGTTCTATTTAATCTCGCTGCAGGTAAACCATCGACACCAAAAGCATCTTTTAACAGTTGTATTTGTCCAAAATGCATTGGTTCAGGAAAATTGTTATTTGTTTCATGTATAGCAACAACCGTAATATCATTTGTTTCTTCACTTAATGAATAAATTGCACCCGCAACTCTCGGACAAAAGCCACACCATGTACCAGTGTAATCTTCTACAACAACTTTTCTTTTGGGTATGATAACACTAAATGTTTCTGTATTAGTAGTAACTTCTACTCCATCCTGCATATAAACAGCATACACTTCAAAATCTCCTATGGTATCAGAAGAGAATGACGTCCCTTCAATAGGCTCCCCATTTACATAAAACACCAAGTCGGTAATTTCTCCCGCCTCAGAATCACTTGTAATTGTAAAAGGAATCTCTTGATTAATTAATGACGCTTTACGCACCAACTTATCTACAACAATTTGAGTGGTTGGAGTGTTTAAAGGTACATTATCTTCCGTTTTACTACATGCGACACTTACTAAAACAATTAGTAATAAAAAGAACTTTGGCATTTTTTTTGAAATCATAGCAATTATATTGTTTTTTGCTAAAATAATTAATTTTTAGTACATCACTACATTTGAAAATAATTTAACTAATATTGTGAAACACAATTTCAAAATTATTACTATACAAGCTTGTTAAATATATTACCTCCTTCTGGGATATATTATAACAAACAGCATGTACTAGTTAAAAACGACAAATTATAAATACATGAAAAAACTAATTTTTATTTTTTGCTTAAGCCTATTTAGTCTAAACGCTATGGCTCAAAACGACCTTCCTAGTGTAGACTTAACCTCTATTGACGGTAAAACCATAGTGTTAAAAGATGCCACTAATAAAGATGGCATTACCATTATTTCCCTTTGGGCAACCTGGTGTGTACCTTGCTTAAAAGAATTGGATGCCATTAATGATATCTACGACGAATGGCAAGAAGAAACCAATGTAGAACTTCTAGCTGTATCAGTAGATGATAGTAGAACTGTAAAGCGTGTAAAATCAATGGTAAATGGTAAAGGTTGGGATTACACCGTTTTACTAGATACGAATAATGATTTAAAGCGTGCACTAAATGCTTCAAGTATTCCGCTTACAATTTTAGTTAAAGACAATAAGATTGTTTATAAACATTCTGGCTACAGTCCTGGTGCAGAACTAGAACTGTACGAAAAAATTAAAGAATTTTCTAAATAATAAAACCCAAGACTAACTTACCGCTAACAACCATATTATAATGAAAAAAATAGTTATTCTAGTTACACTATTGTCAAATCTCTACCTTATAAATGCTCAAGAAAATGGTTCATTTTACGGTGGATTAGAATCTAATTCACAATGGCTTCAAACAGATAAAGGCTTAAATTTTGTAGCACCAGAAGACCAATTTAGAGCTAACAATTACGTTTTAATGAATTACAATCTTGGTAAATTTACTGCTGGTGCTCAATACGAATCGTACTTACCATCAGGATTACTTGGTTATAGCCCTATCTATGATAATCAAAACGATATAGCAACTTATTATTTTAATTATAAAGACGAAAATTTAGATGTTACCGCAGGCTATTTTTACGAGCAATTTGGTAGTGGATTAATATTACGTTCATGGGAAGACAGACAATTAGGACTAAATAATGCTATAAAAGGATTGAACATAAAATTTAATGCAACTAAAGATTTAAGCCTTAAAGCTGTTTTTGGAAAACAACGTTATGGTTTTGAAGAATCTGCAGGTACTATTCAAGGTATAGATGCCGATTTAAGTCTAAGCGGAGCTTTAAATATAGAATCTGTAGATATACAACTAGGCGCTAGTTATGTTGGCAGGTATCAAGATACTAATGGAAACGAAGCACTTCCCACTACAGTTGGAGCTTATGGTGGACGTTTAGATTTTATTATCGACAACTTTTATGCTGGTGTTGAAGCCATTGTAAAAGATCCAGATGTTATTGTAAATGAAGAACAGATTTCATCCAACAAACTTTATGATGGAACAGCTTTACAAGTTAACGCAGGCTATGCAAAAAAAGGATTAGGAATAAATGCTACGTTTAGACGTTTAGAAAACTTTAGCTTTTATTCAGACCGCTTTGCCGAAGGTAATATTTACAACCAACAAGTTGTAAACTATGTACCTGGACTTACCAAACAGCAAGATTATTTATTAACAAATCTATACGTTTACAATCCGCAGCCAAGACTAATTATTGAGTCTTTTGACCAACGCTCTGGAGAAGTTGGCACACAATTCGATTTATTTTACTCTTTTAAAAAAGGCACATCTTTAGGCGGAAAATACGGAACAAAGCTAGCGATGAACTTCTCTTATTGGGGAGGATTAGATGCTGAATATAATATTGAAAACCGATGGTACAAAGCCAAATTTATTGGCAAAGGTCACCAATTGTTCAGAGATTTTAATCTTGAAATTAAAAAGAAATGGTCTAAAAACTGGAGTTCTGTTTTAACCTATCAAAATGTAATAGTAGACAAAGCTATTGTTGAAGGAGGTCCACTTGGAAAAAAATCTATCCTTGCAAATATTGGTGTTATTGAAGCTACAAGACGATTTGACAACGGAAAAGCAGCACGTTTTGTAGTACAACACCTATGGAGCGAAGACGATCGTAAAAACTGGGCAGCCGGAGTTGTTGAATATAATTTTTCTACACGTTTAGCACTTTATGTAGCAGACAACTATAATTACGGTGGAGTAGACAAAATACATTATTATAGTGTTGGAGGAAGTTACAGTAAAGGCAATACTAGATTAGGCATTAACTATGGAAGACAACGTGGTGGTCTAATATGTATTGGTGGTGTATGTAGATTTGTACCTTCAAACACAGGACTTAGCGCTAACTTAACCGTTGCTTTTTAATTTTATCCGAGATAATAGTACTTAGACGGTATTTATTTATAAATACCGTTTTTTTTATGTTAATTTTTTGCAAAAATTAGCTATTTAAGTATCTTCAAGCTCTTTTATTCTCAAATATTAACTAATACTTAAAAACATGATTAAAAAAATTACGCTCTTAACTTTGCTTAGTTTTGCTTTCTTGCAATTTACTACAGCACAAACTTACTTCTATGATGATTTTTCATCAGGAAATATGGACAACTGGACATTAACCGACGCTGATGGAGACAACAATGGTTGGTATTCAGCTGATTTAGATGACGGAGTACAAGAAGAACACGCCACATCAGCATCTTGGATTCCTACACCGCCATTAGGAGAAGCATTATTTCCTGATAACTGGATGGTTTCAAAAGCTATCGATTTAACAGGAGCAAGTGGTTCTGTTTTATTACAATGGAAAGCTTATGGACAAGATCAAGCTTGGGCTAACGAAAATTATACAGTTTATGTAGCAACAGCTTCAGATATTGCAACGTTAGGCGCATCTACAACAACTTTCAACGAGATTATTGGAGCTACAGGAGCGTATGTTGAGAGAGATTTAGATGTATCTTCTTTTGCTGGTCAAACTATATATGTAGCTTTTAGACATCACAATACTACTGACCAATTCCGATTAAATATTGATGACGTTTCTGTTAGAACCATTCCTACTCCAACGGACGTGCTCTTACAATCTCTAAGTTTAAACAGATACTCTTTAGTTTCTGTTGACAATCAATTATCAGTTAATGTTAAAAATATAGGTACAAATCCTATTACTTCTTTAGAAATTAACTGGAATGATGGTACTACAGATCATATCTCTACTATCAATACAAACATTGCAGCAAATGCTACAGCAACATTAAACCACCCAATAATGGTTAACTATCCTACTGCTGAAGAAAAAGATATTAATGTTACAATAACAGAAATTAATAATTCTACCAACCCTAGTCCTTTAGTCAATTCAAAAAACACTAAATTTAATACCATGACTCAATCTGGTACAAAGACTGTACTTATAGAGGAATCTACTGGTACTTGGTGTGGATGGTGTCCTAGAGGTACTGTAGGATTAGATTATATGGCTACAACTTATCCAAATACAGTTGTTGCAATAGCTGTTCATAATGCAGATCCAATGACGGTAGCAGAATATGACACTAACTTAGTTAACACTATTGGTTCTGGATGGCCTAACTCTGGTCTTGATAGAAAATTAGTAGGTGTAGATCCAGGACAAGCTTCTTTACAAGAAGGTTATGATATTCAGATTAATGAAATTGTTCCTGTAGATTTAACATCTAGCGCTATTCAATCTGGGAATACTTTAACCATTTCTGCTCAAGCTGTATTTTATACTTCTTTTAGTGCTGCTAATTATAGATTAGGTGTTATCATTACCGAAGATGGTGTTACAGGTACAGGTGGTACTGGTTGGGGATACAACCAAGTAAATTACTACTCTGGAGGATCAGAAGGACCAATGGGTGGCTATGAAAATTTAGCAGATCCTGTTCCTGATACTCAAATGGTTTACAACCATGTTGGTAGAGCATTATTAGGAGGATTTAATGGACAAGAAAACTCTGTACCTGCAGTTATTAATGCTGGTGAAAATGTATCCTATGATTTTAACTATACTGTTCCTGCCACAAGTGACGTTAACAATATGAATATTGTTGTAGTATTAATTGATGGAACCGATGGCACTATTGTAAGCGCAAAACAAAGTACTGTAGCGCAAGCATTAAGTATTGAAAAAGTATCAGGAATAGATTCAATTAAATTGTATCCTAATCCTGCAACAGATACACTTAATATTGCTTTCCAAAATGGAAATGGCAATTACAACATTACTGTAACTGATATGTTAGGAAGAACCGTTATCAACAATAACTACGAAGGTTTATTTGGAACTCAAAACATAGAGTTACCAGTATCTCAGTTAAACGCTGGACATTACATCATGAATATTAATGATGGAAAGGCTTCGTACAGTACAAAATTTGTAGTAAGTAAATAATACAGTATGCTACTATAACATTAAGGGAAGTTCTTCAAAAAAGACTTCCCTTTTTTATTACATACAAAAAAACCTATCTTTGAAAAGATATTTTCAATACTAAAAATCAAAATATTATGAAAAAAACATTACTTTTTTTAGGCTTAGTTTTAGCCGCATTCTCTGCAAACGCACAATTTGAAGTTAGAGACAAAAGTGACGACAGTATTGTCACTGATGGACAAACTATCAGTTTTTCTGAAGCAGGCTGTGGTTATTCTGACCCTTGTAACTGGAAATTTAAAGTCACAAACACTTCTACCGAAAACATATATATGAGAATTTTTGTTGACAATCTTGTAGGAACCGATGGCTCATTGTTTCAGTTATGCTTTGCTGGTGTATGCTTAAATAATGTGACCTTAAATAGTGGTTACCCAAATACAGCAGCTATGATTGCTCCTGGAGCAACCAATAGTGCTGGTAATAATTTTTGGAATCAAAATGCACCTACAACAACAACGCCTATGAGTTGGTCGCTTAGATTTCAAGCATTTAATGCTAGTGGTACAGCAATTGGAACACCTTTAAACGTAACATACAATTTTGACCCAAGTTTAAGTATTAACGAATCTTCATTAGCGACTCTAGATGTTTATCCTACAAATACGAAGAATGAACTTAATGTAAACTCTAATGAAAATTTAACTGCTGATTTTTATGACTTATTAGGAAAAAACATTAAACAAGTTAACATCGTTTCTGGTGACAACACTATTGATATTTCAGATTTATCTGCACAGCCTTACATTATTCGTTTTACTAACGAAGAAGGCAATAGTATCATTAAAAAAATAGTTAAGCAATAACGTACTATTACAATCATAAAAAAAACCGTTTGAGATATATTTCAGACGGTTTTTTTTATGATTTTCACTTTGGTAACACCACTAATACAAAGATTCAGGTGTTAAATTATAAATGTATAAATTTAACTTATTAATATACTTACTTGTATACCCCTGTTCTAACCTTTCTTCTGCAAAGAACACGACTTCATCTTCACTAGTCTTCATTGTAACCGTTAGTTTGTCTTGTTGTTTATTAAAAATAATATAAGCAATACGTTTATCGTATAAATCTCGAGACGTGAGATAAACGACACCAGACTCTAACTCATTATTTTTAAATACAGCTTTGTGTTCTACTTTTCCATTTATATCATAACGAATGACTTCACCATTGATATAATATCCATCTACAGTATAGCTTAATCGCTTTTTGTCTGAATCTTTATGATAAGCTATAGTTTGCACTTCTTTACCATCTTTGTATTGAGACACACGCTTTCCTTTTTCATCATATATAACACGCTGAGTCACCAAACCATTATAATAACTTTCCTCAGTTGGTTTTTTGTTATAACCTGAGGCAATTACTTTGACTCCCTCGAAAGGCTTACCATCTTTATAAATTAAACTTGAAGTTTGATTTCCTTCGCTATCATAATAGATAGTTTCGCCATGCAACTTATTATTTAAATAGGTCTCTTTAGATTGTAATTGTCCGCTATAATTATATGTTTTAACAACACCCTCTCTTTTATCATTTACAACCTGCCCTACTTCTAAAACAGCTTCTTGATTATAATCAAATACCTTATATACTCCATTTGTTTTGCCGGCTTTAATTGTGACTTTGGTTCGTTGTGTTGCATCATACACAGTACCTTCCCAAGGTTTTCCATCTTTATAAACTGCCTCAGCAAAAACATCTCCATTTTTTTTATATGATTTTGAACAACACGCAACATCGATTTCTTCTATTAAAACTCTGTTTATATGTCCGTATTTTCGATATGGTCCATAATCGTATCGTGTTAACTTTGTTATACTTCCATCAACTTCTTCTTGTATGAGACGAATAACATTAGACTCTGGAAAGAATTCATATAACGTCCCATTTTTAGTCACATAATCATAAGTACCAATCTGTTCATTGTTATCATTATAAAATTTACCATGAACTTTGTCATAGCCCTTAAATTCAGTATCGCTCTGCCTAGAACCATTACTGTAATACACAACTTCCCTTATTTTATTATATCCATTATCTTCTAAATACTCTGTTCGTTTAAAATCTACTTTTTCATTTTCTCCCATGAATTTTGAGATAAACACTGTTCGCTCCTTAACAAAGCCATTTACATATGTTTCAATACTAGAAATATCTGTATCATAGCCCACATAATACCTTTTTCCATTTATAGGTTTTGCGTATTTATTTTGATACTCAATTTCTAAAACACCCATAATTTTGCCCTGCTTATCGTAATAAGTTTCTTTGTCTTGCGTCTTTTCACTAAACACGATATCAGTTCCATTATAAAAATGAATCTCTTTAACAAGTTCTCCATCAAGATATGTAACCTCTTTATTTAGTGAAATTTCAGTACCTGTTAATGGGTAATAGTTATCATATACCATACGAGCAATTTCCTCTCCCTTTTTATTGTAACTGATTTGCAATTCTCTAACCGCATCTTTATAAGTGGTTAAGGCTCTAACTGTACCATCATTATAACGCTGTTCGTCTTTCTGTAATTTTCCGTCCTTATACGTTTTTACTGAAATTACCTCATTAGCTTTTGTATCCTTATAACCATACGAAAAATTATATACTGTACCATTCTCAGGTTTAAGATAACCGTTATTAATAGTATAGGTTACGCTTCCTAATTGTGTTCCATCCTTGGCATAAAATGTACTTTTATATGTTGGAGACAATTCAAACAGTGTTCTTACTTGACCATTTTCGTAAAAAAAGGTTTCCCCTAATAAATGTTCATAGGGATAGTACCTTATTTGTTTCACTCGCATTGGCTCGTAATAATAAAACACCTCAACACCTTTAGTATAACCATTGTCTAGAGTTTCAAGCTCACCTATAAGTTTACCATTTTCACCATAGTATTTAGATAAAAATCGAGCTCCTTTAGCTACACTATAATTTTCATAACGAACACCTTTAATATCTCCATCATAAATGACATCCTTAATGGTATCATTCGCAATTTCCATGTAATAACCGTAACTCCCTTGATCTCTATTTAAAGCACCTTCTACAACATAACCATTCTTGTATATTGCCACTAGTTTCTGTTGGTTTAGAAATGTTACAAACTCGCCTTCTAATCTATTGTTTTCATAATTAGCAATTTGATAAATTTCACCATTTTCTTTATACCAACTGACTTCTCCATGCCAAATAGACTTTTCTGAGTCTTTAGACAAGCCACTCATTTGAAGCTGTCCAGAAGCATAGTAATCTTTAATCCGAAATAAACCGCCTTCCTTTTTAACTGGTGGACGAAAAAAAGCTGCACTATCTTTTACCGTTTCTTTCCAAGCTATATTGTAATAAATAGTGTCTTGCTGTGCATTTATTTTTGAAGGCAGAAAAAACATTCCGACAAAAACCAGCACTAGGTAGGTCTTAATGCGCTTTTTTATAAAAATCATTGTAGTATAAATTTAAAATGAATAATTAGGTAAGCCTGAAATTCTAAAAACGTAAACACGCTTTTATTTTCAGGTTGTAAATTTCCGAAACATACAGATTTAAACCCCTACTGTTTTCAGGGGTTTTAATATTACTGAAAACAACTAATCTGGTTAGACTTTATACTTTAAAGGTAAATGAATTACTTTTTTAGTTTCAAAAAATGGTTCTTTAAAATAGTCCGATAACAAGAAGGCCTTAACCGTTTTGTACTGTTTTAATTCTTCCGCTAAATCACCACCCTTAAGATATAGGATCCCATTTTTTAATTCATTTTTTTGGTTTTTTGCAATTTTACCCTTAACCCAAGTGGTAAACTCTGGCATTGTAGTTACAGCTCTACTTACAATAAAATCGAAGTGTTCATCAATAGCTTCTACTCTACTATGCGTTGTTTTTACATTGGTAAGTTCTATTGCTTCGCAAACAGCATTAATTACTTTTAATTTTTTATTAATACTATCTACCAAATGAAATTGGCTTTCTGGAAATAAAATAGCCAAAGGCACACCAGGAAACCCGCCACCTGTACCAACATCTAAAATAGAAGAACCTGGAGCAAAATTTATGACCTTTGCAATCCCTAAAGAATGTAACACATGTCTCAGATACAATTCATCTATATCCTTGCGTGAAATTACGTTTATCTTACTGTTCCATTCTTTGTACAAGTGCTCTAAAGCTTCAAATTGTTGAATTTGGTTTTCCGTTAAATTGGGGAAATATTTTAGAATCAATTCCATAAGTTGTCTTTCTGCAAAAGTAATTCTTTTTAAGATTTACAATTTAACATTCTTCAATAATGGTTGCTTTTTATTTATTAACTATCTTTGTATTGTTATAATGAATTAAAATCCCTTACGTTATAACAATAAATAATTTATATTCTAATGGCACAACAAACAGTAAAATTCTCTAGAACAGACTCTGCTAAGTTCTTTAAAACCCTAAACAAACGCGTTAACAACTACTTCAAAGAAAATAATATTAAAAAAACAGGCAACTGGAAACTCTACATAAAAGCAATAATAATGTTTGCTTTATTACTTGGCCCTTTAGTCGTATTGTTGACAGTTGATCTACCAGCATGGCTACAGGTTATATGCATGATGGTTATTGGTATTGGAATGGCAGGTGTAGGCATGAATGTTATGCACGACGCAAACCACGGCTCATTTTCTAGTAAAAAATGGGTAAACAAACTTATGGGAAGCAGCATACATATACTAGCTGGTAACGACTATAACTGGAAAGTACAACACAACGTTTTACACCACACTTACACAAATATTCAAGGGCACGATGAAGACATTGATGCAGGACGAATTATTCGTTTTTCTAAACATTCTAAATGGTTAAAAATTCATCAATATCAAAAATATTATGCCTTTTTATTATATGGTTTATTAACAGTTAACTGGGCTATTACTACCGATTTTAAACAAACCTACCAATACCTTAAAAGAAAATTATCTTATGGCGAATTTCCTAATCCTGCAACACAATGGACAAAGTTAATTATTGGTAAAATATTATACTACTCTATTTGGGTGGTATTACCTTTAGTTTTAGGTTACGCATGGTGGCAAGTTTTAATTGGATTTCTAATTATGCATTATACAGCTGGAATTATTCTAAGTGTTATTTTTCAATTAGCACATGTAATGCCAAATACAGAAATGCCTTTACCAGACCAAGATGGAAATATGAAAAATACTTGGGCTATTCATCAATTATTCACTACCTCTAATTTCTCACCTAAAAGTTGGATTGTAGAGTTTTACACTGGTGGCTTAAACAGACAAGTAGAACATCATTTATTCTCAAATATTAGCCATGTGCATTACAAAAATATTGCAAAAATAGTAAGAGAAACGGCTCATGAATTTAGTTTACCTTATAACGAGTACAATTCTATTTGGACAGCTATTTCGGAGCATTATCAGCAATTAAAAGAATTAGGTAAAAAGCCAAGCATGGCTTAAGTCACTTCGCAGATTAAAAACAACGAATAATTACAATGATGAACCAACTATCAGATAGAATTAACAACCTAGCGACATCAGCTACGTTAGCTATGGCTGCAAAAGCCAGAGAATTACGTGCAGAAGGAAAAGACATTATTGGACTAAGTTTGGGAGAACCCGACTTTAACACACCCGATTTTATTAAAGAGGCTGCGATTGAAGCTATTAACCAAAATTATAATAGCTACACACCTGTTGATGGTTATGTAGAATTGAAAGAAGCTATTATTACCAAATTTAAACGCGATAATAACCTCAACTATTCATTACCGCAAATTGTAGTGTCTACTGGAGCAAAACAAGCACTTGCAAATGTCGCTGCAGTAATGATTAATCCTGGTGATGAAGTTATTTTACCTTGTCCTTATTGGGTAAGCTACAGTGATATTGTAAAATTGAGTGATGGAGTTCCTGTGGAAGTTCAAACCTCAATTGATAATGATTTTAAAATGACAGCTGAACAGTTAGAAGCTGCCATTACTCCGAAAACCAAAATGATTTGGTACAGCTCACCTTGTAACCCAAGTGGTTCTGTGTATAGTAAAGAAGAATTGAGAGCGTTAGCAGATGTTCTAAAAAAACACCCTCATATCTATGTCGTTTCAGACGAAATCTACGAACATATTAATTTTAAAGGAGGTCATTTTAGTATGGCTGAATTTGAAGATATGTACGACAGAACTGTGACTGTAAATGGGGTTTCTAAAGCCTTTGCTATGACAGGCTGGAGAATTGGTTATATTGGAGCTCCAGATTGGATTGCTAGAGCTTGTAACAAAATGCAAGGCCAAATTACTAGTGGAGCTAATTGTATTGCTCAACGCGCTGTAATTACAGCTTTAGAAGCAGATCCATCTCGTATAAAGTATATGGTTGATGAATTCAAGGAAAGACGTAAACTTATACTTGATTTATTAAGTGAAATCGAAGGATTTAAAACAAATGAACCAGAAGGCGCCTTTTATGTCTTTCCAAATGTATCATCATACTTTGGAAAAACCATTAAAGGAAAAACAATAAACAACGCTTCTGACTTCTCTCTATTTTTATTAGAAGAAGCTTTGGTGGCAACTGTTACAGGTGAAGCTTTTGGAAACCCTGATTGTATAAGAATTTCTTATGCCGCTTCTCAAGACAATATCAAAGAAGCTATTAAGCGTATTAAGTCTGCTTTAAGCTAAATAAAACATATTATAATAGATATAAATAAGTTGTAACGTTACTGTTGCAACTTATTTTTTTATACAGAACCTTAGCTTTAAAGAACTATAGTATTAAACTACACTTTATACACAAGCCACAAGAGCTACACATGCAAACACAGCTATTTTTAAGGCCATTGAAGTTGTATGGCTTGTCTTACACAGTTTTGGAAATTTAGAACGCCTCCTAACACCAAATATCGATTTATTACACGCCTTTTTTAAATTATATTTTACAACGCGTTTGTATCTGGAATTCAATAAGCCTTTTGTTGCTAAATGAGACTTATTAGAACGCTTCGTATTCGTTTCTGCATCTTCGGTTTTATTTAATCTCATAATTGTTGTTTTAAATATTTCAGATAAAATACAAATTATTAATTAAATCTCAAAAAATGAGCCTAAATTCTGTCATTATCACAATAAACAACTATAAAATCTAACAATTCAAAGTAGGCAATGCAATTTAAAATTTATTAAAAGAATTAGAAACACAAATTATGTTACTTTTTTAATTGACTAATACATCTGTTAAATATGTAAAGCCTATTAAAAGAAAAACAGACAAAATAATAGTAAACAATATTACTTTTAGCATTCTAACTTTACGTTCTTCTTTTAAGCGCTTGCCAATTTCATTTAATTGTTTTGTTGACGCTTTAGGTAAATTATATTCCGTTTTACGGCTACGCTTATAACCACCAAGCAAGTTTTTGAACTTCTCTCGCTTAGGCAACTGATTCCTATTGTAATTAATAACATTCATTGAATTGGATGGCATAGCAGTAAGGTTTTAAATTTAAAAAATAAGCGAGAACAAATTGCATCAATACCTAATGTAATATGCGATTGTAGAGATAAAAGACACAAATACAAGTGTATTAGGTCAGTTAGAAAGAGCTGTACAAAGGCTTTATTTTATTAAAACAAAGCGATGAGCGCAATGGCAAAGACAGATAGTTTTAAAATAACAGCTGTATAATTTACCATGTGACTTTGAATACGCTTTGTACGTTGTCTAATTGCAAATACTGATTTTGACTCTAAAGTTTTAAAGTTTTGTTTCACTACAGATTTGTAATTTGAATTTAATAAGCCACGTGTTGTAAAATGAGATACCGCAATGGGTTCTGGTACAAATTCTAATGATGAGTTTAATGATAATTCCATGATTGATGTTTGTTTGGTTATACAAATATGACGTATTAACATTTAAAATGTTACAGTCTAGAGGTCACAGCATTACAACACCAAACCCTCTAATATCACAGAATTATTAATGAGAATATAGGCTAGCTCAATTTTAAAATAGTAAAAAAAAAGAATAGAATTATTGATTTTCTTTAACCAACGTATAAATAAAAAGTCCTAAACCTATCATTTTAAGAAGTAGGATGAATGGATTAAATTCTAAATCATTTAGAAAAAGCAAAACCGATCCTAGGATTATAAATACTGCCGCTAATAATTTAATTTTATTTACAACCATCCTATTTAATTTATCGATTACGCCAGAAAAAAGGAGTTAACAATATCAAAACTGTAAATAATTCTAATCTACCAATAAGCATTAAAAAAGAAGCCCACCATTTTCCTAAAGGCGGTAAAGCAGCATAATTATTTACAGGTCCAAATTCACCTAATGCTGGCCCTACGTTTCCTAAACTAGAGGCCGAAAGTCCTATGGCTGAAGTAAAATCCATATCAAACATTGAAAACACTAAAGCCCCTACAATAAATGACAACATGTAAAGAATAAAGAATCCAAGAACATTGAATACAATATCTTTAGAAACCGATTTACCATTATAACGTACAGGAATAATAGCATTGGGATGTAAAGCACGCTTAAATTCTAAAAAACTATTTTTAATTAAAATTAATTGACGCATTACTTTTACACCACCAGAAGTACTTCCCGCAGAACCACCTAAAAACATCATTCCAAAAAAGAATACTGTCAAAAATGGAGTCCACATAGTATAATCTGCACTTACAAAACCTGTTGTTGTAATTACAGTCAACACCTGAAATAGAGCATGTCTTAATGCACTTTCGGCTTCTCCTAAAACCATTGGGTGTGTTATGGTGGACTGAGACACATCTGCTTTAAAATAGATTAAAACGGCCGCGATTAGAGTAAAAATGATAATAAATTTAAAATAGAGTTTAAATTCTTCATCTTTTAAAATTTTAGAAACTTTACCTTTAAAAAGATAGTAACTTAATACAAAATTAGTACCAGCCAAAAACATAAAGAATATAATAATATACTGTATTAACGGATTATCATTCCAATAAGCAACACTAGCATTTTTAGTAGAAAAACCACCTGTAGATAATGTACTCAACGCATGATTTACAGCGTCAAAAAAAGACATACCTGCAAGTTGCAATAGTAATGTTTCTGCCACGGTATAACCAACGTAAATAAGCCATAATCGTTTAGCCGTATCTGTTATTCTTGGGTGCAATTTATCTGCACTCGGCCCAGGAGCTTCAGCTGTAAATAATTGCATGCCCCCAACACCAAGCAAAGGCAATATCGCAATCGCTAAAACAATAATCCCCATACCACCTATCCAATGTGTCATACTTCTCCAAAACAAAACACCTTTTGGTACTATTTCAATATCATTTAAAATACTAGCACCGGTAGTTGTATAGCCAGACATGGTTTCAAAAAAAGCATCTGTGAACGAAGGAATAGCTTCTGTCGCAATATAAGGTAAGGCGCCGGTTATTGACATCACAATCCAACCGAAGGCAACGACGATATAACCTTCGCGCTTATTCATTTCCTTACGATGGTTTTTTGTTCTAAACATTGCCAAAACACCAATTAAAAATGTTGTAACACCTGCTAAAAACAATTGAAACGTAACACCATCTTTATAAATAAAACTTATCAACGTTGCGATAAGCATAAAACCACCATTAAACAGTAATAGCAACCCTAGGAAATGGAAAATAATCTTATAATTAAGTTTTATTCTAGACATGCTCTTATTAAGAAAAAAAACGTTCTACTTCAGAAATAGACCGAGGCAAACAACAAACTACAACACGGTCACCAGGTTGAATTTTGAAACTTCCTAATGGAATTGATCCTTTTCCATCTCTAATTACACCACCAATGATCGCGGATTTTGGAAATTTTACATCTTTAATAACCTTATTCGTAATTTTAGATTTTTCCTTAACCACAAACTCTAAAAGTTCTGCATTCATATTGGTTAATTTAGTCATGGCTACAACCTCTCCTTTTCTAATGTATCTAAAGATATTATTTGCAGCTAATAATTTTTTATTAATTAAAGTATCAATCCCAATTGATTGCGATAATTGATAGTAATCCATATTTTCAACCAAGGCTATAGTTTTCTTTACACCTTTAGACTTTGCTAAAAGGCACGACATAATATTGGTTTCAGAATTACCCGTAACAGCAATAAAGGCATCCATATCTGAAATATTTTCTTCATCTAAAATGTCCACATTTCTGCCATCACCGCAAATAACTAAAGCACTTGGTATATCTTCTGCTAATTCTTCAGCTTTACCTCTTCTACTTTCTACCAGTTTCACATTAAACTTACTCGAACATAAATCTTTAGCCGTTTGAAAGCCTATTTGACTTCCTCCAAGAACCATAACATTTTTAATCGTAACTTTAACTTTTCCTGATAATTTAAATAATTCCTCATCACCACTTTTAGAAGTCATAAAAACAACTTTATCGCCTTCTTTAAAAATAGTATCACCACGAGGTATTATAGTATATTGCGTTCCCAATCGTTGAATTGCAATAGGGATAAAATTTAATTCCGGATAAATTTCGGCAGCTTCTTTTACTGTTTTATCAACAAAGGTTGCTGTTCGAGACAAACGTAAACCCAACATGGTTAATGCTCCGTTTTCAAACTCATAGGTATCATTAAAACCATACTGATTTAAAAGTAATCCTATTTCAGAAGCAGCCAAAGATTCTGGTGAAATTAATTCATCAATCCCAAATTTTGAAAACCCAACCGTTTCTTTATTATCTATAAATTCGGTATTAGAAATACGAGCTATCGTTCGTTTTGCTCCAAGTTGTTTTGCTAACACACAAGCTGTAATATTTGTGGTTTCAGAAGATGTAACCGCAATAAAAAGAGCTGCAGTATCTATTCGCGCATCTCTTAAAATAGCAATAGATGTAGCATCGCCTTTAATAGTTTTGATATCTAAATGCTCACCAGCATATCCTAAACTCTCTTTTTTTGTATCAATTAAAGTGATTTCTTGCGACTCGTAAGACAACAATTTTGCCAAATGAAATCCTACTTCTCCTGCACCTGCAATAATTATTTTCATGTGTTTACATTTATTGTTTTTAAAAAGTCACATGCGGCTCGCAATTAATCATACCCTTAGGCTGATCTCTTTTTGAACATGCTCGTTTCATTTTACTTCATTGAAATAAGCGTACAAATATACTAAGAAGTTATAAGTGCAACCAAAAGTTGCAGGTTAATAAGTGGCTAAAGCATTTAAAGTTATAAGTAGTTATAACTTCTTAGTATATTTGCAAAAAATTTTTAATGACCAAAAAAATAAATCCATATAAGGACAGTGACCAAACCAAAAAGGTTCAGGTTACTAAAATGTTCGATACAATATCTAAAGAATACGATGGCTTAAACCGTGTCATCTCTTTTGGTGTTGATGTCAAATGGAGAAACAAAGTTGTAGAATTAGTGGCTAAAAATAATCCTGAAAACATTCTTGATATTGCTACAGGAACAGGCGATTTAGCGATTAGTTTAACAACAACAAATGCTAAAGAGATCATTGGATTAGATATTAGCGATGGCATGTTAGAAGTTGGACGCAAAAAAATTAAAGCAAAGCAATTAGATAACGTAATCTCGATGGTTATTGGAGATTCTGAAGATTTGCCATTTGAAGACAACACTTTTGATGCTATTACTGTAGCATTTGGAGTTCGTAATTTTGAACACTTAGAAAAAGGACTAGCAGAAATTTTAAGAGTCTTAAAACCCAATGGTATTTTCGTTATTTTGGAAACTTCAGTACCTACTAACCCTATTTATAAAGCAGGCTACAACTTCCATTGTAAACTAATTATGCCAACTATAGGAAAATTATTTTCTAAAGATAAAGTGGCCTATAGTTACCTCAGTGAATCGGCCTCTGTTTTCCCTTATGGAGAAGCTTTAAACAATATTTTATCAAAAATTGGGTTTATTAATGTGGAACACAAACCACAAACTATGGGAGTAGCGACAATCTACTCAGCATCTAAAGCATAATATGAGGAAAATAATATATCTAGTACTATTTTTATTAACGTGTCAAAACGTTACTGCTCAACTTTTTACCAAAGAAAAGGTGGCTAATAACCCAGACAATATTGATCAAAAGTTTTTGTCTTGGGGATATTTCATTGGTTTTAATCAGTATGACTTTAATTTTGATTATAATGAAAACTTAGAAGATATTCTGGTTGATAAGTCTTTTGGTTTTCATTTAGGACTTATTGGAGACATGAGAATTAATGATTATTTAAATTTAAGATTAGAACCTGGTGTTTTCTTTACCACTAGGAATTTGCGTTATGACGAAAGTTATTTTGAAGGCATGGAGTTTAATGATTCTGATTTGCTAAGAGAAGTCAAATCTACTTACGTTCACATTCCACTATTATTAAAAGTATCTACCAAACGTATTAACAATTTTAAACCCTTTATTATTGGAGGGATTTCTACCGCTTTAAACCTGTCTAGTAATCAAGACAACCCAAACGACAATAGTTCTGGAGAATTTAGAATGACAAAAAACACGTTTTTCTATGAACTTGGTTTTGGTATAGACCTTTACCTACTCTATTTTAAATTCACCCCTTCAATTCGTGGTGTTTTTGCTATGAATGATGAAATCGTTAAAGATGTAGATCCCAACAGTCCGTGGACAGGTAATATTTCTAAAATGCAAACTAGAGGCATTTTTATTAATTTTACGTTTCAATAGTACGTCTCCTAAATTCGCTTAACAGTATTGCTGTGGCATTGGCCACATTTAAACTTTCTGTTGCTTTAATATGACCAAATTGAGGAATTGTTACTTTCCTTGACACCTCGGCTTCAATGGATTCTGAAATGCCGTTGGCCTCATTCCCTAATACAATTATACCTTCAGTAGGTAAATCTGCAGTGTAGATATTTTCTCCTTCTAAAAAAGTACCAAAAACAGTAGTCTTACAAGATGTTAAATAGTCGTTTAAGTTCACATATTGCACATTTACCCGCGTTAAAGAGCCCATTGTAGCTTGTACAACTTTAGGATTGTAGCAATCTACAGTATTATAACTACAGACCAAGTCTTTAACACCATACCAATCGCAAAGCCTAATTATTGTTCCTAAATTACCTGGATCTCTTACATCATCTAAAGCGACAATTAACCCCTTTTCTTGTGTTGATTCTTGGTTTGGAATTTCGAAAACAGCTAAGGCTGTATTAGGATTTTTTAATGCTGAAATTTTTTTTAATTCAACTTCTGAAATTTCAAAAACTAAATCTTTCGGAGCCTCAAAAATGGATTTTGTCGTAAATAAACTTTTCAACTTAAAATCAGATTTTAGAAATTCTGAAATCCCTTTTATACCTTCAACTATAAACAACCGTTCTAGTTGCCTGTTCTTTTTTTGACTTAACCCCTTTATTAACTTTATTTGATTCTTTGATAACGCTGAACTCATCGTAATTTTTTCTGATTTGTTGCAAAATAATCATTTTGCTCTCATATTTCATCTTTTTATGACTTTGTAACACTAGTACGAAGTATAAAAAAGAATTCTTCTAAAAACAAAAGCATCATTTTTAGTTTAAATAAAAAAAGTGAACATGAGTTCTTTAAAATGTCTTTACATTTGTTAGACGAAACCCATAATACTAATTAATAAATCTTTTTTAGTGTTGTTTGATTTCTAAATTAAAGTGATTGCTATTTCATAACAAGAAATGGTATTATTTTTGTTTCATTAATACGTCATTTAAAATTAAGATATCTCAATTGAGTTTACAAGATTTCACTTTAATACCATTTACCAATTACAATGTGCGACACCGCAATGTGTTGCTTTGGCTATGTATTATATTACTAAGCTCTTGTAACGTTGTAAAACGTGTTAAAGCAGACGAACATCTTATAACAAGTAATACCATCTTAGAGGATGGAGATAAAATAAATAGTGAACGCATTAACAATATCATTACACAACGCACCAATTCTGGTATGCGAAAGTTTTTTGGGTTTCCTTTAAAACTCTATATCTACAATCTCGCCAGACCTAACATAGATTCTATAATCAATGCTAATATTTTAAGTGACTCGTCTAAAGTAAAACGAAAAACCGCACTTCTCTCCAAAAAGCAATTTGATAATCTTATTGAATCTAAACGCAGTTTTAATGCTTGGTTAAAACGCACGGGTGAAGCTCCTGTAATTTATGATGAAAACAAAACCATTAAAACTGTTAGCAATCTTAGAAAGTATTACTATAGTAAAGGATGGTTTAACAACGAAATAACTTACGAGGTAGAAAAAGACAGTAATAAACTTGCCCAAGTAACTTACAAAGTCACAAAACATAAGCCTTATATTTTAGATTCGCTGAAACCTTTTATAAGTAGTCCTGCCATTGATTCGCTCTACAATAAATTTAGTAAAACAACATTACTAAAAAAAGGAGAACAATACGACGAACAAAATTATGAGAATGAACGCGAACGTATTAACAGTTATTTGAGAAATGCTGGTTTTTATTATTTTGGACAAGATTATATCCGTTTTGAAATGGATACAATTAAGACAAATCATAAAGTCCATACCGATTTAATTATAGCCAACAGAACCATTAGAGGTGATGATTCTACAACCACAACACCTTTTAAAATTTACAAAATAAAAGAGGTTAATATTTTTACAGATGATAATTTTAATAACCGCTTTAAACCTATAGTAGACACAACAACATACAAAGACTTTAACCTCTACAGTAAAGAAAAATTAAGGTTTAGACCCAAGGCACTAACTGATGCTGTTTTTATTAATAAAGGCGACATTTATAGTGATTTAGCACGAAGTAGAACGTCGCGTTACCTCAACGATTTACAAATGTTTAGATACCCAAACATAGAGTATATTGAAAACGAAGAAGACACGACATTAACCGCCAATATTTTTTTAGAACCTAAGAAAAAATACGCTTTAAGTTTTGATCCTGAAATTAATCAAAGTAACATACAAACCATAGGCTTCTCTTTTAGCACAGGTTTAAAAATTAGGAATATTTTTAAAGGTGCAGAAACTTTGGAAATCTCTGGAATTGCAGCTATTGGAGCTTCAAAAAACAGAAATGATCCTGAAGCTGCTTTTTTTGACATTAATGAATTTGGTGGTAATATTCGTCTAACAATCCCACGATTATTTAGTCCTTTTAATACAGACAAAATCATCCCTAAGTATATGTCTCCAAGTACCATTATAAATGTTTCAGCTACGAGCCAACAAAATATAGGTTTAGATAAACAAACGCTTTCTGGTATGTTTAGTTACAATTGGTCTCCATCTAATACTGTCACTAATACCTTAGAATTGTTTAATGTAAATTTTGTAAAAAACTTAAATACAAGTAACTACTTTGGAGTCTACCAAAATTCTTTTGGACGCTTAAATTCTATTGCTCAAGATATAGGATATATAGGTAATGACAGCAGTTTGTATGATGAAACATCAACAACAAACAGGTACGAACCTGCAGATGTCTTCATCAATGAGGTTTTAGCTGGCAATACAAGCTTAACATCAAATGATGATGACTATTTAACCGTAAACAACATCGAAGAACGCAAAGAGCGACTCACAGAAAACAACCTTATTTTTTCTACAAGTTTTAATTATAAAAAAGACAAGCGTAAAAACATCTTTGATAACGATTTCTCTGTTTTTAAATGGCGAATTGAATTAGCTGGCAATTTACTATCTAATATTTCTAGTATTTTAGGATCACCTAAAAACGATGCCGATAATTACGAAATTTTTGGAGTGGCATTTTCGCAATACATAAAAACAGATATAGACTATGTAAAATATGTAGATTTAGGCAGAAAAAATGTATTAGCCTTTCGTGGTTATGCAGGTATTGCTATTCCTTATGGCAATTCTAATAGTATTCCTTTTTCAAAAAGTTTTTTTGCAGGAGGTCCTAACGACAATAGAGCATGGACAGCTTATAATTTAGGACCTGGAGGATCTAAATCTACAAACGAATTTAACGAAGCCAACTTTAAACTTCATTTAAGCGCAGAACAGCGCTTTAGTTTATTTGGTGCATTTAGAGGTGCTGTGTTTATAGATGCTGGTAATATTTGGAATGTTTTAGATAACGTAGAAGAAGACGCAGCCACCTTAACCAGTTTCGATTCTTTAAAAAATATTGCAATAGGCTCAGGCTTTGGTTTGCGTTACGATTTTGACTTCTTTGTGCTGCGTTTTGATATTGGCTTTAAAACTTACGACCCTTCTAATGATGAAGGCAATCGCTGGTTTAAAACCTATAACTTTAGAAATGCAGTTTACAACATTGGTATTAACTATCCTTTCTAAATTTTAATAAAAAACCTTTTGAAGTTTTTCATTATAAGATTTAATCATTCTTTTTTAGAAAAACTTAAACCGCATTAAAAACGATAACGTTTTCGGTTATTTATGGCAATTCTCGTCTAATAAATACTCAAAATTATGTATTTTTGATATCTAAACTTTTTCAATTATAAAATTATGAGTCATAATATTAAACCTGGAGTTGCAACCGGAAGAGACGTTCAAAATATTTTTAAACTAGCTAAGGAAAAAGGCTTTGCCTTACCTGCAGTAAATGTTATTGGGTCTAGTTCTATAAATGGTGTTTTAGAAACTGCAAAAGCATTAAATGCACCAGTCATTATTCAATTTTCTAATGGTGGAGGCGTTTTTAATGCTGGTAAAGGTTTAAGCAACGACAACCAAAAAGCTGCCATTGCAGGTTCTATTGCTGGGGCAAAACATGTGCACCAAATGGCCGAAGCTTATGGTGTACCTGTAATTTTACATACAGACCATTGCGCTAAAAAATTATTACCTTGGATTGATGGTTTATTAGATGCTAGTGAGCAACATTTTAAAGAAACAGGAAAACCACTTTACAGTTCTCACATGATTGATTTGTCTGAAGAACCAATTGAAGAAAATATCGAAATTTGTAAACAATACCTATCGCGTATGAGCAAAATGGGTATGACTTTAGAAATTGAATTGGGTATTACAGGCGGTGAAGAAGATGGTGTTGATAATACAGATGTTGATGATTCTAAACTATACACACAACCTGAAGAAGTAGCTTACGCATATGAAGAGCTAAGTAAAATAAGCGATCAATTTACTATTGCTGCTGCTTTTGGTAATGTTCACGGTGTTTACAAACCTGGTAACGTAAAATTAACTCCAAAAATCTTAAAGAATTCTCAAGATTATATTTCAAAAAAATACGGTGTTGGTCATAACCATATCGATTTTGTCTTTCATGGCGGATCTGGTTCTACAGTTGAAGAAATCAGAGAAGGTATTAGCTATGGCGTTATAAAAATGAATATCGATACAGATATGCAATATGCCTTTATGAGTGGTGTAAGAGATTATATTCAAGATAAAAAAGACTACTTGCAAACACAAATTGGTAATCCAGACGGAGACGATCTTCCTAACAAAAAGTATTACGACCCTCGTGTTTGGCTTCGTAAAGGTGAAGAAGCTTTTGTTGCAAGACTTAAAAAAGCATTCGAAGATTTAAATAATGTAGACACATTATAATTTTTTTTCAACAACTTTTAAAACCCGTCAGAACTTAAAATCAGAGTTTTAGCGGGTTTTTTATTTATATATAATTTCATTTTTTGAGATAGCTATTCCTATTTTTGAGTTATATTTAATAAAATAGTAATTTTGTACACTTTGCATTTGCAAATTATAACGAATTAAAAGTAGCGATTACTGATTATTAAAATCAAAATCGTAAACCTATCCTTAGTATAATCTAAGGATTAAAATTGTAACCTTAATATGGCTTGGTTTAAAAGAAAAGATAAAGGCATTCAAACCTCAACAGAGGAAAAAAAAGATACTCCCAAAGGACTTTGGTATAAATCTCCTACTGGAAAAATAATAGACACCAAAGAACTAGAACAAAATTTTTATGTAAGTCCAGAAGATGGCTACCACGTAAGAATTGGAAGTAATGAGTATTTTCAAATTTTGTTTGATGATAATAAATTCAAGGAATTAGACGCGAACTTAACCTCTAAAGATCCTTTAAAATTTGAAGACACTAAGAAATATCCAGACCGTTTAAAAGCGGCTCAAGCTAAAACAAACCTAAAGGACGCTGTACGTACTGCAGTTGGTAAATCTAAAGGCAATGATTTAGTTATTGCTTGTATGGACTTTAGCTTTATTGGTGGTTCTATGGGGTCTGTGGTAGGTGAAAAAATTGCCAGAGCTGCAGATTATGCCTTAAAAAAGAAAACTCCTTTAATGATTATTAGTAAATCTGGTGGAGCACGTATGATGGAAGCTGCTTTATCTCTGATGCAGTTAGCAAAAACATCTGTTAAACTTGCTCAGCTCGCAGATGCTGGTATCCCTTATATTTCATTATGTACAGATCCTACAACTGGAGGTACAACAGCTTCGTTTGCAATGTTAGGAGATATTAATATCTCAGAACCGGGAGCATTAATTGGTTTTGCAGGCCCTAGAATTGTAAGAGATACAACGGGTAAAGAATTACCTGAAGGATTTCAAACTTCAGAATTTTTATTAGAACATGGCTTTTTAGATTTTATAACCCATCGTAAAGATTTAAAATCAAAAGTGAATTTGTATATCGATTTAATAAAAAATCAACCGATACGATCATAAAAAAAAAAAAAGAGGTTTAATCAACCTCTTTTTTTTGTTTTAATAACTAACGTGTTACCGTATTAAGCTTTCTTAAAAAATATAGAAAACTCAGTTCCCACATCTACTTCACTCTGCACTTCTACTTTGCCGCCTAAAGATTCAATATGATTTTTAGTAAGAAAAAGACCAATGCCAATGGCGTCTTCATTATTGTGAAACGTTTTATACATCTCAAAAAGCCGATCTCCAAACTTATTTAAATCTATCCCAAGTCCATTATCCTTAATTACCAATACCACAACATCGGCTTCAATTCGAGAGCTTAATTCTATAATTGGATGTCTTTTTTCAGATTTGTACTTAATAGCATTTGTAAGAAAGTTTAGAATTATACTATCAAGATAGGCTGGAATGCCTTTTACACAAACATCTTCATCAATTTCGTTATAAATTATGGCTTCTGCATTTTGAGCTAAAGCAATAATATTATAAGTCGCTTTTTCGGCATAATCATATAAATTAAGAACCTGCATTTTAGAAGCATCAATTTCTTTAATTTTTGCTACTTGAGTTAAATGAGCAACGGTTTCCTGTAAATTCTCAACAGCTTGTTTTAATAATTGAAAATTCTCATTTTGGTTTAAAACAGAAAAATCTTCCTCTAAAAAATCGGTAAGAACAGATAAATTACCAGAGTGCGATCTTAGATTATGAGTCACAATATTAGCAAAAGATCGCAACCTATCATTTTGTTCTTCGGCAACACTAAGCATCAATTTTAACTTATCTTGATTTTTTTGCCTCTTAGTAATATCTGTAAATTGCCAAATCATGTGTGCACGTCCTTCCTTAAAATAAACCAAGGACACATAGATTAACAACCAAATAATGGAACCGTCTTTATGGAAATAGCGTTGTTTTACACGATACTTATCAATTTTACCATTTATAAGTTTTTCGTATTTATGCTCGTGTACACCAAGATCTTGAGCATAGACAATATTACTAATGTCCATATTAAAAAGCTCCCATCTTGTATATCCAAAAATATCGCAGATACTCTCGTTAACCTTTAACCAATTTCCATCTAAGCTTACGATAGCAATACCATTATAAGTATTATTAAATATACGCTCTAAAACATCGTGCGCATTAGAAGAATCCTGTAGATGATTTGAAACTTTCATACATTATATTTAATAAGGATTAAACCATATGAAAGCTATCAGTTAATAAGGGTTTGTTGCTTTAAATTATTTCTAATCGTAATTTCAACATCAAAAAGTTACGAAAAAAATACCAAATCACAAAAAAATAGTATATTTGCCGCTCGAAAGAGAAGCTTTCGTGTACATAACAATCATTTACAATAATATTAGAATGTATTTAGACCCAAAAGAAAAAGAAGCCATTTTTAAAAAACATGGCAAAAACGAAAAAGACACAGGTTCTGCAGAAGGGCAAATTGCTTTATTCACTTACAGAATCAATTACTTAACTGAGCACTTAAAAAACAATCGTAAAGATTTTAATACTGAGCGTTCATTAGTAAAGTTAGTAGGTAAGCGTCGTGCTTTATTAGATTACTTAACTAAGAAAGATATTTTAAGATATCGTGCGATAGTAAAAGAATTAGGATTAAGAAAATAATCTCAATAAAAAGACCACGCCTAACAGCGTGGTTTTTTGTTATATAACAACTCGGTTTTGGACGAGTATAAAAACCAAAATTGAAGAAGCTAGATCTTGAATCGACTTCAGGACTAACAGTTTTTCATTGGTCATACAACAACTACTACACAACAACACAACGACCATTGTTTAACATTATTCTAACGAGCAATAATGCGTTAGAATTAGAATTAAAAAATTTATGATTCCAAAGGTATTTAAAGAGGTCATTGACCTTGGTGATGGTAGAGAAATTTCTATCGAAACTGGAAAATTAGCAAAACAGGCACATGGTTCTGTTGTTGTTCAATCAGGAAAATGTATGTTATTATGTACAGTTGTTTCCAACTACGAGCAAAAAGATGTTAACTTTTTGCCATTAACAGTAGATTACAGAGAAAAATTTGCTGCTGCAGGCCGTTATCCAGGTGGTTTCTTTAAAAGAGAAGCAAGACCTAGTGATGGAGAAGTATTAACCATGCGTTTAGTGGATCGTGTTTTACGTCCGTTATTCCCAAAAGATTACCATTCTGAAACTCAGGTAATGATTCAATTAATGTCTCATGACCCAGAAGTAATGCCAGATGCAATGGCAGGTTTAGCAGCTTCGGCAGCTATTCAATTATCAGATTTCCCATTTGAATGCCCAATTTCTGAAGCTAGAGTTGGTCGTGTTAATGGAGAATTCATCATTAACCCAACATTTGCTCAATTAGAAGAGTCTGACATCGATATGATGATTGGAGCTTCTGCAGATTCTGTAATGATGGTAGAAGGTGAAATGGATGAAATTTCTGAAGAAGAAATGGCAGATGCTATTAAGTTTGCTCACGAAGCAATTAAAGTACAATGTGCTGCTCAAGTAAGATTAGCAGAAGCCTTTGGAAAGAAAGCAACTCGTGAATACGAACCAGAAAGAGAAGACAAAGATTTAGAGAAGAAAGTACATGACATGGCATACGATAAAGTATATGCTATTGCAAAAGCTGGATCTTCTAAGCACGAAAGAAGTGCTGCTTTTCAACAAATAAAAGAAGATATTATAGCTACATTTTCTGAAGAAGAATTAGCAGATTATGGTGGTTTAGTATCTGAGTATTACCGCAAAGCAGAAAAAGCGGCTATTAGAGATTTAACCTTAAACGAAGGCTTACGTTTAGATGGTCGTAAAACTGACGAAATCAGACCAATCTGGTGTGAGGTAGATTACTTACCATCAACACATGGTTCTGCAATCTTTACACGTGGAGAAACGCAAGCATTAGCTACAGTAACTTTAGGTACTTCTAGAGATGCAAACCAAATAGATATGCCTTCTCAAGAAGGTGAAGAGCGTTTCTATTTACACTATAACTTCCCTCCGTTTTGTACAGGTGAAGCAAGACCTATTCGTGGAACGTCTCGTAGAGAAGTTGGACATGGTAACTTAGCACAACGTGCGTTAAAAGGTATGGTGCCAGACGAGAGTCCTTACACTGTAAGAATAGTATCTGAAGTTTTAGAATCTAACGGTTCTTCTTCTATGGCAACTGTTTGTGCTGGTACAATGGCATTAATGGATGCTGGTGTACAAATGACAAAACCGGTTTCTGGTATTGCTATGGGATTAATTTCTGATGCCGATTCTGGAAAATACGCTGTATTATCTGATATCTTAGGAGATGAAGATCACCTTGGTGATATGGATTTTAAAGTAACAGGTACTGCAGATGGTATTACAGCTTGTCAAATGGACATTAAAGTAAAAGGTCTGTCTTACGAAATTCTTGTAAATGCACTAAAACAAGCTCGTAATGGTCGTTTACATATCTTAGAAAAATTAACAGATACCATTGCTACACCAAACGCAAATGTTAAAGAACATGCGCCTACAATGGTAACAAGACGTATTCCTAATGAATTCATTGGAGCTTTAATTGGTCCTGGTGGAAAAGTAATTCAGGAAATGCAAAAAGAAACTGAGACAACTATCGTTATTAACGAAGACCCAGTGACTGAAGAAGGTATTGTTGAAATTTTAGGAGTTGGTAAAAAAGGTATCGATGCTGTAATGGCAAAAATTGATGCTATTTTATTTAAGCCTGAAGTTGGTAGCATTTACGAAGTAAAAGTAATTAAGATGTTAGATTTTGGTGCTGTAGTAGAATATACAGCTGCACCAGGAAACGAAGTATTATTACACGTATCTGAATTAGCTTGGGAACGTACAGAAAATGTATCTGATGTGGTAAACATGGGAGATGTTTTTGATGTTAAATACTTCGGTATCGATTCTAGAACACGTAAAGAAAAAGTATCTCGTAAGGCAATCTTACCAAAACCTGAAGGTTATGTAGCAAGACCACCAAGAGATGACAAACGTTCTGGTGGACGTGATAATAACAGAGGAAGAGATAATCGTGGACGTGATAACAGACGTGATGATCGCAAACCTAGAGAAGATAAGAAAGAAGATTAATTTCTAATTTCTTTTTATATAAATTAAACCTGTCAAGTTTTTAAGCCTGACAGGTTTTTTTATGCGCTCTATTTTGGTTATTTCAGAAATACCAAATGCAATAGTATAATCAACTAGGCTTGTTTATCATTAGACTATAAAATACCCATTATCAGGTATAGGAGTAACTATTTTGCTTATTTAATTTTAAACACTATGAATTGTAAAGCCACAATTATGAAAATTAAAATATTTTTTATCGCAATAATGAGTTACGTTTTCTTGCTATGTAGTTGTAGTAAAAATACTAATGATGGAAATCCCAATTGTGAAGCCCCTCTTACAATTACAACATCTGTATTCCCTTTAGGTACTGGTGTAATTAATTATAGAGATGAAGCTTACTGCTTTGGAGATTCGCTTTTATGTACCGCAGTTCCAAATTTAAATTATGAATTTTTTGAATGGGAATTAGGCAGCAAATCTCCTCATTCGCCTCCCGGAAACTCCGCATACTTTTATATTTATGATGAAGAAAGTTCTCATATTAGTGCAAAGTTTAGAGCAATAGACAATTCATTTATTAGTTCTAGTCTAAATTTCCCCGAAAGCTTTACTTGTGATACGGATAGGTATCCAGCATGTCAAGTAAGAGTCGAAAGGTATTATGTTTCAATCGGAATGACTGGAGTTTACGCAACTGGTCCACAAGTTATTGTCGGAGTGTTAGGTGATGGTATGCATACAGGCATGACCTACCAATTAGAAGACGGTTTGGTGTCGGTTTCTTATGATCCAGATACATCAGTTAATTATGATGAATATGACGACGCATGGTGGGCTTATAATGTAGATTTTGGGTCGTTTACAGTAAATTATATAAGCCCTGAAACAAATACCGTAGAAATAACATTTAATAATGTGTACCTTGAGAATTTGGACGACGAAGGAGAGTATTTATCTGGAACCATTAGTGCTCAAGGACTTATACCTATTGATTAAGCGTATTATTGTTAGATTTACATAAGTAATTGCTTAAGCCAACAGTTTTAGTTGTAATGTTAAATAAAACTCAAAAAAAATCTAAACTGTAATATTAAACGTACATCTGTTTTAATCATCTCATCAACAAAACAAGATATATGGCTTCAAAAGACACCTTCTCAAAAACAATAATATCAACTTCAAAAAGCACTACTAAAAAACTATCCAAAAATTTCAACCTGTTTCTCAACAGCAAATCAAAAACAGAAAACACTAATAACAAAATTGTCCTTTTTAGTACATTTTTACTCATGCTTTTAGGCATCTATTTTTTATCTGTTTTTTATGGCGACTTTGAACAATTCAACGCCGATAAAATGAGCAGCACTATTGGATATACATTTATAATCTTAGCCACTACCCTCTTAGCCTTTAAAGCCTTATTTTTTATTTATAAGGCCTATAATTATTACAAATACAAACCTATTGCCTCTGTTTCAGACAAAGAATTACCAACTTGTACTGTAATTGTTCCAGCATATAACGAAGGCAAACAAGTGTATGATACATTAATAAGTTTAGACAATAGCAACTATCCCAAACATAAACTACAAATTATATCTATTGACGATGGTAGTAAGGACGACACCTGGGATTGGATGCTAGATGCTAAAAAGAAATTAGGAGATCGTTTAGAAATATACCAACAACCCAAAAACCAAGGAAAACGTCATGCACTTTACCGTGGATTTAATTTAGGAACAGGTGATGTATATGTTACCGTAGATAGCGATTCTATTGTTACTGAAGACACACTGAGAAATTTAGTCAGCCCTTTTATTAAAGACGAAAATTGTGGAGCTGTTGCTGGTAATATTAGAGTTTTAAACAACAAAAAGGAAATGTTACCTAAAATGCTAGATGTTAGCTTTGTTTTAAGTTTTGAATTTGTGCGTTCTGCAGAAAGTAACTTAAATTCTGTACTCTGTACTCCTGGAGCCTTAGCTGCTTACAGAAGCACTGCTGTGCATAACTGTTTACCACAGTGGATCAATCAAACGTTTATGGGACAACCATCAGACATTGGAGAAGACAGAGCGATGACCAATATGATTTTAAAACAAGGTAAACACGTTTTGTTTCAAAAAAATGCAGTGGCTTATACCAATGTCCCTGAAGAATATATCGGTTTGTATAAAATGTTTATCCGTTGGGGACGAAGTAATGTTAGAGAAAACCTAGAAATGGCTAAATATGTATTTACAAACTTTAGAGCCAAAGGAAAATCTGCTACACGAATTTTATTTATTAGCCAATTTGTAAAAATACTTATGAGCTATCCTTTATTAATCTCTATGCTGTTCTTCGTTTTAGTACATCCTTTATTATTTTTAGGCTCTACCCTAGTTAGTATTTTAGTGGTTTCAACTTTTTCTGTACTATTTTTTACTAGCCAATATAAAACCACGCAAGGATTTTGGGCTTACTCGTATAGCATTTTATTCACCTTTGCTTTATTCTGGATTACACCTTATGCTATTGCAACAGCAAATAGAAGAGGTTGGTTAACACGTGGCTTAGCCGAACAGAAGTAAAAAAACTTTTTACACAACATATATAAACCTATCAAAATAAAACTTGATAGGTTTTTTTTATACAAATCACTCAATTTGTCACCGACAGGCTGTCAGTTTTATAGGTTTAGTAAAATTTTAAGATTTTCATTTCCACAAGTATACCACTCATAAGTTTACAGTTTCTCAATGATTAACACAAATATGTTAAGATTCCATAATTCTTAAAATCAATCTTTCTTTTTGGCACTTCCGTACAGTCCTTGTGGTAATTAAGGTGAATTAATTTAATAAAAAAATGAAAGTATTAGTAATTGGAGCTGGTAATATGGGTTTAACATATTCTGAAGGTATGGCAGAATCGCCATTACTTAATAAGCATAAACTGAGAATATATGATACCGATCCAAAAAAAATAGAAACCTTACGCCAAGATTCAAGATTTAACGTTTTTGACAATCTAGAGGATTGCTTACCAAAAGCAGATATTGTCTTTATTGCTGTAAAACCGTATCACAGTGATGGTTTATTTGAAAAAATGAAACCCATGATAAATCACAGTCAAATCTTTGTGTCCTTAATGGCAGGAGTCACTATTGAAACCATTCAGCAAAAATTAGACGCAAAAAAAGTCATTAGAACCATGCCTAATTTACCCGCACAAGTTGGTAAAGGTGTCACCTCTTACACAGAATCTAAAGACGTTTCCAAAGTAGAACTAATCATGGTAAGAAACCTTTTAGACACTACAGGAACATCCATTCATGTTAACACGGAAAAGTTTATTGACGCCTCTACAGGAATTTCAGGAAGCGGCCCTGCTTATGTGTTCTATTTTATGCAATCCATGTTAGAAGCAGCTTTAAAAATGGGCTTTTCGGATTACGATTCCAAAGTCTTAGTAAGCAGTACGTTTGAAGGAGCCATAGAACTCTTCAATCAAAACAATATATCGCCAAAATCATGGATAGCTAAAGTCGCTTCAAAAGGAGGCACAACTCAAGCAGCCATTGATTCTATGGAAGACAATAATGTAAAACAATTAATACAAGATGCAGCCTATGCAGCATTTGATCGTGCTGTAGAATTAGGCAAAGACAAATAAAATATGAATAACAATATAAAACGTGTGGTCGTCAAAGTAGGTACCAACGTATTAACAAACAAAGACAATAGAATATTAGGACCAGTACTTAGAGAATTGGTAAGGCAAATTGCCGTTTTATACGAAGAAGACATCATGGTTATTTTAGTCTCCTCCGGCTCTGCAATTGCAGGTATGGAAGTTTTGGGCGACACTGACATCAAGGATAAATCGGTAAGAAGACAAGTCTATTCTGCTGTTGGCCAGCCTAGGATGATGCGTCATTATTATAGCATTTTCCATGATTACGGCATGCGTTGTGCTCAAATTTTAGCCACAAAACGCGATTTTGATGCTGGAAAACACAGGCAAAATATGATTAACTGTTATGAAGGCTTATTGTCCGAAGGCGTCATTCCTATTGCCAACGAAGACGATGCCGTATCCTTAACCATGTCTATGTTTTCAGACAATGACGAGCTCGCAAGCTTAGTTGCCGAACTTTTAGATGCCGACCGATTAATCATTTTGTCCGATACAGACGGACTCTACACAGGACATCCAGACGACGAAGATTCTATTAGATTACACGAAGTTAAAACCAATCAGAATGTCGAACAATATGTTCAGGCTTCTGATAAAAAAGAAGGAGAAGGCCGTGGCGGAATGGCCTCAAAATTAAAAATAGCCAAAGGCACTGCAAATAAAGACATCCCAACTTACATCGCCAATGGTAAACGCGAAAATGTAATCATAGATATTATTAATAATAAAGCAGTAGGCACAAAATTTATTAGTGCTTAAAATAAACCCCTCAATTATAAAAATTTAAAAAATGAAACTATTACAAACACGTATAAAAAACAAAGTCCTCAAATCAATGATAAGGATTTTAGGACACGAAAGACATGCCATTATCGAAGCCAATAAAAAGGATTTAGAGGCTTTTCAAAAAGAAGACCAAGCCCTTTATGAGCGTTTAATTGTAAATGATAAAAAGGTAGATGAAATGATTACTGCGGTTGAAGCCGTTATGAATCAGGAAGATCCTGTTGGACAAGAACTATCTAATCGTACACTAAAAAACGGCTTAAATATAGTAAACACTACAGCTCCTTTTGGTACCATTCTTATTATTTACGAATCGCGACCAGACGTTACTATTGAAGCAGCCGTTTTAGCCTTTAAAGCCAATAATAAAATTTTATTAAAAGGTGGTAAAGAAGCCCTAAACAGCAATCTTATTTTAGAAAAATGCTGGCACCAAGCTTTAGAAGAAAATGGCTTGTCTAAAGAATGGATTAAGCTATTGCATTTAAAACGTGAAGAAACCCAAGAATTTCTTAAAAACCCAACCGAACCCTTAGATTTAATTGTTCCTCGTGGTGGTGAGCGTTTAATCAATTTTGTAAAAACACATGCCACTTGCGCCGTTTTAGTTAGTGGACGCGGCAATAACTTCTTGTATGTTTCTGAACATGCCGATTGGAGCAAAGCTGTAAATGTGATTATTAATGCTAAAACAGATAAAATTTCGGGCTGTAATGCTTTAGACAAAGTATTAATCAATAAAAACCTTCCAGAATACGAAACCAAACTAAAAATGCTTCAAGAAAAATTAGAACAACATCATGTTGAAATTCTAGTCGATGATAAGGTCTCAAGCATTTTACCTCAAAAAGAAACGGTTTCGAATAGTGAAATTTGGCACGAAGAATTTCTAGCTCTAAAACTTCTCATCGGAGAGGTAGATACTTTAGAAGAAGCTATTGATCTTATTAACACCTATTCTGGAAAACATTCGGCTGCTATTATTACGGAACACACAGACGAAGCCATGGAATTTATGCACAATGTTGATAGTGCTGCAGTATATCATAATGCCTCTACCAGATTTACAGATGGTGGACAAATGGGTGTTGGCGCAGAACTCGCTATTAGTACAGACAAACTACACCATAGAGGACCTTTGGGCCTAAACCAATTGGTAACGAATAAATATTACGTGTATGGAAATGGACAGGTTAGGATTTAGAGTTAGGGATTAGGAGATAGGTGTTAGATTTTGGGGAATTAGAGAGTCTTGAGCCAACAGCCAAAACCAAGAGCTAACAACATGCTTTTCAAAGTTTTAACCAAAATAATTAGGGTGTCTCAATAAAATTTGGTATACTATAAGTTATGATAACACAAGACAAAGAGAAGTACGCAAATGAGTTAAATCAGTCCATTTCCTATCTGCAAAATTTAGGCTATTCTAATATCAAGGCCGATATTGAAGGTTATGAAACCCCAAAGTCGTATTTAAAAAGGGGAAGTACAATTGAAGTTACACCAGATATCGTCGCAGAAAAAGAAGGCCGTAAACACATCTTCGATTTAAGTTTAAAATCTAAAAAACCAAGATTGTTAAAATCCAAATGGCTATTTTTAAATACATTAAGCCAATTAAAATCGTATCGTTTTAGATTAATAACAACGAGAGGACATTTTAAATTTACAAACCAAATTGTAGAAGACATTCATTTGGACTCCATTAAACTCATTAAAATTTAAGAGACTGTATCTTATAAGCTAAATGCCACTATAAGATACAGTCTTTTTATTATAATGTTTTAGCAACTTGTTCTACAGCTGCAATGGTTGCATTTAAATCTTCATAGGTTAAAGCATCTGTAATAAACCAAGTTTCAAAAGCACTTGGTGCAATATAAATGCCCGCATTTAGCATGCCGTGGAAGAACGTTTTAAACGTCTCATTATTTCCTTTGGCAGCCGAATCAAAATCTACCACAGCTCCTTCTGCAAAGTGAACAGAAATCATAGAGCCAATGCTATTTATAGTATGTGTTACTCCATTTTTATTTAAAGCATCAGCAATACCATTATGAAGATATTTCGTTTTTTCTTCTAACCTATTCATCAAGCCTGTATCTGCATTAACAGCTTTAAGCATTGCTAATCCTGCAGCCATAGCTAATGGATTTCCACTTAGCGTACCTGCCTGGTATACGGAACCTAATGGCGCTAAGTAATTCATAATTTCATTCCGTGCCGCAAATGCTCCAACAGGCAATCCGCCTCCAACAACTTTACCAAAACACACAATATCGGCTTTAATACCTTTTAGCTCTTGCACTCCACCTTTAGCCAATCTAAAACCAGTCATTACCTCATCAAAAATTAATAAGATATGATGAGCATCGCATAGATGTCTTAAACCTTCTAAAAATCCATCTACTGGAGGAATACACCCCATATTACCGGCAACAGGCTCTATTATAATAGCTGCAATTTCATTGGTATTAGCTTCAACAAGTTCCTTTACGTTTTCAAGATCATTATACCGCGCTAACAAGGTATCTTTTGCCGTTCCTTGGGTTACTCCAGGACTATTAGGTGTTCCAAAAGTAACAGCACCACTACCTGCTGCTATTAAAAAGGAATCACTATGACCATGATAACACCCCGCAAACTTTATAATTTTATCTTTTTTGGTAAATCCTCTTGCTAATCTTATAGCACTCATACAAGCTTCTGTACCAGAATTCACAAAACGAATTTTATCAATATTTGGCACCATAGATACAGCTAATTCTGCTATTTCTGTTTCAATAGCTGTAGGCATTCCAAAAGATGTTCCCAATTTTGTCTTTTCTATAACAGCATCAACAACTGGTGGAAATGCATGACCAAGCAACATTGGTCCCCAAGAATTAATATAATCGATAAAACGGTTGCCATCTTCATCATAAACATAAGCACCTTTAGCAGATTTTGCAAAAATTGGTGTACCACCAACAGCATTAAAAGCTCTAACGGGTGAATTTACTCCTCCCGGAATCACCTCTTGCGCTTCTTTAAACAAAGCGCTACTTCTTTGATATAACATAACTTAATTAGGAATAATAAGTTCTTGACCAATAGTTAGGTCATTTGATTTTAATTTATTTTGAGACTTTATAGCCTCAACAGTAGTTTTATAAAGTCTTGAAAGCGAATACAAGGTATCGCCTTTTGTAACAGTATGCTTTTTTATGGCAGACGTCTTCCTACCTTCAATAATTGTTATAGATTTTCGTTTGGTCTGAGCAGTCGTTGCACCACTAAGCACCTCATCATCATACTTATGCAGCTGGTAACGTTCTATTAAACTGATTAGTTTTTGAGGATATTTTCTATCTGTAGCATAACCTGCAGCCCTTAATCCTTTTGCCCAACCTTTATAATCATTTGGTCGTAATTTAAACAAACTCGCATAGCGACTTCGGCCTGTTAAAAATTTAGAATGATCTTCATAAGACATTTCTGCCTTGGTATATTTTCTAAAACATTCTTGCGAACGGTCATCATCATGGTAAATTTTGGCTCCCTTCCACCCATGGCATTTTATACCAAAGTGATTGTTTGCCTCTACAGCTAAACGCCCTCTACCTACACCAGATTCTAAAATACCTTGCGCAAGTGTAATACTAGCTGGTATTTTATGGTGTCGCATATTGTCTTTAGCAATCGCTGCATAAATAGCAATATAAGCATCTACAGTACTTGGTGCTTTATTGGTTGTTGTATTAGGGGTTACGGTTGGCTTTTTGGTCTCTACCTTATCATTTTTAACAACAACCGTTTTATTAGTACTATCATTTTTTCGTTTTGTAACAATACCTTTTTTAGGACCACAACTCATTGCAGACACTACAATTAATACAATTATATATCTAAACTTCATGTGCTTGCTAGTATTGTTTTATATGTTTGTTTCATTTTCATAGCTCTATTAGGGGCTGGTTTTTTCGTTTCAATATTTGATTAATACCAGTTATACCTTGTAAACCTCCGGTATGAATGGCTAATATTTTTGACTCTTTTTGAAAAAATCCTTGGTCAATTAAATCAAATATACCAAATAGCATTTTACCTGTATAAATAGGATCTAACGGAATATGATAAGCCTTCTTAAATTGATTTATAAACGCAATTAATTCGGGCTTTATTTTACCATAACCACCAAAATGATACGCTGTTATCAGTTCCCAATTGTCTTGATTTGCAAATTTACGAATATCTTGTTGTAAAAAATCACCTTTTAACGCAGGAAAACCTAATATTTTCTGATGTGATTCTGACGCATTAATAAGTCCCGAAATTGTACCACCTGTACCTACCGCACAACAAATATAATCGTACACATTATCTGTAGCTTGTAAAATGTCTTCGCAACCTTTAACCGCTAAATCATTAGTACCTCCTTCTGGTAAAAGGTAGAAGTTTCCAAACCTACTTTTTAATCCGTCAATAAAATCGTCATCATTTTTCTGCCTATAGTGAGCTCTCGAAACAAATTCTAAATGCATCCCACAGGTTTTAGCAAATTGTAAGGTGGGATTTAATGGACTTTTTAAAGCTAACTCCTCTCCTCTTATAACACCAACCGTTTTAAACCCATACATGTTTCCCGCATATGCAACAGCGGCAATATGATTTGAAAACGCACCACCAAAGGTTAATAAAGAAGTGGCATTTATCCTTTTGGCTTCATCAATATTATAGGTCAATTTACGGTACTTATTGCCCGAAATAAAAGGGTGAATTAAATCTTCACGCTTTATAGTTATTAACAAATTCTTAAACCTTATATCTTGATGATGAACAGACGGAATTTCCAAATCTTTTTTTTACAAAAATAGGCAACTCCTTTTAATTTAAGTGTTTTTCAAATTTGTAAGAAAATATATTAAAAATGCAGATAATCGGTGTTTTTAATCGTTTTATCGGTAAAAAATTATTTTTTATCCTTTTTTTTTCCTACACTTGTCCTCGGATTTAAAATCAATTAGTCCTATTTAACCCTAGATTAAGCTAATTATTAATATCAATTAAACGGTATTCTTAACGCTAAAACCTACTAATTATGAACAATAATTTTCGTTCTCCGTTATCTCAATTACTTATCAATTTTAGAATAAGTAATTGCAAAACATTAAGCGTTGTCTTTTTTGCAATAGTTCTTTTAACAAGTCATTCTGCTACGGCCCAATTACCCGTAACTTACGATTTTGAATCGGGCTTTCAAGGTTGGACAAGTAATGGTAATGATTCTGGATTATGGTACAGTGGTACCTGGTCTTGTGACGGAAATAGGTCTATATATTCAAAAGATGATGACACGAGCAGAAACCGAATGACCTCCCCACAACTCGATTTAACAGGATATTCTAGTGTTACAATTTCTTTCTGTCACAAATCTTCCAATTTAGGAAATAATAAAGGGTTTAGAATACAATACTATAACGGCTCTAACTGGACAACAATACAAACATTTGAATTAGGCACTGATTTTTTCAATCAAGGTACGTCAAATGCTCATAACCTTTCAGCAACCATCACAAACGCTTCGTATACATTTAATTCAAATTCAAGGTTTAGATTTACAGGAACTGGAATATACAATGGTCATTATAACTTTTTCGACGACGTTACCATCACAGGCGTAAATTCTACACCATGTACACAACCTACTAACCAACCTACTAACCTTACATTTAGCAATGTTTTAGATACCTCTATGGACTTTAGCTTTACTCCTGCAACAAGTTCGCCAGATGGCTATTTGGTGGTTTATAACACCACAGGAGTAACTCCTCCTGTAGCAGACGGCTCTACTTATACTGTAGGCGCAACCTATGGCGACCATACGGTTGTAAGCGATAATACAAACACCACTTTTACACTAACAGGATTAAACAATAACACCACATACTATGTTTATGTGTTTTCGTATAATTCATTATGTTCAGGTGGCCCAAATTATTTAAACAGCTCGCCTCTTAACGGTAATGAAACCACTTTAAACTATTGTATTCCTAACGGCACAAATTCATCGTATTATATCGATGATTTTTCAACCTCAGGAGGTGTAACTAATATTACCAACAATAATTCTGGGTATTCTACAAACGGTTACGGAAATTTCACCAACTTATCTGTTAGTCAATATCGTGGCGCTACAGTCAATTTTTATGGTAACTTTACAGATGGCTCATGGCAGTATGATGGTTTTGGAGTTGGTATATGGGTCGATTTTAACAATGATGGAGATTTTAACGATGCCGGAGAAACCGTTTTTAATAATGGGTACTACGATCCTATAAATAGCAGTTTTACCATTCCTGAAAGCACAACTCCTGGCGACTACCAAATGAGAATTGTTATAAATTGGAATACCGGCAACCCAAGTTGGTGTTCTAGCAGTTTTATAGGAGAAGCCGAAGACTATACACTAACCGTATTAGACATTGTAACCTGTACTCCTTCTGATGGCCTTGGCACAACATCCTTGGCTTGTCCTTCTGTAAATGCAGGTGGACTAGGATTATCTGGTGCAGATCCAGACCCTATTAATTGCTCGGTAGGAAACAACACCACAACATTAGAAGCTACTTACCTAGACTTAGGAGATACCTCTACTTACAATGTAGAATCTATTCCTTATGCTCCTCCGTTTCAATTTAGCTGTCTAGAAAATCCTGTGAGTGTTAACGATGACGACGTTTGGTCTCCAGAAATTGATTTACCTTTCGATTTTTGTTTCTTTGGCAATACTTACGACTCTTGTGTGATTGGCTCTAACGGTGTTATCTCTTTTGATAGTAGCTTAGCTAGTGGCCCTACAGGCTGGAGAACCATTTACAACATACCTACTTACCAAAATGCATCTGGCTACTATTATGGGCCTTCAATACATGGAGTGCATCACGATGTAGATCCGAGTGTAGGCGGCGAAATAGGCTACCAATTAATTACTCTAGATACAGGATGTAGAGCTTTAGTTGCTGCCTGGAGCGATGTACCAATGTACGATGATAACTCTTTATTATATACAGGAATGATTGTATTCTATGAAGATACTAACATTATTGAAGTCTATGTTAAAGAAAAAAGAACGCTAAATGCATGGAACGATGGTAACGCCACTATTGGACTACAAGCCAACGGCACTACTGCTGTAGTAGCACCAAACAGAAATGCAAGAGATGCTAATTGGGTAGCCTTTGACGAAGCTTGGAGATTTGTACCTGCTGGTCCTTCTATTACAACGCTTAAATGGTACAAAGATGCTATCTCACCTGCCAATGAAATTGATGACCCAGATAACGATGGTATTATTACCGTAACTCCAACAGAAACCACAACCTACTACTCTGAAGTAACTTACGACCTTTGTTCTGGTTCTTCAATCGTAGAAATTGATACAGCTACAATTACCTTAACAGGAGATAAAGTTTGGGACGGCTCTGAAAGCTCAGATTGGAACAACCCTAACAACTGGACTCCTGCTGGTGTACCTGTGATTACAGACTGTATTGTAATTCCTGTTACCGCAAACGACCCTGTTATTACTGGTGTGGTAGATGGAACCGGTTTTAATATGGAAATTGAAGATGGTGCCACACTAATACAACAACCTAATTCGTCTTTAACTATTGAAGATAAAATTACCATAGATACTAATGCCGATTACGAACTAAAAGACAGCGCCAGCCTTATACAAATTACAGATGTGGCTACCAACCAAAATGTAGGTACTGCCAAAGTGCAACGCGAAGTTAACGGATTAACCAATTTTGATTATGTCTATTGGTCTACTCCTGTAGAAGCTTTTGATGTAGGAGATGTGTCGCCAAGCACACCTAATTATGGTATTTTTGAATGGCTTCCAACCGTAGATAACGGCAGTCCTGGAAAACATGGCGAATGGAGCTACGCTTCGGGCAATATGACCTTAGGAAAAGGCTATGCCATTAGAGATTTAGAAGGGACTGCTATTGCCAATACAGCTCAATTTGAAGGCAAATTAAACAACGGACAAATTACACATTACATCACTAGAGGTACCTACAACGGCCTACCTTACCAAGGTAACGGAAATACCGCTACAGCCGAAGATGATAACTGGAATTTAATAGGAAACCCATACCCTTCTGCTATTTCTTTAAACGATTTTACAACCGCAAACCCTTATATAGATGGTACACTCTATTTTTGGAGACACACCGCTCCTCCAAGTACTTTTGTAGGCGATCCGTTTTATACAGGTTTTCTATATAATTACTCAGAAAACGATTATTTAAGTGCCAACAGCTTAGGCTCTACACCTCCTGGTTTTAACGGTTATATTGCCGCAGGTCAAGGTTTCTTTGTGCAACTTCTTAATTCTTCACCAAGACCAAGTCCTGTAGTGTTTAACAATACCATGAGAGGAACTTATGCTAACGATGGCTTCTATAGAAGTGCCAATCTAAACGCAGACAACACCAGCAATACAAACCAAAAACATCGTATTTGGTTAGATTTAATTGACAGCAATAATTCCGCTTTATCACTATTAGTAGGTTATGCCGCGGGTGCCACAGATGCTATAGATAGATTATATGATGGCCATTTACTAAACGATTCTAACTATCAGTTTTATTCTACACTCAATACGCCTGAAAAAACGAATAAACTGGCTATTCATGGTAAAGCCTTACCTTTTGAAGAGACAGACACCATTCCTTTAGGATTTCAAACTCCTACACAAGGACAATATACCATTGCACTTAATACGGTTGATGGTCTATTTGAAACCACAGAACAAGACATTTATCTTGAAGACAAAGTGCTAGACATTATACACGATTTAAAAACAAGTCCGTATAGTTTTACTACAGATTTAGGCACTTTTGAAGACCGTTTTGTCTTAAGATTTAATACCGATGACAGCCTAAGTGTTACAGACCTAGATGCCAATGCCAATTTAGATATTAGAACCTTAGCTAATACGATTGTAGCCACGGCGACTAAGAGTTTAATTAAAACCTTTGAGTTGCACGATATTACAGGCCGCTTAATACATAAAAAGCTTAATATCACAGCAGCAGATTACAGCTACCCTACTCAAAACTTAAGTCGTGGGACCTATATTGTAACTGTGTCGCTTGCCAATGGCACAACAGCATCTAAAAAGCTTATCATCTAAACCTTAAAATACCATTACAAACAGACCGAGATCTTAACATTACAACCGTTAAGATCTTTCTGTTTTTATACCCTTTTTTAGAGCCGTTTTTCACGGCTTTTTTTTAAGTGTTTTTTTCACGGCTTTTTCATGCTTTTTTTAGGGCATTTTTAAGCCTAAATTAAAGCCGTCCCAAAAGGCCTTCAACCCTAATAATTAGTGCTTAAACGACTATATTTTTTTTATAAAAAACTACGTTTTCACAAAAAACCAAAGCTATTCACAATTAAACACTACAAAAACCTCACTTTCATCCGCTAATTTTTAGGTTTTATCGATAATATATTGAAATATACCTCCTAAAACATAGAATAGCTTTAATTTAACTCCTTAACAGTAAGGTAACACTACGGTGTTTATAATATAATATACATCTGTTTTTTACCTGCTTAATATGTATAAATAGTTTTTGAAACCCAAGTTGAAAAAACAAAGGAGGTCTTAGCATAGACCACCTTATTTTAACCCTACATTAAAACATAGAATACATGCTTAAAAAATTACTTTTTGCTATTGCATTAACTACTTATGGTGTAATAAGCGCACAAACCGTACTTATAGACCCTAACGTCGAAGGTGGTTTTGAATCTGGAGCTGATTTTACAGCTAATGGCTGGGATAATATTGGATTCCCCGGTTTTAATATTTGGACAACAGATACAGGAGTCTCAGGCTATACAGGAAACAGAGCCGCTTATATTACAAACGGCGCAGGGACTCCACCTCCTTATGCTTATAGTGGTGCTCAAGATTTTATTAAACCTAATTTTCATAGAGACGTGACTTTTGATGCTTCAGAAAGCCACATAAGCCTAAGTTTTGATTGGAAAGAAGAAGGCGGTACCCTTTTAAAGGTATGGATAGTCCCTACAGCCGTAGGAAATGCTCCTACAGGTATAATCCCTTCAGCAACTAACATCCTTTTAGGGACTTATACAGGATCTACAAGTTGGACCAGCGAAACCATTACCATTCCTAGTAGCTATGCAGATAACGGCACCTACCGTTTGCTTTTTGAATGGACTAATGATGGTAGTGCTCCTACTGCAGCACCTGCAGCTATAGACAATATTAGTTTGGTTACCAACTGTGTGCCATCAGGTTCATCGACATCACATTGGATTCAAAATTTCACAACCGCTGTACTAGGAAGTCCATTTAATATTACAGATATAAATCCAGCATGGGTAGCACCAGGTTACGAAGATAATTCTGCCACAGATTTTGTAGAACAATTTCCTGGTGGCAAAGTCGATTTTACCGTTATTTTTGGTAGCGGAGGCACCAATGGCTTTAATATTTGGGTAGATTGGGATGGCGATGGCGATTTTTTAAGTGCACCCAACGAAAAAGTGTTTGCCACAGGAATTTTAACCCCAAGTTTTGTTTCTGGTTTTCAAATTCCTTCTACTATTCCGCCTGGCACCTATACCATGCGTATTAGATCCGATTTCAATAATGCCGACCCAGCACCATGTGGCTATATCCAATATGGAGAGTCTAAAGATTACAGCCTTATTATCTCAGACATTAACTGTTTAGATAATCCTTCAAACATTGCCATTAGTGCTATAGATTATACCACAGCAACGGTAACTTGGGATCCCGCATCTCTGGCTCCGGCTAATGGTTATGAGTATTTTGTTACTGAAAATCCAAATCCTATTATATACAACCAAACACCAACAGGAACTTCGGCTACAACTTCAGTAAACCTAACAGGCTTGTCTGCAGATACCACCTATTATATTTGGGTACGATCGGTTTGTGGTACGGCTTGGGGAGAAGAAGGCGAATGGCAAGGTTCTGCAACCTTTGATACGCTTGTTAATCCGCCAACAACAACCAATGTGTCTATTTGTCCTGGAGATCCTTCAGATGTATTAACCGCAGATGCGGCTTGTGTAAGTGGATCTATTATTTCCTCCATTATTGGTTCTACATCACCTTCGTCACCGTTTGCTAATGTTTTAGATTGGGGTATAACAAGTGCGGAGCTCTGTTTATTTAATACGTCTTATAGTCAACAAGCCTATAGCACCTTTGAATTTGAGGTAGATGAGGCAGACACCTATGTATTCACCATAGACGGCGATTTAACAGATTTTGACTCTATGGGTTATATCGTTCACGGTGGTTTTACACCTGGTAATTGTAGTGGTGGTGGCACTTATGTTGCAGGAGATGATGATTCTGGTCCTGCTTTATGGGCAGCTGAGATAACAGCAGACCTTGTTCCTGGTATCACTTATACTTTAGTTACTACAACTAGTGGTTGGACTCCACAAGTTGATGGGGCATTCCATTGGGATATTTCTAGTTCTGGTACCGGCTCCGTATTAGATCCAAATGCATTAGCTGGTGATATAGAATGGTACACTAGCGCAAGTGGTGGTACACCTATTTTTACAGGTACAGATTTTGACCCTGTTGCCGAAGGAGAAATAACAGGAACCACACCTGGTGTATATTCTTATTGGGCGGCATGCTCATCGTCTCCTGACGTAAGAACTCGTGCCGATTTTAATGTTGGTAAAGCTTGGACTGGAGCTATAGATTCTAATTGGAACACTCCAGGAAACTGGTCGCCAAGTGGTGTGCCAACATATTCGGATTGTGTAACTATTACGGCTGCAGGATTCAGTCCTATTATAGATGGCATAACAGCGGGTGAAGGTTTCGGATTAATTATTGAGAATGGAGCCACACTTACACAACAACCCAATTCTATATTAACCATTACAGATGCTATAAACGTTAAAGCAGGCGGAACATATACCATGTTAGATAGTGCGAGTCTATTTCAAGATACGGATGCAGCCAATACGGTTAATGGTACATTTAATATGCAACGTACAGCAACTATAAGCGAGGACGATTATGTGTATTGGTCATCGCCAGTTGACAATTTCCTTATTCAAAATGTATCTCCAGGTACAACCGATTATAACTATGAGTGGCTTCCTACAGTGAACCAAGGAAACACACCACCACCTGTCATCCCTATGCTATTTGGAGAATGGCAAAGCTATAATACTGGTGCTATGGATGTAGGAAAAGGTTATATTGTAAAAGGCCCTGTAGGTCATGGATCTACAGATGCGCCGTTTACTGCAACATTTTCTGGTACGCCTAATAATGGGACTATAATTCAACCTATTACAAGAGGAACATATCAAGGAGTAGGTTACACCTATAACCCCTACTCAAATGACATCCTTACTATTACTGCTGATGATGACAATTGGAATCTAATAGGAAATCCGTATCCTTCGGCCTTGAGTATTGAAGATTTCTTAACAGGTAATAGTACTATCGATGGTAACGTTTACCTCTGGACGCACGGTACAGATATTGGCGTAGGAAATACAGATTCATTTTATGATGATTTTACGTATAATTACAACACCGCTGATTATATCGCTATTAATTCTGTTGGTGTTTCAAGTCCAGTAGTCATTGACCACAAGTTTATTGGTGCAGGGCAAGGCTTCTTTGTGCTAATGAATGATACTGGCACTACTACCGAAAGTGTAACGTTTGAAAATTATATGAGACACACTGCTTCTTACAGAAACGACCAATTTTATAGAAGTGCAGATACAGATACCGATGCCGCAGAAGAAGACCTAGCAACTAAACATAGAATTTGGTTAGATTATATTAGTCCATCTGGTAGCACCAATACCACATTAATTGGTTATGCTAATGGAGCTACAAATGATAGAGACCGTATGTATGATGCCAAAACCACTAGAGGCGAAGGCTTAAATTTCTATTCTATGATTGAAGAAGACGCCTATCTTATTCAAGGTCGCCAAACACCGTTTGTAGATACAGACACAGTGCCTTTGGGGCTTAATATTACAGAAGCAGGTATTCAAACCATAGCTATCAATACCGTTGACGGTTTATTTTTAGATACAGATCAAGACATTTATATTAAAGACCTTTTAACAGGAATTACGCATAATATTAGCAACGCGCCTTATACATTTACAAGCGAAACTGGTATTATAAACGATAGATTGGTTTTAACATACCGAGCTAACAACTTAAGTGTAGATGATTTTGAAAGTGTAAATGATGTTAAAGTTTATAAAGATAATACCAATATTGTTGTAAACGCTGCAAACGAAACCATGCAGTCTATTGAAGTTTACGATATGTTAGGCAGAACGCTTTTTAAAAACACAGCAATTAACCAAACGCAGTTTACTATTAATGCGCTTCAGCCTACTAATTCAACGTTATTCTTAAAAGTGAAATTAACTAACGGCGAACAAAGTATTGCTAAAATTATTTTTTAAAATACTTTATAACATTATAAGAAGGCCTTGTTTTTAAATATTCAAGGTCTTTTTCTTTGGCATAAGCTTCACGTTCAAAAGAGATATTTCTATAAGCCACATCCCAGTTTTTATACTGAATTAATCGCCATAAAAATTCAAAAACATACAATATAAAAAACGGAAGAATAAGTAATTCTAACTGTTGTTTAAGGTGAATTTTTTCATGATTAATGAGTACAGCATCGCCTTTTAAAGTTTTTGTCTTTAAAATCATAAAAGGAAATATGGTCATTCCAAGATAGCCTTTAGGCACTATATATTTTGAAATCAATATCATGGTTTATTCGTTTCAAAAATCAATCCAAATTACATTATCTTTGTTAAGATATGAAAAAATACGTTCCCATTGAAGACGGAGACTACTACCTTACACCAGAAGGCTACCGTTGTTTTACCGAGCAATACCATTTAAAACGCGGTTATTGTTGTGAGAGCGGTTGCAGACATTGTCCGTATGGATTTAATACATCGTCTCCGCTTAAAAAAGAAAAAAATACGTTAAAAAAAAAGTAATGCATACAACCACATTATCATTTAAAGACCAAATACTAGAAGGCATTCCTAACCCTTTACCAGCACCAAAACCTTTTGATGCCGCTATTAATCATGCTCCAAAACGCAAAGCTATATTATCTAAAGCCGAAGAAAAATTGGCTTTAAAAAATGCCTTACGCTACTTTGATAAAAAGGACCATAAGACCTTATTGCCTGAGTTTAAAAACGAATTAGACACTTACGGTCGTATTTATATGTATCGCTTAAGGCCAGACTACAAAATGTACGCCAGACCAATAGCTGAATATCCTGCAAAATCAACACAGGCCGCAGCGATTATGCTTATGATTCAGAACAATTTGGATCATGCTGTAGCACAGCATCCGCACGAATTAATTACCTATGGTGGTAATGGCGGAGTGTTTTCAAACTGGGCGCAATACAGATTAACCATGAAGTATTTGGCTGAGATGAATGATGAACAAACTCTAGTGATGTATTCTGGTCATCCTATGGGATTATTTCCTTCACATAAAGAAGCGCCAAGAGTTGTAGTGACTAACGGGATGATGATCCCTAATTATTCTAAACCCGACGACTGGGAAAAATTTAACGCCTTAGGAGTGACCCAATACGGACAAATGACGGCGGGAAGTTATATGTATATTGGACCACAAGGTATTGTTCATGGCACAACAATTACGGTACTTAATGGCTTTAGAAAAATAAAAAAAGAACCTAAAGGTAACCTTTTTGTAACCTCAGGACTTGGAGGCATGTCTGGAGCACAACCCAAAGCTGGTAATATTGCAGGTTGCATTACGGTTTGTGCCGAAGTGAACCCAAAAATTACACAAGTACGATTAGACCAAGGTTGGATAGACGAAAAAATTACCGATTTAGATGCGCTTGTTCATCGTGTTAATAAAGCCAAAGCAGACAAAGAAACCATTTCTATAGCGTATTTAGGCAACGTGGTAGATGTTTGGGAAAAATTTGATGAAGCCAATATTCATATCGACTTAGGAAGTGATCAAACCTCATTACACAATCCGTGGGCTGGTGGCTACTATCCTGTAGATGTTTCTTTTGAAGACGCTAACGAAATGATGGCGAACCAACCCGAATTATTTAAAGAAAAAGTTCAAGACACCTTACGTCGCCATGCAGATGCTATTAATAAACACACCGCAAAAGGCACCTATTTCTTTGATTATGGCAATGCCTTTTTACTAGAAGCTTCTCGTGCTGGAGCTAATGTTATGGCAGATAATGGTATCGATTTTAAGTACCCAAGCTACGTTCAAGATATTATGGGGCCTATGTGTTTTGACTATGGTTTTGGTCCTTTTAGATGGGTATGTGCTTCTGGAAAAGCAGAAGATTTAGCTAAAACAGATGCTATTGCTTGTCGTGTTTTAGAAGACATTAAAAAGAATTCACCTGAGGAAATTCAGCAACAAATGGCTGATAACATTCAATGGATAAAAGGAGCACAAGAAAACAAATTGGTTGTAGGCTCACAAGCCCGAATTTTATATGCAGATGCCGAAGGTCGTATGAAAATAGCCGAAGCATTTAACCAAGCCATAAAAAATGGAGACATTGGTACTGTTGTTTTAGGAAGAGACCATCACGATGTCTCGGGAACAGATTCTCCATACAGGGAAACTAGTAATATTTACGATGGCTCACGCTTTACAGCAGATATGGCCATTCAGAATGTTATTGGAGATAGTTTTAGAGGAGCCACTTGGGTAAGCATTCACAATGGTGGAGGCGTTGGCTGGGGCGAAGTTATAAACGGTGGTTTTGGTATGGTTCTTGATGGTAGTATAGAAGCATCAAAACGATTAAAACAAATGCTGTTTTGGGACGTTAATAATGGTATCTCTAGACGCAGTTGGGCAAGAAACGAAGGGGCTGTATTTGCAATACAACGCGCCATGGAAACGGAACCAAACTTAAAAGTAACCTTACCAAATTTCGTAGATGATGATTTATTAAATGAAGTGTAATAAAAAAACAAAGCTGTTATGAAAAAACTACTCAAACTTACTCCAATGTTTCTTTTACTTATAGTCTTATCATCTTGTAGCTCGGTAAGAGTGGCAACAGATTATGACAGAGAAGCCAATTTTGAAAATTACAAGACTTTCGCATTTTTTAAACCCGGAATTGACAAAGCCGAAATTAACGATCTTGATAAAAGGCGAATTCTTAGAGCTATTGAGTCTGAATTAATGGCAAAAGGCTATACCAAGTCTGAAAACCCAGATATGCTGGTTAGCATATTTACCAAATCTAACCAACGTGTAGATATCTACAACAATGCTTGGGGCAGTGGTGCTTGGGGCTGGGGAGGTTATGGCGGTTGGGGCTGGAGATCTGGCTGGAACAACAACCAAGTATCTACTACAACAGAAGGTGTTTTATACATTGACCTTATAGATGCGAATAAGAAAGAATTAATTTGGCAAGGTTCTGGAACAGGAAATCTTGAAACTAGAAGTGTAGAAAAGAAAGAAGCACGCATTAATGAATTTGTCTCTCAAATGTTAGCGCAGTTTCCACCAGAAAAAAAATAAGCATCACACCTATTAAAAAAAAGCATCGGGAAACCGATGCTTTTTTTGTTAAATTCAAAAAGTCTATCTTTGCCGCCTTTTAATTTAAGGAACTATGAAGCTAGGTAGAAACATCATTAAAAAAATTACTCAAAACCCTAAAAATGACATCCTTGCAGGTATAACCGTTTCATTGGCTATGATTCCTGAGGTCGTCGCTTTTGCTTTTGTGGCACAGATAAGCCCTATTGTTGCACTTTTTGGTGCTTTTATAATTGGTATTATTTCGGCACTTTTTGGAGGTAGACCTGGTTTAATTTCAGGAGCTGCAGGTGCTGTGGCTGTTATTTTTGTTTACATGATCCAAGAAGGACATGCCAAAGGTCTTTTATTTGATACTCCGGTGGAAAACATGGGCTATTTTTATCTATTAGCAGCCGTCGTGTTAATGGGAATTATTCAAATTATAGCCGGTGTTTTTAAGCTCGGAAAGTTTGTACGCCTAATTCCACACCCTGTAATGATGGGATTTGTTAACGGTTTAGCCATTGTTATTTTTATTGCACAATTGGGAATGTTTAAAGAAAACAAAAAAGATGTTTTTGGACAAAACATGCGTAAAACCGTATCAAAAGAATTGGTTTATAATGTTAGTGATAACAAGGTAAGAGATTTAATTTCTGACACTGAATTATTTTCTATAGAAGGCGAAAATATAATCAACATAAATACAGGCGAAACTGTTTTTATAGCATCAAACGATCAGGTTTTTGATGTTAAAACAAAAAGAGTGGTCTTTAATATTAAAAACAACGGCTTCTATTCTATAAAAGATAAGGGCGTTGTTAAATCTACTTTACAAGGTCAAAAGCTATATATTATGATAGGCCTTGTACTATTAACTATGCTTCTAATTTGGGGCTTACCTAAATTTAAACTCACAAAAAAATTACCTGCGGCATTAACAGCAATTCTTATTGTTACTTTAATTTCTATTTTTAGTGGACTGCATTCTATAAATGTTGGAGACTTTATTAGAGATGGTGGAGGAGCTGGTCTCAATGGATTTGATGAATTATCTAGTAAACTCAACCTCTTTGACCTTTGGAGTCATCTACCCTTTAACTTAGACACCTTAAAGTTTATAGCTCCTTATGCCTTTTTAGCGGCTTCTGTTGGATTAATAGAAACACTCATGACGATGAATCTTGTAGACGAACTAACCGATTCTAGAGGAAATGGTAACAGAGAATGTGTTGCTCAAGGAGCAGGAAACATGCTAAGTGGTATATTTGGTGGTACTGGTGGTTGTGGTATGATTGGCCAAACAGTTATAAACATTAATGCTGGAGGTAGAGGACGTTTGTCTGGTGTAATGATGGCAATAACGCTACTTACATTTATCCTTTTTGCAGATAAGTATATAGAACAAGTACCAATTGCAGCTTTAGTAGGTGTTATGTTTATGATGGTTATTGAAACTTTTGCTTGGTCTAGTTTCCGAATCATGAAAAAAATTCCTGTATCTGATGCTGTAGTACTAATTATTGTTTCTGTAGTAACTGTAATTTTTGATTTAGCCATTGCTGTATTTGTAGGGGTTATTATTTCGGCCTTATCGTTTGCATGGGAAAATGCCAAAAGAATTAGAGCTCGTAAACGTTTTAAAGAAGACGGTACAAAAACTTATGAAATTTGGGGCCCATTATTCTTTGGAAGTATTACCTCATTTAACGAAAAATTTGATATCAAAAACGATCCTAACATTGTAGAAATTGACTTTGTAGAAGCTCGAATTTCGGATCATTCGGCTATTGAAGCTATTTATACATTGGTTGAAAAATATCAGGCTGCAGGCAAAACCATAAAACTAAAACACCTGAGCGAGGATTGTAAAATATTGCTTTATAAAGCCAGTCCTAAATTTAAAGATGTCATTGTTGAAGCTATTGATGACCCTCGTTATCATTTGGCTGAAAATCCAGAAAAATTTACAAAACCACTTTCGGAATATAACATCTAATTTATAAGCTTTTTAGAATCTCTAAAGACTAATCTTTAGACACTTATCTTTTTTTAAAAATAAAAGACTCAAAATAATTGATTACCAACTATTTAAACTATATTTGCATCTTAATTTAATATATTTTAATATGAGTACTGGTACAGTAAAATTTTTTAATGACTCTAAAGGTTTTGGATTCATAACAGAAGAAGGAAACAACAAAGAGCATTTTGTACATATTTCTGGTTTAGTCGATGAGATTAGAGAAGGCGATAATGTAGAATTCGATTTAGCAGAAGGAAAAAAGGGATTAAACGCAGTAAATGTAAAAGTTATATAATTATATACCTTACAATCTTTTTAAGCATAAGACCTATCTTTTAGATAGGTTTTTTTTGTGCTTAATTTTAAGCTTACCAATACTTAGCCACTTTAAATATACCAGCTATGATTTATAAAATCCAATTCCTATAACCAACTGTTTTTAGTCTAACAGTTAAACCAAAATTTGGCGTTTTATTTTAGATCATACGATTACTTTAGCGCATTAATTTTTAATACAAATTGTTTTTATCTTAAATTTACAAACTTATTATTTCTGTATTGACAGAAATCCACAAAACGCATAAAACATTAATAAAACTCCTACTTTTACAGGAACACAGAACAAATGATTTCACAAAATTCTATAGCACAAGTATTTGAAACCGCTCGCGTAGAAGAGGTTATTGGTGATTTTGTACAACTTAAAAAATCAGGTAGTAATTTTAAAGGCCTTAGTCCTTTTAGTGAAGAACGTTCTCCGAGCTTTATGGTTTCGCCCGTAAAGCAAATTTGGAAAGATTTCTCTAGTGGAAAAGGCGGAAATGCTGTTACCTTTTTAATGGAACACGAGCATTTTACCTATCCTGAAGCTATAAAATATCTCGCCAAAAAATATAATATTGAAATAGAAGAAACCGAACAAACAGACGCAGAAAAGGCACAAGCTGATACTAGAGAAAGTTTGTATTTGGTTAGCGAATACGCAAACACGTATTTTCAAAAAGTACTACATAACACCAACCAAGGCAAGGCTATTGGCTTAAGCTACTTTAAAGAGCGTGGTTTTACAGAAGACACCATTAAAAAGTTTCAGTTAGGTTATTCTTTAGACGAATGGCAAGCCTTTACAGACGATGCCTTAGGAAAAGGCTATAACATCAATTTCCTTGAACAAACAGGCTTAACGATTGTTAAAGGAGAAAAACGCTTTGATAGATTTAAAGGCAGAGTTATGTTTCCTATTCATAGTATGAGTGGACGTATTCTTGGCTTTGGTGGACGAATTTTAGTTAACGATAAAAAAGCAGCTAAATATTTAAACTCGCCTGAAAGCGAAATTTACCATAAAAGTAAAGTGTTGTATGGTTTGTTTCACGCTAAGCAAAGTATTGCCAAAGAAGACAATTGCTATTTAGTTGAAGGCTATACAGATGTGATTCAGTTTCACCAAACCGGAATTACGAATGTAGTCTCTTCTTCAGGAACGGCTTTATCTGCAGACCAAGTTCGTTTAATTAACAGACTTACTAATAACATTACAGTGCTTTTTGATGGTGATGCCGCTGGAATTAGAGCATCTATTCGCGGTATAGATTTAATTCTAGAACAAGGAGTTAATGTTAAAGTTTGTACGTTTCCTGATGGTGAAGATCCAGATAGTTTTTCAAAATCAAACACCTTAGAAGAACTTACGGCTTATCTTGAAGCGAATGCCAAAGATTTTATTCAGTTTAAAGCATCACTATTAGTTAAAGAAGCTAATAATGACCCGATTAAAAAAGCGGAAACCATTCGTGATATTGTAAATAGTATTGCTAAAATTCCAGATCAGATTAAACGCGAAATCTATATTCAAGAATGTGCACGCATTATGGATATTAGTGAGAATGTGCTATTTAGTACCTTAGCGCAAATCAATAAAAAAGAAAATCAAGAGGCTAATAAAACATACAAACAAGACCAAAAAGCATTTCAAGTTGTAAAAAACGAACCTCAACCTAAACAAAAAGTAGATGTTCAGTTTGAATTAGAACGAAAAATCATAGAAATATTAATGCTTTATGGAGATCGTACAGAACAATTTGAAGATTTAATTTTAAAGGAAGACGAAGCCTCTAAAGAGTTGGTATTAGAACCTACCAAACATGAAGCACGTGTATTTGAAAAAATATATTTAGATCTTCAGGAAGATGAAATGCAGTTTTCTAATACACAATTTAAAGCCCTCTACTACGCTATTATTGACCGGTTGAATCAAGACGAAAATTTTTCTACCAAAAATTTCATCAATCAGCTAGACCAAGAATCTGCAAGTACGGTAACAAGTATTTTAATGGAAGATGAGCGCTATAATTTACACGATTGGGAACGCAATCAAATTGTTCCAAAAGAAAAGACAGATTCTGTTCCTCAATTGGTAAGCCAAACCATTTTAAGTTTACGTTGTCATTTAATTGACCAAAAAGTGGCCGAATATAAAAATGAGACCTTAAATAAAAATGCAGACCTACGTGCTATTATGGAAGATGTAAAAGACTACGTTAGTCTTAAAAGGTTATTATCTAGAAAATTAGGAAAAGTATTAGGATAACAGCAAAAACAAGCTTCTATGTTAAGTTGTGGTGCTTAGCTTGATGAATTAAATCTACAATATTAGTCACGTTAAGCTTTTTGAAAAGTCGCGCTTTGTACGTACTAACTGTTTTTTCGTTAATATCTAATTCTTGTGCAATTTCTTTGTTTTTACGACCAATAGAAAGCAGTTTTAAGACTTCAACTTCTCTAGTTGAAAGTTTTTTAAACATACGGCTTCTGCTTTTTCTGGTATCCTCATAACGCAAATGCTTGTCCATTTTTTCACTGAGAGAGGTTTCTCCTGCGCTAATTTTTCGGATTGCAGTTTCTATATCTTGAACATTAGCCGTTTTACTTAAGTATCCTGATGCTCCTGCTTTAAGCGTACTTATAGCATAGATTTCTTCAGGCTGATGACTAAACATTAAAACATTTACAGACTTGTTTTCTTTTTTAATCGCTCTAAGTGCTGTAATACCATTGAGTTCTGGCAAGTCGACTTCAGATATAATAATATCAACCTTATGGCGACGTACAAATTCAAAGATTTCAATACCACTACCTAAACTACCTATAACTTTTAAATCTGGCTTACTGTTTAAAAATAGTTCTAATCCAGTTCTAATGATAGGATGACTATCAACAATCAAAATATTTATCATGATAATCGACTTTTTTTTTGTTAGGTGTTAATTATTTATAACAACGGCTAGGCTAAATGGTTATGTGTAGATTTGTTACACAAAAATAACCAAAAATTAAAGAATTTTAAGAATTTATTCGACAAACTACAGTTTTTACCTTAAAATTTTAGGAATTTCACAAACTGGTATCGCAACCATTTTATGTTTATTTGAGCTATTGTATTTATTAAAAATTTCAAATACTTCACGGTTTCTACCTTCAAAGTCGGCAACAGTTTTCCCATTGGCTTTCATTTCCATAGCCCATTCTAGCTCGGGATAAGAAGCTCCTATTTGATCTTCATCGCTACGGGCATCTCCAAATAAGCCATCACTAGGAGCCGCTTTTATAATAGAAGCTGGCACGTCTAAAAAACGTCCTATTTCATAAACTTCAGATTTTAACAAATCTGCAATTGGACTTAAATCTACTCCACCATCTCCATACTTGGTATAAAAACCAACTCCAAAGTCTTCTACTTTATTTCCTGTACCAGCAACCAACAAGCCATACAAACCAGCATGATAATATAGGGTTGTCATACGCAAACGTGCTCTTGTATTAGCCAAAGCCATATCTACTGTAGATTGCTTTCCTTCTAAACTTACTTCTGTTTTAAATTCTTCGAAAACGGGAGTTAAATCTACCACCTTATCTTTTACATTAGGAAAGCGTTTTTTTAATTGCGCAATATGCTCTTGCGCTCTAGTAACGTGACTTGGCGCTTGATGAATAGGCATTTCTAAACACAAAAGTTCCAAACCTGTTTTTGCACAGAGCGTTGAAGTTACGGCAGAATCTATTCCACCTGAAATACCAATAACAAAACCTTTAACTCCTGCTTTTGCAGCATAGTCTTTTAACCAATCTACAATGTGATTTATAACTTTTTCAGTTTGCATAATTTTTGAATTTTTAAAACAAAGAAGTGTACCTTTGCACAACAAAAATAACGCAATCGTGTTAGTATTAAAAACATTTTATCAAATGCAAATTAAATTCTACCTTATATGTATACTCTTACTGACACTTACGTCTTGTAATGAAGAGTCTAAGATTGAAAAAGAAATTGCTAATATTAAAACAGATTTTACTGTAGAGCGTTTTGACAAAGCTTTTTTTGAAGCTACACCTAAGGATTTACCAAAGCTAAAAAAGGCATATCCTTTTTTCTTTTCTAAACATATACCAGACTCTATATTGGTTCATAAAATGAACGATACTTTACAACGTGAGCTATTATCCGAAGTACAAAAAACTTTTCCTGACTTTAAATCTTCTAAACAAGAATTAAAACAGTTATTTCAACATTTAAAATATTACGACAAAACCTTTACATCTCCTCGTGTAATTACCTTAACCAATGATGTAGCTTATAGAGATAAAATTATAGTTAATGATTCTTTAGTACTTATTGCTTTAGACAACTATTTAGGTGCAGAACACGAATTTTACCAAAACATCTCAATGTATATTGCTGCTAATTTACGTAAGGACCTAATTACAGTTGATGTAGCTAATGGTTATGCCGAAAAATATATATTTCAGACCAATAGAAAAACCTTATTAGATGAAATGATATACTTTGGAAAGCTGCTGTACTTTAAAGATGTTATGATTCCATTTAAAACAGATGCTGAAAAAATAGGTTATACTGAAGCTCAAATAAAATGGGCCGAAGCCAATGAAAGTCCAATATGGAGCTATTTTATTGAAAAAGAATTATTGTACAATACAGACCCTAAATTACCCAATCGCTTTATTGCTGACGCTCCTTTCTCTAAATTTTATTTAGAATTAGACAATGAGTCTCCAGGACGTTTAGGACAATATATGGGCTGGCAAATTGTAAGAGCTTATGCTGAAACTACAGGCAAAGATATCATGACCATCATGCAAACTGAATCTGAAGAAATCTTTAGAAAATCAAAATTTAAACCAAAAAAGTAATGTCTGAAATTATAAAATCTAAAATCGTATTAAACGTTGAACTCGACGAAAACAGAGTGCCAGAAAAACTAAACTGGTCTGCCCAAGATGGTGGTGTTGACAACGAAGAAGCCAAAGCTATAATGTTATCTGTTTGGGATAGTAATGCTCAAGAAACTTTAAAAATAGATTTATGGACAAAAGATATGCCTGTAGATGAAATGAAACTTTTCTTTCACCAGACATTAGTAACCATGAGCGATACATTTTTAAGAGCGACACAAGACGAAAAAATGACCGCTACTATGAAAGATTTCTGCGATTATTTTGCTGATAAATTAGAGCTTAAAAAGAAATAAACACGGCGTCTTTTCTTTTAAATTTAAAATTGTATCAATAAAAAATCTCAGGCTATAATTGACCTGAGATTTTTTATTTATATATTAATAAGAGCTCGTACTTTTATAAATCACTAGACTTATCTTCATCTACTACCCTTTTATAATAAGGCTCCATATTAAAACTCTCTGAAGCAATATTCATATAATCTTCTTTATTCTTTTTCTTGTGTTGCACAAACTCAGAAGGATCGTAAACCGTCCAAACTGTAAGCTCATTTAATCGACCTGTTTTTGTTTTCATGTCAATCTCAATTTTCTTAATCATTCTGTCAACAACATCTTGATCACTCATTTTCTGTATTTTTTCAGAACTTTGACCATTATTTATTTTATAAACAACCCAATACGTACTAACAACTCTGTTTGCTCTAGCTGCATCAATCTCACGTGTTGAGATCTCAGGGGCTTTTTTAGTCACCTCTGTTTTTGCACTAAACAATGACAAACTGCTCTTTTTAGGCGCCTTTTTCTTTGCTACAGCAACTTTCTTTTCAGGTTGCTTGGCCTTTTGTGGCTGAGCTTTTTTACCGGCTACCGCCAAGTCAGTCTTTTTTATACTGCTTTCACTACCATACAATTCTTCTTTAGGCTGTATAGGCTTTTTTATAACTTCTGTTTTTGTTTCTGCTATTTTCTTAGTTACAGTTTCTTTAGGCAATGCTTTAGGAGCTTCGGCACTAGCTACAGCAGCTTTGGGTGACACTAACTTCCTTCCAAAAAGATCTGAGCTATCTGCAACTAAAGGAGTGTCGTTAAGCGACTCTATAGGCTCATTTCTTAATAAAGTAATAACTATTAGCTTATCACTTAATAAAGCTTCTACAATATATCTACCTACAGGTATATCTCCAATAGGTATTATAGCTTCAGATTCTCTTACTTTTATAACGCGTTCAAAATCGTCATTAAAAATAACGACTTCATAAATAGTACGTTCACATTTAAAGATAAGGCTATCTCCGGAGTCATTAAGCTTGTGCTTAAGTTCTTTTGCTCTTACATTAACGTTTTGAAATAATGTGGATTTTTGACCATAGATAACAGACGTCATCAATAAGAATACAAGCGTGTATAATAGTCTCATAATAAGTAGGTTTTTTTGCTTTGGGAAACAATTTTTTTTCACATGGAAAAGACAAATATGTACAATTCCTTATTAAAAACAAAGGTATTCGCTTTATTTTATAGCGCTTTATAATTTAGATATTCTACATTTATTTTTGGTCAACGTGCAGCAATCCTCGACATAACGGGGAAAACACAGGTTAAAGGGAGACTATTTTTTAGCGCATTTTTTATTTTTACTCCAACAAAATCTGTATGAAAAATACTACTAAATAAAGTTGTTTGTCCGAAAAAAGCATACTTACAACTGACTCGAGGCGCTTCAAAATTCTTAAAATCTCACTAAAATTATCAGTTAAAAATTGGAGTTTAATTAGCTCTAAAACGCTAAAAAACCTCCCTACAAATTTTGAAGGGTATTTTCGGTGATATAATAAGGTGTTGTATTAAACAAATCGGAATATAACGAATAGAAGAAATCAGGATTTAACATCTGATACTCCATAAATTTAGCTGAATTATAAACTTCCCAAACGGTTAATTCGTTGTGTTTACCAGAAACACTATTCAGTTCTAATTTATGTTTTAAAATCATTCTATCAGCAACGTCTTTACTTACTAACCTCATTGTTTTACTAGAGCCACTTTCACTATTCACTTTAGTTAACACCCAGTAAAATTTTTGTTTTTTCTCTGTATTTCTTTTAGCACTAGACCCTGTTAAAAGGAACTCAATACTTTTATTTGGCGTTTTTCGTATGACATTTAAACTTTCGTCTAACATCATACCTTTGCCCTCTGCAATGTTTTCCTTTGTAGCTGTTTTAGAATAAGCACCTTCATCAGCATAGTCATATCGCATTAATCCCATGACGATGTTCTTATCCTCCAATCTCGCTTCAATCACAAATTTACCTTCAGGAATATCTGCTAAGGAAATTTGAGATTCAAAACCTTCAACTTTTACCAACTTTTCGTAATCTTCGTTAAAAATCTCAATCTGAAGGATTTTAGTTTCACTACTCAAAATCAAGCTGTCTTTAGCATGATTCAAATCATGCTTTAATGCTTTTGCTTTTGGATTGTTATTTTTGAATAGTATAGAATTCTGACTATAATTAATTAATGTCGAGAATAGAATCAGTAGCGTGCATATATTCTTTGTCATAATAATCACTTTTAAGTTAAAGAGCTTTCTTCAAACAGGATGTACAAAACACAAATGTTCTTCTAATTAAGAGCTAAGTTATAGCCTTAAAACCAAACGGTTATATATTTAAGATATGATGCATTTTTCTTAGACCATACACTTTCATCTTCGTTATAAAGCAAAAAAACAGGATTTAATTATCCCTAATTATTGGTGTGTTAATTTGTAATTATATTAAATTAGCCTATGCGAAAAATTTTATTTGGTGTTGTTATAACATTAATTGTTCTATTGACCTTTAAGTATTGTGAAGACAAGAAAGAAGATAAAATTGTCATTGAAGCACATAGTGCTTTAATTCAAGAACAGATTAAAAATGTTGGGAAATTAGTCGTTACTGAAGGCCATTTTTCAGAGGTCTTTAGTTACAAAAATTCTAAAGCAGTTTTTGGAGATTTAATGTCTGCAGAAAAGAAAGCATTAGTTGTGGTTAATGCCGATGTAACCATAGCTTATGATTTAAGCAAAATAGAATATCATATTGATGAAACAACTAAAACACTACAGATTATAAGCATTCCTAAAGAGGAAATAAAAATTAATCCCGATTTTGAATATTACGATGTACAGGCTGATTTTTTAAATCAGTTTGATGCCAAAGATTATAATACCATTAAGAATACAGTTAAAGAATCATTAATGAAAAAAATTGAGGCTTCTGAATTAAAATCTAATGCTCAGAATAGATTAATTAGCGAGCTTTCAAAGTTCTTTATTCTCACTAATTCTTTGGGATGGACCTTACAATACAATGAAAATCCTATAGAAGACTTAAATCAATTTCAAAACTTAGAAAAGATTTTAGCAGACTAGCTCTTAACCCAACTTACGTTGTAAACTACCTATACCTCCGCCATTAATAGCATCAACCCCTTTAGATTTTAATAGACTCGCGGCACTACCAGAACGCATACCACTGGCACAATACGCAATCACAGGTTTGTTTAACTTTTTAACTTCATTAAGTCTATTACCCAATTCCTGTACAGGAATATGTAAAGCATTTTTAATATGACCACCTTGGTACTCACTATGAGTTCGTACATCTAAAATAACAGCGCCTTTTTCAATATAGTCTGCAACGTTATTCGTCGATTTTCCAAATAGAGCATTTAATAATCCCATAATTTTAATTTTGAGCAAAATTCTAAATAATACGAAGAACATTGCGTAACCAAAGTTACATTATAATTATTAATACATTAAAATCTTCTTATTTTAGTACTTTGCATACACATGAGACAAGAAACGCGTCAACAAGAAATTTTAAGAGTTGCAGCCAAACTTTTTAAAGAAAAAGGTTACAGTGCTGTCACTATGCGAGATTTAGCCAAAGCCATTGGTATAAAAGCAGCAAGCCTGTATAATCATATAAACTCTAAACAAGACATCCTAAATAAAATTATAATTTCATTAGCTGAAGAATTTACAGAAGGAATGACATCCATTCAATCTTCTGATGCTAGTTGTATTGAAAAACTCAAAAAAATTATAGAGCTACATGTGCGTATTTCTAGCCAAAATATTTACGGTATGGCATCGCTAAATAACGATTGGATGCACTTAGAAGACAAACTTAATTATTACCAAAAATTAAGAATTGATTACGAAAATGATTTTAGGGCAATTCTAAAAGAAGGAATAGCATCTGGCGAAATCGTAGACACCAAACCAGACGTAATGATGTTTTCTATTTTAACAACATTACGCTCCCTCTATATATGGATACCTAAAAAAGAAGACATTAACCCTGAAGAATTATCTCATACCCTAAATCAAATACTGATAAAAGGCATTAACAAATAGTTTAGAATATATTTTATAACTTTGCTGAACAAACTAACAAGTGTTAGTTAAATGTTTAAGAAAAACATATGGCAGATTTTCACATCTTAAAAGTTGCAGACATTTATAAGGAGACAGAAGACACTTCTGTAATTACTTTTGAAGTACCCTCAGAATTAAAAAAAGAGTTTCAATTTAGGCAAGGTCAGCATTTAACCTTAAAAGCAGACATTAACGGAGAAGACGTACGTCGTTCGTATTCGCTTTGTTCAAGTCCATTAGATGGTCAATGGAAAGTCGCTGTAAAGTTAATTCCTGGCGGAAAGTTCTCTACCTATATAAACGACGAATTAAAACGTGGTGACCAGTTAGAAGTAATGTCGCCAAGCGGAACCTTTGGTGTAGACGTCAATGCTACAAAAGCTAAAAACTATCTTTTTTTTGCAGCAGGTAGCGGAATCACACCTGTACTGTCCATGGTAAAAGCGCATTTAGAAGCCGAACCAAATTCAACATGTAAATTATTTTATGTCAATAAGACCGCAAAATCCATTATATTTAAAGAGGAGTTGGAGCAGCTTAGAAATAAATATTTTGGGCGGTTCGAAATCTATTACTTCTTAACCAAAGAACGTAGAGATATAGAACTGTTTAATGGAAGATTCGATGACGAAAAGATGCGAATTTTAACGCAAACGTTTATCGATATTCCAGATACTAGCGAAGTCTTTTTGTGTGGTCCAGAAAAAATGGTGAATTATGTTAGTACTTACCTCATTAATGCCGGATTACCAAAAGAACTCGTGCATTTTGAATTGTTTGTCACCGGACTTTCAGATGAAGATATAAAACGAGCAGAACGCTTAGCGCAACAAAATGTAGAAGGAATAGAGGTCACTATTGTTGATGGAGGAAAAGAATTTGCTTTCACCATGACCAAAGAATATGATAATATTTTAGACGCAGCCTTAGGTGCAGGAGCCGATTTACCTTTCGCATGTAAAGGAGGTGTTTGCAGTACTTGTAAATGTGAAGTTATTGAAGGGTCTGTTGAAATGAAAATTAACTATGCCTTAGACGAAAAAGAAGTCTCTCAAAATTTGGTATTAAGCTGTCAAGCCGTGCCAACATCTGAGAAAGTAGTGGTCGACTTTGATGTGTAAAATTCCTGCGAAGACAGGAATCTTATAAAGCAAATTCCTTAACGCACCAACAGCAAAAGGCCAACGGCCACAGCTAATAAAAAATAAAGTTCAACGAGCTAAAGGCCAAAAGCCAATAGCTAATAGCTATAAAGATGAGTGAAGAACAAATAAAAAATCTAGAAAAGCAGTTCGAAGAACGTATCGCAAGAGACGAGAAAATCGAACCTAAAGATTGGATGCCTGAAAAATATCGCAAGACGCATATTAGACAAATGTCGCAACATGCGCATTCCGAAATTATAGGGATGCTTCCCGAAGGCAATTGGATCACAAGAGCACCTTCGTTAAGACGAAAAGTAGCGTTATTAGCTAAAGTTCAAGATGAAGCAGGTCATGGCTTGTACCTCTACTCTGCTTGCGAAACTTTAGGAGTTTCTCGCGATGAGTTATATGAGCAATTGCATTCCGGAAAAGCAAAATATTCGTCCATATTCAATTACCCAACCATTACTTGGGCAGATATGGGAGCGATTGGTTGGTTGGTAGATGGTGCAGCCATTATTAATCAAGTACCACTTTGTAATACCTCATACGGCCCATACGCACGTGCCATGATTCGTGTGTGTAAAGAAGAAAGTTTTCATCAGCGACAAGGCTTCGAGATTATGATGAAACTAGCAAATGGAACACCAGAGCAAAAGGATATGGCACAAGATGCTTTAAACCGCTGGTGGTGGCCAAGCTTAATGATGTTAGGCCCAACAGATGCAGAATCTATTCATACAGAGCAATCGATGAAATGGAAATTAAAACGAAAATCTAATGACGATTTACGTCAGCAATTTATAGATCAAACCGTTCCTCAAGCAGAATTAATTGGACTTACCATTCCAGATCCCGATTTAAAATGGAACGAAGAACGCCAAAGCTATGATTTCGGAGAGATTAATTGGGATGAATTTTGGCAAGTTGTCAAAGGTCATGGACCAATGAATAAAGAACGAATGAAAGCTAGAGTGAACGCATGGGAAGAGGGAGAATGGGTTCGTGATGCTGCAATGGCTTACGCAGAAAAGAAACAAGCAAGAAAACAAAAACAAGCAATTTAATTAACCTCGATGCTCATGGGAGTATTGTTCCCTTGAGGGGACTTTAGGGGTGTTTTTAATAGATAAATTCAATTTCATAATGAGTAAAAACTGGCCACTTTGGGAAATCTTCGTTAGAAGTAAAAATGGATTAGAGCATCGTCATTTCGGAAGCCTTCATGCTGCAGATGCAGAAATGGCTTTAGAAAATGCAAGAGATGTCTACACTAGACGAAACGAAGGTGTAAGTATTTGGGTTGTAGAATCTAAAAATATTACAGCATCAAATCCAGAACACAATGGTGAACTATTTGAACCTGCTCAAGACAAGGTGTATCGTCATCCAACATTTTACGATTTGCCAGACGAGGTGAAACATATGTAACAGTAAAATCGAAATCGAAATTGAAGTTGAATCTGAATCTGAATCTGAAAATATGAATGGGATAAAATTTGATTTAACAGAACGACTTGAAAATTTTGCTGCTGCAATCATTATTTTATATGATAAGAAACCGCTTTCTTATGCTGGCGATTATTTAGCAAAACAACTTATCCGTTCTTCATGTTCTTCAGCTTTAAATTACGGTGAAGTTTTAGGTGCTGGAACAAATAAAGACAAAATAAATAAACTTAGAATTTGCTTAAAAGAGTTAAGAGAATCCTTAAGGAATTTAAACATTCAGACTAAAGCAAAATTAATTTCTGAGGAAAGTATAAGAGAATTGAAAGATGAAAATGATCAATTAATTCGAATTATTGTAACTAGAATAAAAAATATCAATTGAAGGTTTTCGAATTCAAATTCGACTTCAATTTCAATTTTGATTAAGATGAAAGAAAATTTATACAAATATATTTTAGGCATAGCAGACAACAGCCTAATCCTCGGTCAAAGACTAGGAGAATTAACAGGTCATGGTCCAAGCCTAGAAACAGATATCGCCTGTACTAATATTTCATTGGATTTATTTGGTCAAGTGCGAAGCTATTTTCAATATGCAGCAAAAATAGCAGGTGACGATAGAACAGAAGATGATATTGCTATGCTTCGAAAAGAGCGTGATTATAAAAATGTACTATTGGTAGAACAACCAAACACAAACTTTGCCTACACTATGGCGCGTCAGTTTTTATTCGATGTGTACCATTTAGCTTTTCTTAGCGAATTACAAAAAAGTACCGATTTAACATTGTCTGCAATTGCGAATAAATGTATAAAAGAAGTCAGTTATCACGAACGTTTTTCTTCAGATTGGATAAAGCGTTTAGGTGACGGTACAGAAGAAAGCAAAGTAAAAATGCAAGAAGCTATTGATGGTTTATGGACGTACACTGATGAATTATTTCATCAAACAGAAGCCGATAAAGCTATGGTTGCAGAAGGAATCGGTGTGGATGTTACTAAACTAAAAGACGCTTATTATGCTAGAGTGAATGAAATTTTAGAAGAAGCAACGCTTGAAACACCAGAATCAAAATGGTTCCAAAAAGGTGGAAAAGAAGGTATTCATACAGAACATATGGGCTATTTATTAGCAGAGCTTCAATACATGCAACGTGCTTATCCTAATATGGAATGGTAAAAAATAAAAGAAATTGAAATCGAACTTGAATTTGAAAGAAGAACACTTCAAATTCAGTTTCAACTTCAACTTCAAATTCAAAAAATGACAACAACAGAACAAAATATAGACGAAATCTTAATTCCAATTCTGGAAAAAGTTTCAGATCCCGAGATCCCAGTATTATCCATAATGGATATGGGCGTGGTGCGTTCTGCGGTTGTAAAAAATAATATCGTTAATGTTAAAATCACACCAACCTACAGTGGTTGTCCTGCAATGGATGTGATTGGTGATGATATAAAATTAGCATTAAAACAAGCCGGATACGAATCTAAAATAGAATTGATTTTACATCCTGCATGGACAACCGATTGGATTACACCAAGAGGTAGAAAAGCATTGGAAGATTACGGAATTGCAGCACCTTTAAATGCAGAAGCAGATAAAGATGTATTGCTTAATGGAAAGCGTATTGTTAAGTGTACCAATTGTGGTTCTACCAATACAAGACTAGTAAGTCAGTTTGGTTCCACAGCTTGTAAAGCACAATTTCAGTGTGACGATTGCCAAGAACCCTTTGATTATTTTAAATGTTTAAAATGAGGCAAAAGTCAAATTTATAAGTGTAAATATTTTAAATCGAACAATTGTCCCCTTGAGGGGACTTTAGGGGTGTGAAAAACAGAGAAGAAGCATATAATTATGAGCAAAAGCATACAACTTAGAATTGAAAATAAAGTAGCGTACATCACGCTAAACAGACCAGAGGTATTCAATAGTTTCAATCGTGAAATGGCATTTAGTTTACAAGAAACTTTGGATGCTTGCGAAGCAAATAAAGATGTTAGAGCTATTGTCTTAACCGGAAACGGAAAAGCATTTTGTGCTGGTCAAGATTTAAAAGAAGTTACAGATCCTGATTTAAATCCGGGATTCAAAAAAATACTAGAAGAACATTATAACCCAATCATCACCAGAATACGTTCCATTAAAAAACCAATTATTGGTGCAATTAACGGAGTGGCTGCAGGTGCTGGTGCAAATATCGCTTTGGCTTGCGATATAGTAGTTGCTCACGAAAAAGTAAGCTTCATTCAAGCATTTAGTCTAATAGGTTTAGTGCCAGATAGTGCAGGAACGTACTTTTTACCAAGACTAATCGGTTTTCAAAAAGCACTAGCATTAGCGATGCTAGGTGATAAAATTGGAGCTGAAGAAGCTGAAAAAATGGGCATGATTTACAAATGTGTCCCAACGGAAGAATTTGGCGAAACGATTAATAAACTAGCTTTAAAACTAGCAAATATGCCAACTAAAGCATTAGGTATGATTAAAGAATTGTTCAATAAATCCATGACTAACGATTTAGAATCGCAATTAGCTTTAGAATCTAAATTACAAATAGAAGCCGCACAAAGTGACGATTACAAAGAAGGAGTTGCTGCGTTTATAGAAAAAAGAAAACCGAACTTTAAAGGGAATTAAAATTAGACATCCGAATATTGTCCCCTTGAGGGAGCTTTAGGGGTGTTAAAACAGAATAGAAATAAAATGTAGATCTCATTGGAAACTCAAGAAACATTAATAAAGACAAAATAATACGCATCTGAGTATTGTCCCCTTGAGGGGACCTTAGGGGTGTTAAAATAAAAAGTGAAAAACAAAATTATTCCATACAATCCAAAACTTAAAGAATACGCAAGAGAGCTAAGAAAAAATAGCACACTTGCAGAGGTTTTAATGTGGAAAGCTATTAAAAATCAAGCGCTAGATGTTCAGTTTCATAGACAAGTTCCGATGCTAAATTATATAGTAGATTTTTATTGTCACGAGCTTATGTTAGCTATTGAAATTGATGGTGATTCACACGGTTTCAGATATTTTGAAGATAAAAATAGACAGTGTGAACTTGAAAAATTAGGTGTCGAGTTTATCAGATTCTCTGATTCGGATGTAAAAAATAATATGTTTAGTGTTTCTATGACTTTAGAAGAAAAAATTAAATCTTTAAAAACACCCCTCAAGTCCCCTCAAGGGGACAATCCATACGATTTAAAACAAACCCTCATACAAACCCACAACCGAATAAAACCCTTTATTCACAAAACACCTGTGTTAACATCGCAGTTGTTGAATGAAAAAGCAGGTTGTAACCTGTTTTTTAAGTGTGAGAATTTCCAGAAAATGGGAGCCTTTAAAATGCGAGGTGCTGCAAACGCTATTCTATCACTTTCAGAAGAAGAAAGACAACGAGGCGTGGTGACACATTCGTCAGGTAATTTTGCACAAGCCGTTTCATTAGCAGCTCAGAAATTAGGTGTTAAAGCTTATATTGTAATGCCAGAGAATGCACCTCAAGTTAAAAAAGATGGTGTTAGAACTTACGAGGGAGAAATCATAGAATGCGAATCGACACCTCAAGCAAGAGAAGCAACTGCCAATAGCATAAAAGAAGAAAAAGGTGCGACATTTTTACATCCATCAAATCAAGATGAGGTAATTTACGGAAACAGTACAGCTGCAATTGAGCTGTTAGAAGAACAACCCAATTTAGATGTCATTGTAACACCAGTTGGTGGCGGAGGATTAATTGCAGGCACAGCGCTGGCAGCACACTATTTTTCAAACAACTGTAAAGTGATTGGAGGAGAACCCAAAAATGCGGATGATGCGTTTCGATCTAAACAATCAGGGAAAATTGAATATAACAGCGCGGTAAATACCATTGCCGATGGCCTAAGAACACATTTAGGCGATCGTAATTTTCCGATTATTCAAACGTATGTGGATAAGATTATTTGTGTTGAAGAAGTTGAAATTATTGAAGCAATGCAATTGATTTGGGAACACATGAAAATTATTGTAGAACCATCAAGTGCTGTAGCCTTTGCTGCTGTGTTGAAGAATAGAAAAGAATTTGCAACTAAAAACGTAGGCATCATTTTATCTGGCGGTAATGTAGATGTGAGAAATTTACCGTTTTGATTAACGATTGTCCCCTTGAGGGGACTTTAGGGGTGTTTAGACATTTTAGAATAAATATTAAAAGAAAACGATGAATTAATTTCAATTTTTGTTGTTAGTATTAAAACAGCTTCAAACAAGTTGAAATCATAAAATATAGATGGAATATCAGGTATGAGTGAAAATCAAAAATCAGAAATCGTTAATCCACAATCTCAAATCAATAGAGTTGGAATAATAGGATCAGGAACCATGGGAAGCGGCATTGCGCAAGTTGCAGCAACTTCGGGGTGTAAAGTGAAGTTATACGATACCAATCAAGTGGCTTTAGATAAAGCAAAAGCTTCACTAGAAAAAATATTAAATCGCTTAATTGAAAAAGGAAGAATTGATACGTCTGAAAAAGATAGAATTCAGTCAAACATCGCTTACGTCAATAACCTAAAAGATTTAGCCGATTCAAACCTAACCATTGAAGCCATTATTGAAAATCTTGACATCAAGAAAAAAGTGTTTTCAGAATTAGAAAGCTATGTGGCTGAGGATTGTATTATTGCATCAAACACATCAAGTTTATCTATAGCATCAATCGCTGCATCGCTGAATAAACCAGAACGTTGTGTAGGGATTCACTTTTTTAATCCAGCACCTTTAATGAAGTTGGTTGAGGTTATTCCAGCAATTCAAACTTCAACTGAAGTTCTTGAAAAAGCCATACAAACCATTAAAGATTGGAAGAAAGTAGTCGCAGTTGCCAAAGACACACCAGGATTTATAGTAAACAGAGTGGCAAGACCATTTTATGGTGAAGCATTACGTATTTATGAAGAAGGATTAGCCGATTTTGCAACCATAGATCATAGCTTAAAGTCTTTAGGTGATTTTAGAATGGGGCCATTTGAGCTTATGGATTTCATAGGAAACGATGTAAACTATACCGTAACCGAAACGGTATTTACTGCCTTTTATTTCGACCCAAGATATAAGCCGTCATTCACTCAAAAACGGTTTGCAGAAGCAGGGTATTTAGGACGTAAATCAGGAAAAGGCTATTATGATTACGATCAAAATGGAAAAATAATTAACACTAATCACACTAATTCAAGAACTTTTGAAACCTATGAAGAAGAAGAGACTTTAAAAAATCAAATTTTCGATCGTGTCTTAGTCATGCTTATCAACGAAGCCGCAGATGCCTTGTTTTTAAATATCGCATCAGCTGAAGATATCGATAATGCCATGACCAAAGGGGTTAATTATCCAAATGGATTATTGGCTTGGGCAGACGAGAAAGGAATTGATTGGTGTGTCAGTAAAATGGATGAATTGTATAACGAATATCACGAAGATAGATACCGTTGTAGTCCGTTGTTGCGTAAAATGAGCAAATCAGGTATGAGGTTTTATTAAAAAAGGTATGAGGTATGAGGAAATCGAAGTATCATTTTAAATTTGAAGATTTAGGAATATACACCAAGGCCATGGAATTTGGAGAAGTTGTAAATCGATTGGTTAAAAATTTTCCCAAAGAGGAACGTTTTGAACTTACCTCACAATTTAAGAGAGCCGCAGATTCTATTGCCTTAAATATAGCTGAAGGTTCAAGTGGTACAGATAAACAGTTTTATCATTATTTAGGGAATGCATGGCATAGTGCGCACGAATGTGTTTCATGTAGTTCGAAAGCTCAAATGAGAAATTATATTTCTGATGACGAAGATGAAGAAAATCGTAAATTAATAACGGAATTATCAAAAATGATAACATCATTGCGTACCATGATATCTAAAAGAATTTAATAAGTTTAAATGGAATCTAAAAATAAACCTTTAGCCTCACACCTCATACCTAAGCGAATGCTTTCCCAAGACGCCTATAGCACGTGGCTAGGCATAGAAATTCTAGAATGTGAAATCGGACGCTGTAAAGTCGGAATGACCATTAGAAAGGAAATGCTAAACAGCATGAATAAAGCTCATGGCGGCATTAGTTATTCATTAGCCGATACGGCTTTCGGATTTGCAGCAAATACACATGGTAAATATGCCGTGTCTATCGAAACAAGCATTAACCATATTGAAGCTTTAAACGAAGGAGATTATATTACAGCAGAATCTGTAATAGAATCTGTAAAAAATAGATTAGGCTTTAATATTATTGAAGTCAAACGCGGTGAGGAATTAGTCGCGCTTTTTAAAGGTGTGGTGTACAGGACGCAAAAAGATTGGGAATAAAACAGTAAATACATTAAATTATGAAATGGAAAGGTAGACGACAAAGCGGGAATCTTGAAGATCAACGCGGCATGAGCAGCAAAGGAAAAGTGGTTGCAGGAGGTGGAGTCATTGCTGTTGTGGTAATTTTATTACAACTTTTTGGAGGTGAAACCGGGCAACAAATAGCACCAATCATAGAACAAGTAGCCAATAGTCAAACGACACAACAAGTTGAGCAACGAGATCTAACGAGTCAAGAAGTTGAAATGGGTGATTTTATGAACGCAGTCTTGGTAGATACAGAAGATGTTTGGAATCGACTTTTTAGGGAATATAACCTAGGTGATTATAAAGAACCAAAACTTGTTTTATTTACAGATGCCGTAAGTACAGGTTGTGGAAATGCAAGTGCAGCTTCAGGTCCTTTTTATTGTCCAGCAGATCAAAAATTATATATGGATATGTCTTTCTTTGATGAACTAAAAACACGTTTCGGAGCTAAAGGAGGTGATTTTGCAATTGCATACGTAACAGCACACGAAGTCGGACATCACATTCAGACTTTATTAGGCACTTCTAACAAAGTAAGACAATTACAGAGTCAGACCAACCAAACCGAAGCAAATAAATTATCGGTAGCACAAGAATTGCAAGCCGATTTTTACGCAGGAGTTTGGGCGCATCACAATAAAAAATATTTACAAGAAGGAGATATTGAAGAAGCAATGAGTGCTGCCAATGCGGTTGGTGATGATGCCATTCAGAAAAGAACAAGCGGAAGCGTAAATTCAGATAGTTTTACTCATGGCACATCACAACAACGTATGGAGTGGTTTATGAAAGGCTATAATACAGGTGATATAAGAAACGGAGATACATTCTCTGCTTTATTAAATTAATTAGTTCTGCAAGGTCTCAAAAACCTTATAGGTATTAAAAAACAGAAGTAAATAACACATTAATTATGAAATAGAAGTTTCATTTTTCGACTTCAATTTCAATTTCAATTTCAAACATGGAAGCATATATAATAGACGGCATTAGAACACCAATAGGAAACTACAAAGGCACATTAGCTGCTGTTCGTACAGACGATTTAGGAGCCTTAGTCATTGCAGAAATCGTAAAACGTAATCCAAACATCCCAAAAGAAGCGTATGACGATGTGATTATGGGCTGCGCCAACCAAGCAGGTGAAGACAATCGAAATGTAGCGAGAATGTCATCTCTGTTAGCCGGATTACCATTTACAGTGCCAGGAGAAACCGTAAACCGTTTATGTAGTTCTGGATTATCAGCAATCATTCACGCCAATCGTGCTATAAAAGCAGGAGATGGCGATGTGTTTATTTCTGGTGGAGTCGAGAATATGACACGCGGACCATACGTCATGGCAAAACCATCAACGGCTTTTGGTGGCGATTCAAAACTATACGATTCTACTTTCGGATGGCGTTTTATCAATCCGAAAATGCAACAAATGTATGGCACAGACGGCATGGGAAATACAGCCGAAAATCTTGTAGAGAAATATAATATTTCAAGAGAAGACCAAGATAAGTTCGCACTTTGGAGTCAGCAGAAAGCAACCAAAGCACAAGAAAACGGACGCTTAGCAAAAGAAATTGTTACTGTAGAAATTCCACAGCGTAAAAAAGATCCCATCCTTTTTTCTAAAGACGAATTTGTTAAGCCTACAACCTCTTTAGAAGTTTTAGGGAAATTAAGACCTGCCTTTAAAAAAGAAGGTGGTAGCGTAACCGCTGGTAACTCTTCAGGATTAAACGATGGCGCAGCAGCAACCATTATCGCTTCAGGCGATGCAGTTAAAAAATACAATTTAAAACCATTAGCACGAATCGTAAGTTCTGCTGTGGTTGGTGTCGAGCCTAGGATTATGGGAATTGGCCCTGTTACAGCTTCTAATAAAGCGCTAGAAAAAGCAGGATTAACCATGGACGATATGGATATTATCGAGCTTAACGAAGCGTTCGCTGCGCAAGCCTTAGCATGCACTAGAGCTTGGGGATTAGCAGACAACGATGAGCGATTAAATCCAAATGGTGGTGCTATCGCTATTGGTCACCCATTAGGAGTAACAGGCGCAAGAGTTGCGTATTCTGCCGCTTTGGAGTTGCAGGAGCAAAACAAACGTTATGCCTTAATTACCATGTGTATTGGAGTTGGGCAAGGTTATGCAGCGATTATTGAGAATGTGAATTTGTAACATCATTTGGGCGTTACCACAAGGGTCGCGCTTTCCGCTATATCTTTTTTGCTTTTAATGGCCAAAAAGGATGCCGCTACAATCGCTAACGCGTGTGCAGTTAATTGAATAAAAAAAACGTCACTTCGAGTGATTCCGAATTTTATCGGATCTGTATCGAAAAGACATAAATTAGATTTCCGTTTTTAAGGAAATGATAAATAAACGTATCAATGAAAAAATTACAAAATTACGTCACAGGACAATGGCTAGAAGGTAAAGGTGAAGGAGTTCCTATGTTCGACGCCATTACAGGAGAGCTTGTTGCACTTTCAGATACCGAAGGCTTAGATTTTGCCGAAATTCTTCAATATGGAAGAACTAAAGGTGGTGAAGTACTTCGTAAAATGACTTTTCAAGAACGTGGCAACATGTTAAAAAGCTTAGCTTTATATCTTACCAAAAGAAAAGCTAGTTTTTACGAATTAAGTTACAGAACAGGAGCTACCAAAGTAGATAGCTGGATAGATATTGAAGGTGGTTTTGGAAATCTTTTTGCTAATGCGTCATTGCGTAAACTATTTCCAAACCAACCGTATCACGTAGAAGGTGATGCTATCGACTTGTCTCGTGGTGGACGCTTTATGGCACATCACATTATGGTACCAAAACGCGGTGTAGCGATTCATATCAATGCCTTTAACTTTCCTGTTTGGGGCATGTTAGAAAAATGTGCTGTCAATTGGATGGCTGGTGTTCCTGCTGTGGTTAAACCAGCAACAAACACTTCATTTTTAACAGAAGCAGTTGTACGAGAAATTATTGCTTCAGGTATTTTACCAGAAGGCGCTTTACAACTGATTACAGGTTCGGCAAGAACAATTTTAGACACTGTCGAATCTCAAGATGTTGTAACCTTTACAGGGTCCGCTACAACAGGAAGACTTTTAAAATCTCATAAACGTATCATTGATGAAGCAGTGCCTTTTACTATGGAAGCCGATTCATTAAATGCATCAATATTAGGTGAAGATGCTGTCCCTGGAACACCAGAATTCGATTTGTTCATAAAGGAAGTTCGTAATGAAATGACGGTTAAATGTGGTCAAAAATGTACTGCAATCCGTAGAATTATTGTACCTCAAAATCTTATAGATGATGTACAGGCTGCTCTAGGTAAAGCCTTAGATAAAATTACCATTGGAGATCCACGACTTAAAGAAGTGCGTATGGGAGCCTTGGTAAGTAAAGATCAAGTTACCGAAGTTAGAGAACGTGTACAAGAATTAGCAAAAACAGCTAGTATTGTTTATGGAGATTTAGATAAAATTGAAACCATTGGTGCAGATGCTAAAAAAGGTGCCTTTTTAGCGCCAATACTGCTTCGCGAAGATCAACCATTTACAAATTTAGCCGTTCACGAAACAGAAGCATTTGGCCCTGTAAGTACCATAATGCCTTATAAGAATTTAGACGAAGCTATTACTTTAGCGCAGATGGGTAAAGGGTCTTTAGTGTCTTCTATTGCAACTTATGACGATAAAATTGCCAAAGATTATGTGGTTAATGCAGCTAGTCATCATGGTCGAATTTTAGTGGTTAATCGCGATATGGCCAAAGAAAGCACTGGTCATGGTTCTCCTTTACCATATTTGGTACATGGTGGTCCTGGTCGAGCTGGAGGTGGCGAAGAAATGGGAGGCATGCGTGGTATTAAGCATTATTTACAACGTACTGCCATTCAAGGGTCACCAACAACGTTGACGGAAATCACTAGTATTTATCAGCAAAATGCAAAATATAAGGAAGCAGAGCAGCATCCATTTAAATACCATTGGGAAGACATCCAACCAGGAATGTCTATGAAAACCCACAATCGTACATTCACTGACACAGACATCATTAACTTTTCAAACCTTACTTGGGATCACTTCTATGCACATACAGACATCACCTCATTAGATGGTAGTATTTTCGAGAAGAGAACCGCACATGGGTATTTTATTATTTCAGCAGCTGCAGGATTATTTGTATACCCAAATAAAGGACCAGTGTCTGCAAATTACGGATTAGAAGAATGCAGATTCCTTCGTCCATTATATCACAACGATACCATTTACGTGCGCTTAACCTGTAAGCAAAAAGTAGATCGCGATGTGGCTTCAGCAGAACATCCAAGTGGCATTGTAAAATGGTATGCCGAAATTTTTGATGCAAACAACGATGAGAAAGTAGCTTTCGCAACAGTCTTAACCATGGTGCAAAAAAAGCAAGAGGTTTTTGTTGAAATGACAGAAGATAAGATCAACGCATGTCTTTCTGCATTAAAAGAAGACATGAAACCAAAATGGGGCATTATGACGCCGCAACACATGGTTGAACATTTAGAATACACCTATAAAATTGCTTCAGGAGAAATTCAAGATTTTGAAATTGCTACACCTTCAACCATTTTAGATAAAGTGCATAATAGTTTATGGAATTATGATAAGTTCCCTAAGAACTCTCAATTTCCACAATTAGAAAAAAACACTTTAGAACCTCTAAAGCATCCAGATTTAGCAACAGCAATCGAAAAGTTTAAAGCACAACGCGAAAAGTATTTAGAGTTTTTTAAAGAAAACCCAGAAGCTAAATTAAAGAATTTAGTTTTCGGAGAATTGAATAAATACGAATCGTATTTATTAGAACGAAAACACCTGAATCATCACTTTGAGCAATTCGGATTACTGTAATTATTAATAGAAAGTCACTGCGCATTTATTGCGCAGTCGCTTGAATTTTAGCGATAATATAAATTGCAGTCGCTTAAATTGAAACGAAATGTCTAAAAAATATTATACATACATTTTAACACATGAAAGAAATCACCTCTTTTATGTTGGTGTAACAAATAATATTGAACGACGAATGAGTGAACACAAAGCAGCAACTTTTGGAACTCATGTTGGGCATTATAACATTAAAAAATTAGTTTATTTTGAAGTGCATTCAGATATACGAATCGCCATCAAAAGAGAAAAGACTATTAAGAAATGGAAAAAAGAATGGAAGAGAAATCTAATAACAGAAATGAATCCGGAATGGATGGATTTGAGTTTAGATTGGGAGCTTTTTAAATATAATAAGAACAAAGATTAATACGAATGCGCAACAAGTGCGCATTGACAAACTAAGAATATGAACACACCATACGTAACATTAGATATACAAAACGAAGTAGGATACATCGAGTTTTTCCATCCTGCTCACAATTCCTTACCTGGAGATGTATTAGCAAAACTAGCGCAAACCATTTCGGATGCTGGAACTAACGACGCTATTAAAGTGGTCGTTCTTAAAAGTGGCGGAGACAGAACCTTTTGCGCAGGAGCTAGCTTTGAAGAACTAATAAACATCAATGATGCCGCAACAGGAAAAGTATTCTTTTCGGGTTTAGCAAATGTGATTAATGCGATGCGTAAATGTCCGAAATTTATTATCGGCCGCATTCAAGGGAAAACCGTTGGAGGTGGTGTTGGTCTTGCTGCTGCAACCGATTATTGTATGGCATCTAAATTCGCAGCTATTAAGTTAAGCGAATTAAATATTGGTATTGGACCATTTGTAGTCGGACCAGCAATCGAGCGTAAAATGGGATTAAGCGCCATGTCGCAAATCGCAATTGACGCCAATACATTTTATCCTGCAGAATGGGCAAAACAAAAAGGCTTATTCACGCAAGTTTATGATAGTACAGAAGAACTAGATGAAGCTGTAAAAACAACAGCAGAACATTTATGTACCTATAACACAGAAGCGATGCTAGAAATGAAAAAAGTATTCTGGCAAGGCACAGACGATTGGGATTCACTTTTGGCCGAACGTGCTCAAACTAGTGGTAGATTGGTGCTTTCCGACTTTACAAAAGAAAAACTAAAGGGCTTTAAATAAGATTTACTCAATGTAAATAATACTATGTTTTGGGATGGTAATGCCTTGTTTTAAGACAACAAAATTAGAGGTAACGGCCCAAATAGTTGTGTTTACACTTATTAATTTATTGGTGCTATCCATAAAATAGATTTTTACTTTAGTTTTTAGTAAGTTGCCTAATTGTGTAGCACGCTCTAAATAATGAGATCTTAGTTTTCTTTTTATAGGACTACTTAAAGTTTCTGTTTTAGAAAATTTTAATTGAGGTATATCCTCTTTTTGTATAGTATAAGATGATGTTAGGTGATTCATAATTTGTTGTGTTTATTTGAGGATAGTAGGTTTAAATACACAAAACTTTACGTTTTTTTGTGATTTTTATGAATATTTAACAATTTAATAAGTTTTAATAAAATATGATTTACAGTTTTAAAGGCTATACTCCAGTCGTTCACGAATCCAGTTTCGTGCACCCCTTAGCGGCAGTAACAGGAAACGTCATCATTGGTAAAAATTGTTATATTGGTCCAGGAGCAGCTATTCGTGGCGATTGGGGACAAATCATTTTAGAAGATGGAGTAAACGTCCAAGAAAACTGTACAGTACACATGTTTCCAGGTAAGTCCATTACCCTAAAAGAAAGTGCACACGTTGGCCATGGAGCCATTATTCACGGTGCGAATTTGGGCAGAAATTGCTTAATAGGTATGAACACCGTAATTATGGACGATGCCGAAATTGGAGACGAATCTATAGTAGGTGCCATGGCATTTGTAAAAGCCGAAACAAAAATTCCAAAGCGAAGTTTAGTCGTTGGTAATCCTGCAAAAGTCATCAAGCAGGTTAGTGATGAGATGATTTCGTGGAAAACAAAAGGCACGCAATTGTATCAGCAATTACCTGCAGATTGCCACGAGAGTTTAAAAGCCGTTGAGCCATTACGAGAAGTGCCTGAGAATATGAAAATGCAGGATGATGTTTATAAAACACTTCGAGAAACATTCAAAAAATAAGATGATGTCACTTCGAGTGATTCCGATTTTTATCGGAATTATATCGAGAAGCTCTATCAGGTTTTCAAAAACCTTACAGGTCTACAACACTCGACTCAAATCAATCTCATTCGTTTCTTTACTTGTCGATAACGCAATCAAACTTTGTACATTTCCTAAATAAGGAAGTAGTGTCAATTTTGAAATGATAAAGGTTTCATAAGCTTCAATATCTTCAACGACGAGTTTCAATAAATAATCAAAATTCCCGCTGACCCTGTGGCATTCTACAACTTCCGGGAAGTTATTAATTTCCTTTACAAATTTTTCCAAATAACTTCGGGTATGCCCTTGCAAGGTAATACCTATAAAAACAGTCAGTTTTAAGCCGATTTTCTTATTGTTTAAAACAGCCACATATTTTTCAATATAACCTTCCTTTTCTAATTTTTTAATGCGTTCAAATATTGGTGAAGTGCTCATGCCGAGTTCTTCAGCAATACTTTTGGTCGTCCGATTGCTATTCTTTTGAAGTATGGTGAGTAGTTGTGTGTCTATGTTATCGAGTGTATGTGACATGAGAAAATTAGTTGTTTTAAAGCGGCAAATTTAAGGATTAAAAGATAAATCATCTGTAATATTATTTAAATAAAGAATAATATCCTTTTTAATAGTAAATTAAAAGATTTTAACAATTGTATAATTCGATATATATTATCTTTAATTCTTATAATCCTAAACTATATTCGCTTGATGACTTTTGAATTAAAGATGCCCAAAATGGGTGAAAGTATTACTAAAGGAACCAACTTCCTGCGCATGCAGGAATCTTATTAGTTTATAATTTGGAAGAACGAGTGAAAGAACACAAATTAAAAATATATCCAGATTCATTTACATCAAAATATAATTGTAATAAACTAGTATATTTTGAAGAATATAGTAAAGCGGAAGAAGCAATTGTTAGAGAAAAACGATTGAAAAAGTGGAAGCGTGATTGGAAAATAAAATTAATTGAAGATATGAATCCAAGTTGGGTTGATATTAGTGATAATTGGAATATAGACTTTAATAGATTGAGAGATGAAAGATAAAAAGGTTCCTGCCTTCGCAGGAATATTTGAATTAAAGATGCCCAAAATGGGTGAAAGTATTACTGAAGGAACTATTATCAATTGGTTAATAGCTGAAGGCGATGCATTCGAAGAAGGAGATATTATTCTTGAAGTCGCCACAGATAAAGTAGATAACGAAGTACCTGCACCAGCATCTGGAACATTAGTAAAAACCATGTTTCAAGCTAAAGATGTGGTTCCTGTAGGAGAAGTTCTAGCGATTTTAGACCTTTCAGAAGAAGTGAAGAAATCCAAAACACTAAATGAATCTAAAGCTGTCCCTTCGAGCGCAGTCAAGAACAAGGCTAAGACTAAAAGACCAAAGCCAGTTCAGCAGCCTGCCAATTCGAATTCAACTTCATTTTCGGTAAATAATACTAACACTTTCTTTTCTCCATTAATCATAAAAATAGCGAAAGAACATCACATCAGTTTTGAAGAATTAGCACGAATTCCCGCTACAGGAAATGAAGGCAGATTACGCAAAAGCGATGTGTTTCAGTATATAGAAGACGGACGACCTTATAAATTTGCACAAGCTGTAACGCAAGATCCAACGGCTTATAGAATTCCGCAATTAAATTTCGATAAAGGCAAAGGAAAAGTCATCGAAATGGACAGAATGCGCCAAATGATTGCAGATCACATGGTCTATTCCAAACATACCTCGCCTCATGTTACCGCTTATGTGGAAGCTGATATGACCAATATGGTCAACTGGCGTAATGCTAACAAAGTAGCCTTTCAAGAAAAGCATGGAGAGCGTTTAACCTTCACACCTTTATTTGTAGAAGCCGTAGCTAAAGCCGTTAAAGATTTTCCAAATATTAATGCTTCTGTCGATGGAAATAACATCATTGTAAAAGAAGATATCAATATTGGAATGGCAACCGCATTACCAAGTGGAAACCTAATCGTTCCTGTAGTAAAAAATGCAGATACTAAAGATTTGAAAACAATTGCTAGTAACGTCAATGAACTCGCCAATAAAGCTAGAGAGAATAAGCTCGCAGGAGACGATATAAATGGCAGCACCTTCACAATTTCTAACGTAGGAACTTTTGGTAGTGTCATGGGAACACCAATAATCAATCAGCCAGAAGTTGCCATTTTAGCATTGGGAATCATTAAGAAAAGACCAGAAGTCATCACCACTGAAAAAGGAGATGAAATCGCTATTCGTAGTATGATGTATTTATCATTATCATTCGACCACAGAGTCGTAGATGGTTTTTTAGGCGGAAGCTTTGTACGACGCGTAGCCGATTATTTTGAACAATTTGATAGTAATAGAGAAATATAAATTCAGAATTGTCCCCTTGAGGGGACTTTAGGGGTGTTTTAAACACTCTAAAAAACATACATATATGAAACCTAACATTTCAATCACTAAAGTAGAAACATCAAAAGTTGATGCCTTAGACTTCAACAATATTCCATTAGGCACCACATTCACCGATCACATGTTTATTTGCGACTACGAAAACGGAGAATGGGTTAACCCAAGAATTGAACCATTAGGATTAATTCCTACACATCCAGCTGCAATGGCTTTACATTACGGACAAGCTATTTTTGAAGGGATGAAAGCCTATAAAGATACCGAAGGTGCACCAATGTTGTTTCGACCAGAAGAAAATGCCAAGCGTTTAAACAAAAGTGCAGACCGAATGGGAATGCCTCATATTCCTGAAGATTTATTTGTAGAAGGACTTAAAGAATTAGTCGGCTTAGAGCACAATTGGATTCCGCCAACCGATGGAAGCGCACTCTATTTAAGACCATTCATGTATGCCGATGAGCCTTTTATTGGTATGCGTGCAGCAACCCATTATAAGTTTATAATAATGGCATCACCAGCGGGTCCATTTTTTAGTAAACGCATTAAATTATGGGCAGAAAAGCAATTCATTAGAGCAGCACAAGGTGGAACGGGTGAAGCTAAAGCCGCTGGAAATTATGCAGCAGCAATTCGTCCAACGGAATTAGCCAAGGCCAAAGGTTATGATCAGGTGTTATGGTTAGATGCCGCAGAGCACAAGTATATTCAAGAAGTTGGCACCATGAATATTTTCTTCAAAATTAATGGAGAATTTATCACACCAGAACTCGATGGTTCAGTTTTACATGGTATCACTAGAGCAAGTGTTATAGAGATGTTACGTGCTATGAATTTCACAGTAACAGAACGAAAAATCACTATTGATGAAATTAAAAAAGCATCAGAAAATGGGACTTTAGAAGAAGCCTTCGGAACAGGAACAGCCGTTGGCATAGCTTATATTCAAGAGATTGGATTAGAAGGAGAGACAATTCATGTTTCTGATGAAAGCCCTATAGGATTAGAAGTTAATGATACGCTAAATGCCATTAAAACGGGCAAGCTAGACGACCAATTTAATTGGATGACTAAAGTAGAAAAAGAATTAGCTTAGAGTGATTTGGGCGTTACCACAAGGGTCGTACTTTCGGCAGTCGCTTTTTTTGAAAAAACAAAAAAGAGCTTCAACAAAGCCTCAACTGCGAAGCAATCATGAGTTCTAATTTATCAAATAAGAATGAATGAGTAATCCCTAACGGGTGAGCAATGTCACTTCGAGTGATTCCGATTTTTTATCAGAATTGTTTCGAGAAGTCATGTAAAGTTCTCGATACAAAATTGCAAGAAAAGCAATTTTACTCGAACTGACGTGAGGTTTGTCATTCCTGCGAAGGCAGGAATCCATAGACTGAGTAAAATATTTAATTAATGAGATTCCCATTTTCATGGGAAATGAGAAAAGATAACCGCTTTCGCGGTCACTAAAGATGAAAAAAGAAACACTAAAAAAAGGATTTTCAAAACTCTGCACAGCAAAAGCAATGGCAGAATTATACGAAGCTAATTTTAAACAAGTTTCAAAATATGTACATGCAACATCTCGAGGACACGAAGCCATTCAAATAGCTTTAGGACTTCAATTATTACCTCAAGATTATGCGTTTCCATATTACAGAGACGATGCCATGTTGTTATCATTTGGTTTAGAGCCTTACGATTTAATGTTGCAATTGTTAGCTAAAAAAGACGATCCATTTTCTGGAGGAAGAACCTACTATTCGCATCCAAGTTTAAAGGACGACGATAAACCAAAAATTCCACACCAATCCTCTGCAACAGGAATGCAAACCATTCCAGCAACAGGAGTTGCTATGGGAATGCAGTATAAAGAATTACAAGGTTTAGACGATTCTAGTTTAGAATCTGATCCTGTCAGTTCGAGCGCAGTCGAGAACGCTCTAAAACCAATTACCGTTTGTAGTTTAGGAGATGCCTCTGTAACCGAAGGTGAAATAGCAGAAGCGTTCCAAATGGCAGCATTAAAGCAAATGCCAATCTTATATTTAGTACAAGATAATGGTTGGGATATTAGTGCAAATGCAGCAGAAACTAGAGCGCAAAATGCGTTTGAATACGCACAAGGATTTAAAGGTTTAGACGCTATCTCAATAGATGGAGCCAATTTTACAGAAAGCTATGAAGCATTAGAAAAAGTCATAGAAACGATTCGTACAGAGCGCAGACCCTTTTTAGTGCACGCAAAAGTACCGTTATTAAATCACCATACTTCTGGTGTAAGAATGGAATGGTATCGCGATGATTTAGACGAAGCGAGTTCTCGTGATCCTTATCCAGTTTTAAAGCAACAATTATTAGATGTTGGCTTCTCAGAAAAAGAAGTTGAGGATATAGAAAATTTAGCGAAAACGAAAGTACAATCCGATTTTGAAAGAGCGTTATTAGCCGAAGATCCAAAACCTGAGGATTTATTTACCAACGATTTTGTGCCAACACCAATTACCGAGGAAAAAGGAACGCGTTCACCAGAAGGTTCCGAAAAAGTAGTGATGGTAGATTGTGCACTTTTCGCTGTAGAAGAATTAATGAAAAAGCATAAAGAATGTCTACTCTATGGACAAGATGTTGGTGGAAGACTTGGTGGTGTTTTTAGAGAAGCAGCAACCTTAGCACAAAAATTTGGAGACGATCGCGTTTTCAATACACCAATTCAAGAAGCCTTTATTGTTGGTTCAACCGCTGGGATGAGTGCCGTTGGATTAAAACCAATTGTTGAGGTTCAGTTTGCGGATTATATTTGGCCAGGCTTAAATCAGTTATTTACAGAAGTCAGTAGAAGTTGCTATTTGTCTAACGGTAAATGGCCAGTATCAATGATTCTTAGAGTGCCAATTGGTGCTTATGGAAGCGGAGGACCTTACCATTCATCTTCAGTAGAATCTGTAATTACAAATATTCGTGGTATTAAAATAGCATATCCAAGTAATGGAGCAGATTTAAAAGGTTTAATGAAAGCAGCTTACTATGATCCTAATCCAGTTGTAATTTTAGAACACAAAGGTTTATATTGGTCTAAAGTGCCAGGAACGCAAGGCGCAACCTCTGTGGAGCCAAGTGAAGATTATGTATTGCCTTTTGGTAAAGCATGGGTTTTACAAGAAATTTGGAAACAAGAAAATGTAGAGACATTAACTATTGTTACTTACGGAATGGGAGTGCATTGGGCAATGAATGCATCGGAAGAATTAGGGATGCAAGATCAAATAGAAGTTATTGATTTACGTACGTTGTTTCCTTTAGATGAAGACACGATTATGACATCGGTTAAGAAAACAGGAAAGTGTCTTGTTGTAACAGAAGAGCCTTCAAACAATAGTTTTGCTCGCGCATTAGCTGGAAAAATTCAGGAAGAATGCTTTAAATATTTAGACGCACCAGTGATGACTATTGGTAGTGAGAATATGCCTGCAATTCCTTTGAATTCAACTTTAGAGCAAACCATGATTCCTTCAACTGAAAAAGTGAAAAGTAAAATTAGTTTATTGTTAGAGTATTAACTTATTTTAAATGTAGAATTCGACTCTTATTTGAAAGTGTATTAATACATAAGAGTTGATTGTTTAGAACATTGTTCTCGTTACATATTATTTTATAGGTTTCTATAACCTGAAAGTTAGCAACTGTTTGTACAACAAACGGAAGTACTCCGGAAGCTTCACAATTTTCAACGTTTAACAGCGAGTTAATATCTGGAAAAATATGGTGAAATGCTTTATTGTTTTTATAATTAAAAACACCAATTTGTCCTTCAAATCCTTGAACCCCTCCAAAAACCATGGGTTTTTTAATTGATTCACAAGTTTTGCTAATGGCATAACGCGCCATATAATTGTCGGTACAGTCGACAATAATATCTGTATTTTCTAAGAAGTTAATGCCGTTCTTAACTGTTATATAATCTTGAATGCATGTGATATCTAGATCGCCAAAAATCGCTGTTAAAGCATGTTTAGCAGTTTCAACTTTTGATGCTCCGATATTAGACTTTGTAAATAGAATTTGTCTGGCAACATTAGACTGTTCTATTTTATCATTATCAACTAATACTAATTTGTTGATTCCTAAACGGGTTAATCCCATAGCAACAGAACAGCCTAATCCACCAAGTCCTACAACAGCAATTCGTGAATTCTTCAGCAGATCAATTTTTTCTTTGCCTATACATTTTTCATGTACTTCAAAAAATGACGTCATTAGTTTCGGTTAATTTGGCTTAAAATCGTTGTGTCTGTAATTTTAGTGTCCTCAGCTAGAAGAAAAGCCTTGCTTAAAACAATAGATAAACCTTTATCACCTTCGAAAGGAATAAATAATTTGTCGGTTGATTTGTTAGGTGATCTAGAAGGTACAATACATAAATATTGATCGTTAGGTTCCATCAAAATATTTCCACTACCAATATGTATTTTGTAGGTTCTTATAGTTCCTTGAACAATTAAAAACTTACCATCAATAGTAGCTTTGTCTTTAATTTTACTTAGCCTTGGAAGTAATCTTTCAAGAATAGATTTTCGGGTTTTTGCAATTTCTGTTAAATCCCCAAATGAATAGGATGTCCAATAATCTCTATGCGTTTGTCTATCTCCATTATTATCTTGCCATTCTGGGTCATTTCCGACACTACATACTCCAACAAACAAATCGACATCGCGCATAATTTCCGAAAAAACAATTTTTGGAACATCAATTAGATTCATGACATGGCCATCAGCATTTTTAAACTTTACTTGATCTGTGGCAACATATAGCCAAATTCCAGCATCGTTATAAGCATCGTGGTCATTGAGTTCATCAACCCAATATTCCGCAGTTATTTGGTGTTCAGGTAAATATTTTGAACACAATTCGTCATCACGCCCATCATCATAAGCTCCCATTAATGAATATTTCCAACCACGAAGTCCCGCAAGGGCATTAAATTGGTGTTGTTTTAAAATATGAGCCGCCATTCTGTTAGAATAGGTTTGCGTATTAATTTCTGCGTCTGTTAGAATATAAAGCTCCCGAAATGCTTGTTTAATGGGTTGTTTTAATTCTAAGTCTATAATTCTATCTCTCCAATCAACTATTTCTTTTTCAGTAGCAAAAACAGGATGCCAGAGTTGTACGGTGCAATTGTCATCAATCCAACTTATTATTTCACCATTAGCATTTTGCCATGTATTATCTATCCATAAAACAGAAGTAGATTGGGTTTCATTTTTAATTGTCCAAATAAGTTTTGTTGAAATAGGATTGACTAAACCATGATTTAAATAATACTTTTTAAAAGAAGGGAAATCCCAACTTCTATTGAGAATAAATTGATTATCAATTCTTTGTTTTTGAGCTGAATATACCTTTTGGATTTCTTTGATTTCCTTACGTAATTCTTTAAGTTGATTGCTTAGCTTTGTAGAGTTTTTAACAGTTGATGGTACAGATTTCATACTCTTACCATCGGGTTTTATCCATTGTTGGTTGACCTTGCTTTCTGTGATAGAAATATTGAGACTATAGTCTTCAAACAAAACAGATTTAATTCCACCTTCTAATTGAAAATCGGGAACAGCCATTTCCTTGAGTTCTTCAACCGAAACGTTGTATTTTTTTGCACCTTCCACAAGATATTTGTCTATGCTCTTTTTAACGTTATTTTGTTTTAGTTTTAATTTTATTCGAGATAAAGCCCCCAATCCATCTTTTCCTCTCATGTTACCCATTACGTAAATGCATGCGTTACCTATAGCTGCTGCTGCTGGACCAACTCCTGGCATTTTGGTATACGATTTTTCAAGGAGTTTACTTAATATATGTAATGTTTCTTTATCTGAAAAAGGGGACATTGTCCAGATAATTCCTTTTATGAATTGTTTGCTAGGATCGCATAAATATGAATATTGCGTGTACTCTCTTACTTCATTTGAATATGTATAAGTCTCTGTTTTCTCTGAAATAGGATGACTTACAGCAATGGAAAGAATTTCTTGAGCAATTTTTCGATACTTATTTTTTCCAATAGCATTTATTAACTTTTCTGTTTGTGCTTGAAATTTTTTAGAAGGTTTAGAGCTTGTAGCATCATAGGTTAAGAATAATAATTGATGAAGTTCATTTACATTTTCACCACTATGATTAACAATCGCGTTTACTTCGTTTCCAATATCATTTGTTTTTAATATAAACGGGACAAATTCTCCGTCGACTTGTACTATTTTACTCAATTTTGAAACTGATTTCTTAAGATCACTTCCCCAATAACTAGTGGAGGTATCGGTAAGACTATTCCATTCCAACATGCTTTTAATAAAGTTAGATAATTCATCCGATAGTCCTTCTTTTTTAATAGTGCGCTCAATTTGTTGAATAGCGTAGTTTGTTGGAAAATCACTTAGAGAAAAACCATAGGCGTTTCTATTTAAAGCTATAATTTTTTCATTGACTAATTCAAATAGACTTATCCATTCTTTCTCGGTATAATCAAGATTTCTGCGCATTAATCCATTTAATATTGCAAATGCAGTCAAGCGATACCTATAGATATCATTGTCTCTCTTTTTTACTGATTTTTGTTGATTTTCAAATTCTCTGTTGAGGATTTCTTCAATGTAATTGACGCTATCTATAATATATTGTTTTTGGTAGGTCTTAGATTCTTTTTTTAAATTCTCATATTCGGAATTTCCCGAAAGATCATTAGAACTGTATACATAACTTACTGAAGAATTAACTTTTGTAATAATGTCATCAATATATTTAAATTTTGATGGAGTTGTTTTTTTCTTGAAAATATTAAGCATTTCTAGGATGATTTATCCACCAACTAATGGTGTTAATTTAATGAATGATACTGTTGTTGACTTATCGACAAGTACTTTTTGATGGATGTTTTCCACTTGTTGATCATCAACAAGTAAAATAAAGCCATTAGTTTTAAAAGCGTCTAAAGCGATGTATAATTGCTTTTCTACATCTATAGATTTGCTTTTTTTGTTATTGAGTTTAGACTCTAATTGACCTGGTGTAACTAAGCCTTTTTTATAAGTTTCTACGTTGTCATTATACCGCGAAATCTCCAATTCTATTCGAGCCTTGATAAGCTCAGAAACTGTAATATATTCTTCATTAAATTTCAGTGTTATTTCATTTAATATATCACCTGCAGCACTTTCATCTTGAATTGTTATTGTGTTCATAAAACAGAAGTTTATTTAAGAAGTTAAGTTATTAAAATTATAATGGAGGTCTGTCTTTTTTAGGTTAAATTTTAAAATATAGGCTATTGTACGTCATACGAAGCTTTTATATTAACACTAGTCCTTCATGGAAATCATATGCTAATTAGGAGCAGGTACTTCAGACATTAAACATAAAAAAAGCCTATCTAAAAAGATAGGCTTTACTCTTAAAAAGATTGTACGATATATACTTATATAACTTTTACATTAACTGCGTTTAATCCTTTTTTTCCTTCTGCTAAATCGAATTCTACATTATCACCTTCTCTAATCGCATCAACTAAACCTGAAATATGTTCAAGAATTTAATGAGTTGGAAGCCATAAAAACTATTCAAGAAGATTACTTTAAATATACCGGTAATGATTATTGAAAGCGAGAATATGCCACACAATTCCTTTAAATTCAACTTTAGAGCAAACCATGATTCCTTCAACGGACAAAGTAAAAGCTAAAATTGAAGCTTTATTAAATTACTAATTTAAAACACAAAAAGCCTAAATCTAAAATTTAGACTTAGGCTTTTCTAACACTCAAAAATTGATTGATTGATTGATTGATTGATTGATTGATTTAATCCATATCGAATCGTAATCCGACAGATATGTTATTTTGGTCTACCACTTGATTTTTAAACAATGGATTCAGATCGTATTTAACATATAAAGCGACATCACCTAAAGCTATATATCCGCTTAGTCCGTAGATAAATTCGCTTACTTCAAATTGATCACGTTGTTTCTCTTTTTCGCGTTCACCATCTTCTTTATACTTTATCTTTTGCATATTCCCCAAGTTTAAACCGGCATAACCTCCTAACCCTATTTTTAGTTTTTTGTGTGTTGAATATCTAAAATAATCTTCTTTTTCAATCTTTTTGGAAGGGCCAAATTCTATATGCATCGGGAATACCAAATTTGTTGTTCTAAATTTTATTTTATCGGCATCTATAGGATATTCTTGTAAAGAAATGTCTCCATCGGTATTAACTAAATAGTTATTATCTTTAATCTTTAACTTATTCCATTGTAAAGAAAAACCATATTTCAATCTCCAGAAGTTGGTATTATCAAAGATTCGCGTTTTCCATGCGTAACCCAATTCTATAAACCCAGATCCACCTAATTTGTATGGCGAATCTTCCAAATCTTGACCGTCGATTAAAGCATTATTAAATCCAAAGGCAAAGACAATATCTGTAGATGTACGTCTATCGTATTTTCTAGGTTTATCTTTTGATGGATTTCCAAAATAAATAAAACTATCACTAGAGTTATCATCGGCACCGATTCTAAATGTAAATCCATCACCACTAGCATCTTCCACCTTATCATTTCGTTCTAATAAAGCAATTTTATTGTCAATAATCGCTAATCTATTTTCAATATTTAAAGCTCTTTTTTTTGCAGCTTCTTTCTTTAAATCTTCCGCCTCTGCTGCTGTTATTTTTCCATCGTCTAAGCGTTTATTAATTGATGTTATTTCTATTTTCAGAAATTCGCGTTCCTCACTTTCTATTTTTGATTTGAGGCTTGTAAGTGTTTTAATTTTTAATTCGTTTGCCGACTTTTGTATGCTGTCCTTTTTTGTTTCCTGCCCTTGAACTGTAGCAAATGTTAGAGATAACACTAAGTATACTACCAATCTTGTAATTGTTTTCATAACTGTTCGTTTTTTGATTTATTGATGATTTATTGATTTGATTCTTCTGATGAGAGTTCTTATTTCCTCATCTATTTCTTATTTTATATTTATGAATATGTGATTCTTTTATTTCAAATAAATATTAGTTATTACGATCTGCAACTGCAGTTTTTACAGATTCGTAACTATCTTTTAAAGCTTCAAAAACTTTAGTTCTAAAAGATTGCCCCATTTCGTCTTCAACACTTTCTAATAGCTGAGTAGCATCAACTGTTTTTGATGTTTCTTTTTGTAGTTTTTCTCTAAACAATTCTTTACTTGCGAGTTTTAATAACGAATCGATTTCTTGTTCTGTAACCGAATTGTTTTCAGACTTTAAGGTTTCCATGGCTTCTGCTATGGCATTTTTGATAATAGTCTCATCAATTTCTGTTTGCAATTCCTGATTTACCTTTTTATTTGTAGTAATTGCAGTTGGATTTTCTAACACTTCACGATTCTCCGCCAATTGAGTTTTAGATTCTGAATTTAGTTTACCTGCTTTTTTATAATCTATTATTTTAGATGTTTTAACGCTTGGCAACGCTTCTTGACTCTTATCTTCTACTCCATGTGCTTCATTTGCTAATTCAATAGATTCTTTTTGCTCTGGTTGTATCGTTTCTTTTTGGATATGCTCTTTAATTGCTTCTTCTTCGACCATTCGAGGCTGAATCACTTCTGAATCATTGTTGTTAAAAAACGGTATTGATATAGCCATCAAAATCAATAATCCCGCTGCAATACTTAACCACCAATACATTGGTTTTTTAGATTTCTTTTCGTCTTCATCTAACCGATCTGATAATTTAGACCAACTCTCTGATGTTGGAGATAAGGTTCGTTTTTCGAGCTTATCTTTTATATTTTCTTCAAATTTAATTGGAGCCATAACTGTTGTTATTTAATTCTTTAATTTTTTTCTGAAGCATTTGTCTTGCTTTAAATAATTGCGACTTTGATGTGCCTTCAGAAATTTTTAATAGTTCGGCAATTTCCTGATGCTTGTACCCTTCTATAGCATACATTACAAAAACCATTCGGTAACCTTCAGGTAAACTATCTATAAGTAATTGTATTTCTGCTACTTCAATATTTGAATTGATATTGTTTGAGGAATCGTATTCTAAATAATCATCCTCTACAGCAAATTCAATATGCTTTTGTTGTCTTATATAAGAAATAGCCTCTCGCACCATTATTCGTCTTACCCAACCTTCAAAACTACCTTCATTTTTAAATGATTTTAAGTACTTAAATACTTTAAAGAAACCATTTAACATTACTTCTTCTGCCTGATGTACATCCTTTACATAGTACCTGCAAACACTAAGCATTTTTGGAGCATGTAACTCGTACAATACATGTTGCGCTTCACGATTTTGCTTCGCAGCACGCTCTATGAGTTTTGTTTCGTTTTTATGAAGTTGAATAACTTTCATGTTTAATTTTAAGTTCTAAATACGCTTCATGTTGCTTTCTATTTATAAAGACGCAATTTTGCAGCCAAGGGTTGCCTGGAGAGTGAAAATAATTCAAATAAACACACAAACACCTCAAAAAGAGCTGATTGTGATTTATTTTTTTCTATCAATAACATAATCCACCATAAGCTTTAGAGATGCTTTGTATGGTGATTCTGGATAAGTTGCTAAAATATTTAGAGCTTCTTCTTGAAATGCTTTCATTTTAGACACGGCGTAATCTAAACCACCATTATCCTTTACAAAAGCAATAACATCTTTAACACGTTGTTTATCTTTGTTATGATTTTTAACCGAATTAATAAGCCAAGATTTTTCTTTTTTGGTACAGTTATTTAAAACATATATTAAAGGTAAGGTCATTTTTTGCTCCTTAATATCTATACCTGTTGGTTTACCTATGGCTTCTTGTCCATAATCAAATAAATCATCTTTAATTTGAAATGCCATACCAATCAACTCACCAAACTTTCGCATGGTTTCCACTTCTGGCGAATTGGGTTTTACTGAAGCGGCTCCAAGACTACAACATGCGGCTATTAAAGTCGCTGTTTTTTGTCTTATGATTTCATAATAAATAGCTTCAGTAATATCGAGTTGTCTTGCCTTTTCGATTTGAAGTAGCTCTCCTTCGCTCATTTCCCGAACAGCAACTGAAATAATTTTAAGTAAATCAAAATCATTATTATCTATTGAAAGCAAGAGGCCTTTAGACAATAAGAAATCTCCTATGAGAACAGCTATTTTATTTTTCCAAAGCGCATTAATTGAGAAAAAACCTCGTCTTCTATTACTGTCATCAACAACATCATCATGAACTAAAGTCGCAGTATGAATTAGTTCAATAACCGAAGCACCTCTATAAGTGCGTTCACTCACCTCGCCATTGTTCATCATTTTAGCAACCAAGAACACAAACATAGGTCGCATTTGTTTCCCTTTTCGGTTTACAATATAATGTGTAATACGATTAAGAAGCGCTACTTTACTTGCCATTGAGAGTTGGAACTTTTGTTCAAAAAGGTCCATCTCATAAGTAATAGGTTGTTTTATTTGTTCGGTTATTTTCATTAAAGACTTTAACTCTGTAAAATTACAAATTCTATTAGCTTTTCATTCAAAAAAAAAGGAATTATAGCATTTTAACTTTTAGTACTCAAAAATATTTGTAACTTTATGGAATTAATCTAAAAAATCATAAAACACATGAAAAAAACTACTTTATTATTGGCATTATTTTTTGCTTCAAACCTTATGTTTGCTCAAGAAGTATTGTCTGAAGATTTTGAAGCTGGACTTACAGTACCGACGGGTTGGACAATTGAAGATTTAACAACAAGTGGCGAAATATGGACAATTGAAACTGGCGGTGAAGCTGGAGGATTTACGGCACCTAACACTTTACTTTATGAGAGTGGTTTAGAAGGTAACTACGCTACTATGGATAGTGATGGTTATGGTTCTGAAGGAGGTGCAGAGAACACCACTCTAACAAGCCCTGTCTTTGACGCTTCTTCTATAACTTCAGCGACACTTACTTTTGACACTGTTTACAACGGAAATTTCGGAGGACTTGGTGAGATAGAAGTGTACAATGGTAGTGCATGGGTAAACGTTCAAACTTATGCTACTGCAATTGGAAGTACACCTAATACCACTATAACTGGTTCTCAATTATTTGATATATCAGAAATAGCAGGTGTAACTAATGCACAAATAAGATTTGTATGGACAGGTAATTGGTCTATATCTTGGTCTATTGACAATATATCTGTTTTTCAGTGTACAGAAACAGCAGCTCCTGCTGTAGCAACAACTCCTCTGCCTGCTGATGCTGCAACAGCTATTGGTATTACTGCTGATGGCGGCTTAAATTTTAGCTGGAACGACGCAGGTAACGCTGGTGATAACTACACATTAAATATTGGTACTACCAATCCACCGTCACAAGCAATTGAAGGTATTGAAAATGGAGTATTAATTACAGGTTTAGGTCTTAGTACAACTTATTTTTGGAGTATTGACATTACCAATTGCTTTGGAACCACAACAAGTTCTGTTTGGAGTTTCACAACTGATGATCAATTCTTAAGTATTGGAGAAGAAGTTTCATTAGAAACTCTTAATGTATATCCTAATCCTACTTCTGATGTTTTAAATATTAAATCATCACAAGATGTTGATAATGTAACTGTATTTAACTTACTTGGTCAAAATGTAGCAAATTTCACTAAAAATGAAATAAACAATTCATCTATTGACTTATCAGAATTATCTAAAGGTCTTTACTTAGTTAAGATTTCTTCTGGAACTAAAACTAAAACTCTTAGAGTTACTAAAGAGTAATTAATTATAGCTCTTTAATATTACAAGAAAAAGCGGCAATTGCCGCTTTTTTTTATTTCTAAAACTAAAAAATTCACATTATGTTTTAGCTTTTATTTGCCAATTGTCCGCAAGCGGCATCAATATCTTTACCTCTACTTCTTCTTACTGTCACAGTAATATTATTAGCTTCTAGCACGGATACGTACATATCTATAGCTTTTGAGTTGGCTTGTTGAAATTCACCATCGTCAATTGGATTATATTCTATAAGGTTGACTTTACTCGGAGCAAATTTGCAGAACTCTACCAATGCTTCAGCATCTTTTCGTTTATCATTAATACCATCCCAAACGACATACTCATAAGTAATTCTATTTTTAGTTGCGGCATACCAATATTGCAACGCTTCTCTTAGATCGGCTAAAGGAAATGTAGCATTAAAAGGCATTATAGATGTACGTATGTCATCTATTGCAGAATGTAATGATACCGCTAACTTAAACTTTACATTTTCATCAGCCATTTTTTTAATCATTTTTGGTACTCCAGAAGTTGAAACCACAATACGCTTTGGAGACATTCCCAAACCTTCTGGTGAAGTAATTTTGTCAATGGCTTTAAGAACATTATTGTAGTTCATTAAAGGTTCTCCCATTCCCATAAATACAATATTACTTAAAGGTCTATTATGATATAATCTACTTTCATTATCTATAGCAACAACTTGATCATAAATTTCATCTGGATTTAGATTTCGCATGCGTTTTAATCGCGCTGTTGCACAAAACCTACAATCGAGACTACAACCTACTTGAGAAGAGACACAAGCTGTGGTTCTAGTTGCTGTTGGAATAAGTACTGATTCTACAATTAAATCATCATGTAATCGTACTGCATTTTTTATAGTACCATCAGAGCTCCGTTGCATCTGATCTACTTTGATATGATTAATAACAAAATTATCCTCAAGCATTTGTCTAGTTTCTATAGATATATTGGTCATATCTTCAAAACTATAGGCTGATTTTTGCCACAACCATTCGTACACTTGATTTCCTCTAAAGGCTTTATCGCCTTGTTTTACGAAGAATGCTCTAAGTTGCTCTTTAGTTAAAGCGCGTATGTCTTTCTTTTTTACTTCCATTTGATGCAAAAGTACTTAAATGAATTTGGTTTTCTTACACAAATAAAAAAGCCTCAACTAAGAGGCTTTTAAATATAGGGTATATTCTTATTTTAGATGATAAGCATCGCATCACCATAAGAATAGAATTTATACTTTTCTTTTACTGCTTCTTCATAAGCCTTTTTAATAAAATCATGACCTGCAAAAGCAGATGTCATCATTAATAAGGTTGATTTTGGTGTATGAAAATTAGTAATCATACAATTTGCAATACTAAAATCGTAAGGTGGGAAAATAAATTTATTGGTCCAGCCTTCAAATTCATTAAGTCTTCCGTTTGAAGACACAGAACTTTCAACGGTACGCATTGATGTTGTACCAACAGCACATACACGTTTTTTATTTTCTATTCCTCTATTTACTATATCTGCAGCTTGTTTTGTAATAATAATCTCTTCGCTATCCATTTTGTGCTTAGATAAATCCTCTACCTCAACAGGGTTAAAAGTTCCTAAACCAACATGTAATGTCACTTCTGCCGTCTCTACACCTTTAATTTCTAAACGTTTTAATAAATGTTTAGAGAAATGTAAACCTGCTGTTGGTGCTGCTACTGCTCCTTCGTTTTTTGCATATATGGTTTGATAGCGCTCTTCATCTTCTGGCTCTACAGCTCTATTAATATATTTTGGTAAAGGTGTTTCACCAAGCTCCGTTAATTTTGTTCTAAAGTCCATATAAGACCCGTCATAAAGGAAACGTAAGGTTCTACCTCTTGAAGTTGTATTATCTATAACCTCAGCAACAAGAGTTTCGTCTTCGCCAAAATATAATTTATTACCAATTCTAATTTTACGAGCAGGATCTACTAATACATCCCAAAGACGTTGGTCTTGGTTTAATTCGCGTAATAAAAACACTTCGATACGTGCTCCTGTTTTTTCTTTATTACCGTATAAACGTGCTGGAAAAACTTTAGTATCATTCATTATCATCACATCACCTTCATCAAAATAATCGATAATGTCTTTGAAAAGTTTGTGTTCTATAGTTTGTTTTTCTCTATTCAATACCATTAACCTAGATTCATCTCTGTGTTCAGCAGGATGCTCGGCTAGTAATTCGTCTGGAAGGTCAAAACTAAAGTGTGATAATTTCATGTATTTTATTATTTTTTTAGAATTAGCAAATATACAATCTCAACATAGGCCTTGTCAAGTAAATAGGTGTTTATTTTACTTTGAGTGGCTTAAAAAAACGTTAGATCAGTTAATTGAACTAATAAAACAGAAATTTACAGATGGTTAGTGGTTTTAATTCTGAGATTAGATTTTTAATAAATCGTTATGTTATACTAAATCCTATGGTTTTAAAATCTTCCCAAAATTGCGGATAAGATTTACTTACGACCTCTGCATTTTTTATTGCCAATGTTGTTTTTAATCCTAATGGTGCAAAGGCCATAGCCATTCTATGATCGTTATAAGTTGCGATTGAAACGTCGGTTGTTATTTTATTTGAAGCTTTTAAATGCAATGCGTTTTCTGTAATTTCTACCTGAGCTCCTAATTTTTCTAATTCTGTTTTAAGTGCGACTAAACGATCTGTCTCTTTAATTTTTAGCGTATGTAAACCTATCATATGACATTCTAACCCTAAACCAAATGCGGTAACAGCTATAGTTTGTGCTATATCTGGTGCATTACTTAAATCTAATTTGATAATAGTTTTTGTTTCAACACTTGACGATTTACGAAGGGTTATGGCATCGTCTAAAAAAGTGGTTGTAACTCCAAACTTTTTATAAATGGTTGCCAAAACAGAATCTCCTTGTAAGCTTTTTTCTTTATAAGATGCTATTGTTAGTTCTTTACCAACATCACTTAATGCAATAACACTATAAAAATAAGAAGCAGAAGACCAATCTGACTCCACTGTTAAAGTGCAAGGTTTAATCTCTGATGTTTGAGGTTTTACAGAAATGATATTATCAATAAAACTCGTTTTAACATCTATTTCATTTAATAAACTCAATGTCATATTGATATATGGCACAGAGGTTATTTTACCTTTTAAAGTAAGCTCTAAACCATTTTCTAATTTAGACGCAATAAGCAATAGTGCAGAAATATATTGACTACTGACATTAGCATCTAAAGCGACTTCTTTTTTATTTAATGTGTTCCCAACTATTTTTAATGGAGGGAAACCATCATTTTCTAAATATGTAATATCTGCTCCAAGGGTTTTTAGAGCATCGACCAATATTTTAATTGGGCGTTCTTTCATTCGTTTAGATCCTGTTATTGTTACTTCTCTGCCCTTTTGAATAGAGAAATAAGCTGTAAGAAATCGCATAGCTGTACCTGCGTGATGGATATCTATAAGCTGATCTGTTGAAGTTAAAGCCTTTTGCATTAACACCGAGTCATCTGAATTAGAGATGTTCTTAATACTAATCTGAGGATATAAAGCTTGCAATAACAATAATCGGTTAGATTCGCTTTTAGATCCTGTGATTTGAATCGTTTGTTGATTTTGAAGTTTTGATTTTTGGATATTAATGTCCATAAGGCATCTCTAAAATAGGTTGATATGACAAAACTACTTTAATTTCTCGTTATTATGATGCCTGTTATGATCGCGTTTTGTTTTCTTATGCATTTTTTTATCAAAAGCTTCTTGTAAATCAATACCTGTTTGATTGGCTAAGCAAAGTACAACAAACATAACATCAGATAGTTCTTCACCTAAATCTTTATCTTTATCACTTTCTTTTTCACTTTGCTCACCATAACGTCTGGCAATAATTCGTGCAACCTCTCCAACCTCTTCTGTTAATTGAGCCATATTAGTAAGCTCGTTAAAATAACGTACGCCATGTGCATTAATCCAATCATCAACTTCTTTTTGTGCGTTTTTAATGTTCATATTTAGTTTTTAGTTAGTATAATTTGTTCTGCTTGTTTCTCTACAATTTTAGTATAAAAAGCCTTAAAACCTTTATAATTTTCTGGTAAAATAAGTGTATTAACGATATCTAATTGAACTTTTAATTGTAAATAATTTCCATTTTGTTGCGCAAGATAAGTAAACTTAACGTCAGAGTTTTTGAATTGTATATAAGTCTGGTAATACTGCAGAACTGATTGCCAGTATTAAAAGCAATCTACTCGATTTAGAATCTACAAGTATAGAGGTTGTATAAGCGACCAATCCATGACCAAATAGTGATGCCATGATATCACTCTTTATTTTTAGAATCGATGATAATAGTTACTGGACCATCATTAACTAAGTGCACTTTCATATCTGCGCCGAATTCTCCGGTTTGTATCTTTTTTCCCAAAGTCTTTTGAAGCGTTTCTATAAAACTTTCATACAACGGAATAGCTACATCTGGTTTTGCTGCTTTTATATAACTTGGTCTATTTCCTTTTTTTGTACTAGCATGAAGCGTAAATTGACTTACCAAAATTACATCACCTTCTGCATCTTTTAATGATTTGTTCATCACTCCGTCTTCATCAGGAAAAATACGAAGATTGGTTATTTTATTACAGAGCCAATTAATATCTTCTTGGCTGTCTTCGTTTACAACACCTAACAGAATCAAAAGACCATTATCTATTTCTGCAACTTTATTGCTTTTAATGGTAACACTTGCTTTAGAAACCCTTTGTATTACTATTTTCATATCATTGCCCAAAAACATGGGAATTTTTTAAAATTAGACCTACTGTTATTTTGAAGAGATATTCCTTTTAATACATATACCTTACTATAAAAGAAAATTGCTTACTGCGCATCATCCCAATTATCAGTTCTGTAATGCTCATCTTCTCCTTCTAAGATTTGAACATAACTTTTATACCTTGAATAAGATACCTTATTCGCTTCTAAAGCCTCTTTTACGGCACATTTTGGTTCGTTTAAGTGAATACAATTATTAAACTTACAATCTTGCTTTAGTGCAAAAAACTCAGGGAAATAATCGCCCACTTCTTCTTTTTCCATATCAACCACTCCAAAACCTTTTATACCTGGTGTATCAATTATTTTGGCATCAAAGCTTAAATCGAACATCTCAGCAAATGTTGTGGTGTGTTGTCCTTGGCTATGTTGTGTTGAAATCGCTTTTGTTTTTAAGTCTAAAGAGGGCTCAATAGCATTTACCAAGGTAGACTTACCAACTCCTGAATGACCAGCAAACATGCTTACATTGCCTTTCATTAAAGCTTTTACTTTGTCTATGTTTTTTCCTGTGGTTGCAGAAATACCTATACACTCATAACCAATTGCGCGGTATATACTTGCTAAATACTTTACTTCTAACAACGTTTCTTCGTTATAAGTATCTATTTTATTAAAAAGTAAAACTGTTTTAATATCATAGGCTTCTGCTGTAACTAAAAAACGATCTATAAACGTAGTAAATGTTGGTGGATTGTCTATGGTTACTAATAAAAATACCAGATCAATATTTGACGCAATTATATGCGTTTGCTTAGATAGATTTACCGATTTTCTAACAATATAGTTTTTACGTTCTTCAATTCGGTTTATAACTCCTGTTTCGGTATTATTTTTTGTTTCTAGCTCAAACTCTACTTTATCGCCAACAGCAATTGGGTTGGTACTTTTAATACCATCCAACCTAAAACGGCCTTTAATTCTACATTCATAGAATTTACCGTTAAGGTTTTTTACAGTGTACCAACTGCCTGTAGATTTATATACTGTTCCTGTCATGTTTTTTATAGTATAACAAAGAAACGATTTTAAACTAAAAAAATACTTAATTTAGAGTCTTAAACTTAAAAACATTCTTTATGAAAAAAAATTTATTGATTATTGGATTACTCATTGCGGGCTTTATTTCCTTCTCCTTTGTTCAGGAAGAAGACACCATTCCTGAAGTTGAATATAAGGTCATTACTAGTATAGAGTCTATTGTATCTAATGGATTGGGACGTTCACGTTTGATATCCTCTAATATTGATAGAAATTACGAAGATTTCACCTCTGGTCAAACCGAAGAAGATAATAGCAGAAACAAATCTAAGCGTGGCGATATACGTGTCAAGGATTTTGAGGAAACTAAATTATTAAACTTTTATAATATTGGTGGTATCCGTTTTCAAAATATTGTTGCTAATGATGCCGTTGTTAGTTCTAAACTTACGTCTATGGCAAAAGAAGGTTGGGAACTTATGTTTATAAATAGTGCTGTAGAAAGTGATAGTGGTAAAGGCGATGGTCAAGGTATTTTTGTAACGCGTTATACATTTAAGCGTGTAAAATAATGACATATAAAAAAGGCTCGCTAATGGCGAGCCTTTAAGTTTTAGTTATTTATAATCTTTTCTTGATGGTTAATTGATTCTTGGTGAATCGCCTTAAACATGCGTAAAATAAACTCTTCGCTTAGTCCTTTTTCATCACCTTCTAACACCATTTTACCTAAAATTTCGTTCCATCGCTTGTTTTGTAACACGGCAACATTCTTTTGTTTTTTAAGTAAACCAATACCATCTGCAACTTTCATACGTTTACCAAGTAATTCGATAATTTGATTATCGACAACATCAATCTGTGCTCTTAAGTTATTAAGTTCTGAATTGTATTCTGCTTCAGGATCTGATTCTTTTCTAATCTTTAAATCTTTCATTATCTGAACAAGACTACTTGGCGTTACCTGCTGTGCAGCATCACTCCATGCATTTTCAGGATCAAAATGTGTTTCTACCATTAAGCCGTCAAAATTAAGATCTAAGGCTGTTTGAGAAACCTCTAAAATCATATCTCTATTCCCTGTAATATGAGAAGGGTCATTAATCAAAGGCAAATCTGGAAATCTATTTTGAAACTCAATAGCCAATTGCCATTCTGGTATATTTCTATATTTAGATTTTTCATACGTAGAAAACCCTCTATGTATAGCACCTAAATTTTTAATTCCCGCAGAATATAATCGTTCAATTCCACCTAACCATAATGATAAATCTGGATTTACTGGATTTTTAACCAATACAATTTTATCGGTTCCTTGTAAGGCATCGGCAATTTCTTGCATTATAAAAGGGCTTACAGTAGAACGTGCACCAATCCATAATAAATCGACATCATGCTCTAAAGCTAATTTTACATGTGCTGCATTTGCAACTTCTGTACAGGTTTTCATTCCTGTTTCTGCCTTTACTTTTTGCAACCATTTTAAGCCTAATGCTCCTACTCCTTCAAAATTACCCGGACGCGTTCTTGGTTTCCAAATACCTGCTCTATAGTAATTAACATCTGTATCTTTTAGCTCGTGTGCTATTTTTAATACTTGTTCTTCAGTTTCTGCACTACATGGTCCTGCTATCACTAAAGGATGATCTAGATTCATAGCATCCAACCAGGTTCTCATTTCTTTCTTATTTTCCATTTTTGCTTTTTATTCTTAATTACTATTGTATTCCGTTTAATATGTCTTTTATATGATTTGTTTTATCCATTTCGTTATAAACAGCTTCAAAATCATCGTCTTCCATCAGTTGTTTAAAATGTTTTAGATTATTAATATACTCGTCTAAAGTCTCTATAACATTTGTTTTATTTTGTTTAAAAATTGGTGTCCACATCGCTGGTGAACTCTTTGCTAAACGCACTGTACTCGCAAAACCACTACCTGCCATATCAAAGATATCGCGTTCATTTCTTTCTTTATCAATCACTGTTTTTCCCAACATAAACGCACTGATATGCGATAAATGTGAGACATAAGCAATATGTTTATCGTGTGCTTTAGGGTTCATATAACGAATTCTCATCCCTAAATCTGAAAACAACTTTAATGCTTTTTCTTGAAGTTTGAAGGCTGTTTCTTCTACTTCACAAATAATATTCGTCTTGTTTTTATACAAATTACGAATTGCGGCTTTTGGACCAGAATGTTCTGTACCTGCAATAGGATGTGCTGCTAAATAATTTCTGCGCTTAGGGTGATTTCTCACTATATCACAAATATCTTCTTTAGTAGATCCCACATCAAAAACAATGGCATCCTCAGAAATATGATCTAACACTTTAGGCAAAACCTCTAAAGTTGCATCTACAGGAATCGCTATAATTACAACGTCTGCTTTATTTAAATCTTCAAAATGTGCTTTTTCATCAATAACTCCTAATTGCAAAGCCTCTTCAAGATGTGCTTCAGTTGAATCAATACCAAAAACCTTACATTTTGGATGTAATGCTTTTACATCAAACGCAAAACTGCCGCCAATTAATCCAACTCCTATTATAAAAATATTGTTCATACTTACTAAACTCTTGCTATTGCTTCTTCTATAACTTCTTCAGAAGCACATAACGAAAAACGTACATATCCTTCTCCATTACTTCCAAAAACGGTTCCTGGTGTTATAAAAATTGAATGTTCTTTTAAAACCAAATCTGTAAATTCTTCAGATTTTATATGAGGTGGTAATTTTGCCCAAACAAATAAGCCTGTGGCATCTTTATCATAAATACAATTAAGGTTTTCTGCTAATTTCCAGATTAATTCTCGCCGTTTTTTATACACACTATTCAAGCTTTTAAACCACATGTCTGAACATTTTAAAGCCTCAATTGCTCCTTTTTGAATGCCATAAAACATTCCTGAATCCATATTGCTTTTTACGCGTAATACTGCGTTTACAAAATCGTAATTACCAACTAACATTCCAACGCGCCAACCAGCCATATTAAACGTTTTACTTAACGAATTCAACTCTAAACACACGTTTTTTGCATTTTTATATCTTAAAATACTTATTGGCTTTTCATTTAATATAAAACTGTATGGATTATCATTTACTATTAAAATATCATGCCGTTTTCCAAAGGCAATTACGCGATCATAAAACTTATTTGTAGCATTCACACCTGTTGGCATGTGCGGATAATTAATCCACATAATTTTTACACGCTTTAAATCTAAACGTTCTAATGCTATAAAATCTGGCAACCAATTATCTTTTTCATTTAAGTCGTAATAAATAGGTTTTGCTTCCAATAATTTAGTTACAGACGCATAAGTTGGGTAACCAGGATTTGGAACTAAAACCTTATCCCCTTTGTTTAAAAAAGCCATAGAAATATGCATAATCCCTTCCTTACTCCCCATTAATGGCAATACTTCTGTTTGAGCACTTAAATTGACATTATAATGGTTTTTATAAAAATCAGAAATTCCTTCTCTCAATTCAGGCAAGCCTTGATAGCTTTGATATTGGTGTGCTTTCTCATCTATTAAACTATCTTGAAGCAACATCGTAGCTTTAAAAGGTGGCTCTAAATCCGGACTACCAATACCTAAGTTTATGATTGGCTTTCCTTGCGCTTTTAAAAGCGCAACCTCTCTCAACTTTTTAGAAAAGTAGTATTCTTGAACACTCTGTAAACGTTTAGCAACTTCTATCATCATCTTGTATTTTTATATTCTCCCAACACTTTAAAATTTTCTGCCATTAAATTTATAATGGATTTAGCTTTTTCAAAGTCTTTATATGTTTCAAATCTTACATCAACAAAAAAAGCATATTTCCAAGGGGTTTCAATTTTTGGTAACGATTGTATTTTAGTAAGGTTGAGTTTACAATCGCTCAGCACATTTAAAATTGCAGCCAAACTTCCTCGCTTGTGATCTAATTCAAATTTTAGTGATGCTTTATTGACTTCATCTGGCACTATTTCATCATTATCGCGCTTTACAATAACAAAACGCGTTTCGTTGTGTTTTATCGTTTGAATACTTTCTGCCAAAACCTTTAAACCATATAACTTTCCTGCATTTTTACTTGCAATAGCTGCAATTCCTTTTATATTTTGCTCTGAAATCTGTTTTGCAACATCTGCTGTATCCTTAGCTTCTACCAGTTTTATCTGCGGGTATTTTTTAAAAAAAACTTTACATTGCAATAATGCCATTGGGTGCGAATGTACCTCTGTAATATCTGCTATAGACTGATTGTTTAACGCTAATAAATTATGCTGAATATCTAAATAATGCTCACCGACTATTCTTAAATTATGAGTATCAATAAGTGCATAATTAGGAATTATTGAACCTGCTATAGAATTCTCTAATGCCATTACAATAAAATCTGTATCTGCATTTAACAGACGTTCTACAGTACTGTCAAAAGACATACACTCTACAACTTCTGTAGTGTCACTAAAATATTGCTGAGCCACTTCGTGATGAAATGATCCTTTTACTCCTTGTATGGCTATTGGTTTTTTCAAATTTTTTATCTTTTAAATTCTGAATCTTATCCAGAATTATTTCAACTTCAAAAATGCTGAAACAAAAAAAGTCTCGATTAAATCGAGACTTTTAAAACTATATTTTAAATAAAACATACTCAGTCTCGTTCCTTTAACTAAAAAAGAAATAAAACCAGTTATAATATGCTCTAGATATGTTCATATTCATTTTCCACATCTGTGGAAATCTATAATTATAATGCTAATGTAATTATTATTTTTACAAATCAAAATTGTTGAAATGCTTTTTTGAGAAATATTCTAAAGTTTTAAAGAATTATCAATATTTGTGATACACTATTCTGAATTACTTATTTTTGACTAAATTTCTTTCTATATGTCTATTGAAGTTCAAAACATTACAAAACTATACAAAAACCAAAAAGCACTTAACAATGTTTCTTTTAAAGTAAACGATGCTGAAATTGTTGGTTTTTTAGGTCCTAATGGTGCAGGAAAATCGACCATGATGAAAATCTTAACCACGTACATTGAAGCTTCTGAAGGTTCTGCTAGTGTAAATGGGTTTGATGTAACTTCCGATAAAAAGAATGTGCAAAGTAGTGTTGGTTATTTACCAGAACACAATCCGTTGTACACCGAGTTATACGTTAAAGAATATTTAAATTTTAACGCAAATGTGTATGGCACTCCTAAATCCAGAATTAATGAAGTTATTGAACTAACTGGGTTAACTCCTGAAGCACACAAAAAAATTGGCCAACTTTCTAAAGGTTATAGACAACGTGTTGGCTTAGCAAATGCCTTATTACACAATCCGGACGTTTTAATTTTAGATGAGCCAACAACAGGTTTAGATCCTAATCAATTAGTAGATATCAGAAACTTAATTAGAACTATTGGTAAAGAAAAAACCATTTTTCTTTCTACACATATCATGCAAGAAGTTGAAGCTATGTGCGACCGTGTTATTATTATAAATAAAGGTGAAGTTGTTGCAGATAAATATTTGAAGGATTTAAGAGATGGCCAACAGCAGGTTGTGATTGTTGAATTTGATTATAGAGTTGAAGATGCATTTCTCTTAAAACTTCCAAAAGTAGATGCGGTAAAAAACACACACGATTTTATTTACGAAATCACCTTTTCTACCAAAGAAGACATGCGCTCTCATGTATTTGATTTTGCACATGATAATGATTTAAAAATTCTACAACTAAACCAGAAAAACGCGAGTTTAGAAAGCTTGTTTCAAGAACTAACAAAATAGGCCTGCAGTAATAAAGCTTGTTATAGCAGTTTTTAATCTTTACCTAAATATACAAGCACCTCTTATACATTGGTGTTTTATTCTTAAAACCTAAAAGTTTAAAACTGTTTTTAATAACGCTTGGCATAAACACATAAGTATTCTAAATTATTTATAAGATTTGTAGTATTGAAACCATTTACGGTTTATTCAAACAACAACTGTCCTGTATAAAACCGCTCAACTTCTACAATGGGAGGTTCATTAACAGAAATTAAATTACCTGTACTTTTAAGATTTCCTGTAAGCTTTTGTTGTGGATTTACAACCATATCATTACTACTACGATGAAAAACATGAACGTTTTGAGCCAATAAGTGTTCTCCTTCAAAACGACCAGAACCGGAATAAAAGCCCACAAATAAATCTTCTACAACACCCCTTATATAATAAAAGGAAAGATTATTGGACTCAATATTTAGTCTTTCTGAATTAATTTGGAGTCTAAAATCACCAACTGCAAACTCACTTATCCCATTAAAATCTTCTGAATACAAGTTTAGGGTATTGTAATTTAAAACTCCATCTGAAGAAATAGAATATTGGGTTGATGTTCTTATTTCTTTAAGGTTTGGTGCTTCAACATAAATTTTAGTGATACCATAATCTCTTACATAATTACAAGAATTATGATCTGTTAATACCAGTTGGTTACCAATAACTTCAACCTTAACATCGTTAATTAAATGTTCCCCTGTTTCAATAATCACTTTATATTCTGGAGCTTCTTTAATTATTAATTCAATATCTCTATTAACAATAATACGCTCAAAGTCTAACACAACAACCTCTTGCTGTATAATATTACCTGAAGCTTGAAAACAATCATTAACATCTTCACTATTGCAAGCACAAAATAGAAAAAGCGTAAGTATGTATAAAATTATCTTATTCATGTATTTATAAAATTTTAAAAGTGCCTTTACTAAATATTAAACTTACAGCCTTACTCCTACACCAAACTCAACAGCTTCAGCTTTTGCACCATGCGATTTTAGCGTAACGGCTCCAAATAAGGTCTTGCCAAAATAGCGCTTTAAACCAATCCTTAAATAAGTTCTCCCTTCAAAATCATAAGGATAATACACATAATAGCCTACTTGAGTTTCAACAGACATTTTATTGACAAATAATTCGTGCCCTACAAATAATCCGACGCGTTTATAGTCATCATCTCTGTTTACATTTAATTCAGGATATGCAACCGATTGGTAATAAATTAGTTCTTTCAAAAAATTAGAAAAGAACACATCTGTACCAAACTGAATAGCGCTATAATGGCTTAATCGTTTATCTGCATAAGCCGAAAGCACATAAAAGGAATATTGGCCACTACCTATAATATCACTTTCGTTAATACCAGACCTAAAAGCTAAATTATATTTTATCTTTTCAGTGAATTTACCATCAACACTATCAGTAATAAAATCTTTATCTTCTGATGCTAAATTATAAGTTAAACCCAGATTAAACGAAATGGTATTAACACTTGTGTTTGGTGCCTTTACATTGGCATTAGAATAATGCACTAAGGTAACACCGGTTTGAAAACCAAATCCATTAAAAAGGCGGTCTTTTTTATAATTGAACATTAGATAGGTTGAACTCAAAATATCAGATCCAAATGCAATATTTTTTGGATTTTCATATTTATCGTAAGGATTAGTACTATACACTAAACCTTGAGCAATACGCAACATTAAATGGCGCTTAAAAAAATAAAAATTGTAATGTCCGTAGAGTCCAATATTATTCCCTAATACATCATTTTTTAAATCTTGATACATAAAAGACACGCCGTATTCTGGATAATTATAGCGTTGCTCCCAAACTTTGTTTCCGTAAGTTTTTTTATTAAAACTAAAAACAAAACCTTCTGGGTGACCTTTAATTAAGTGGAGAATATCATTGTTGTGAAGTGCTATGTTTCCACCAAAATAATTGAAATCGAAATACGTATTTTTTTTATCGTCTTGTGCGTAGAGCACAACTGAGGTGAGTAATAAAATTATACTTAATAAATTCCGCATTGACTATTATTGAGCAGCAAAAATAATCAATAAATACAATTAATAATTGTATTCTAAAATCTAAACTATGACACAAAAAGTGACGCTAGTAAAGAAACAACTGTTAGCAACACAATTTGCACTGCAAATTTAAAATCTGACTTATGCTTTTTAATTAATTTCATCTTTTCTGAGGCTTAATAATACAGTACAAATATCTCATTAAAAGTCTTTTTGTTTGTTAATTAAAGCCTAAGAAATAGTTATCTATTTATGTGCTTAATTAATATTAAACACAGAATTAATTCTCTAATTTACAAACTAGAGATCTAACTTAATTACGTTATTAAATCTTCATTCCATTTAATTTTTCTACTTTTGCCTTATTAAAATTTAAGAGGAAAAATTTGTCTGATTGCAACCTCTAGTACTGAAACCATTTTCAGTACCTGTTCTTTAAAGAGCAGATTCTGAAATTATTTCAGAATAAAAAATGCTAAAGCAGTAAGTTATGTACTTCTCTAGCGACTTGTAATCTAAGTTTTTCAGCAAATAACCATAACCTAAACATAGGAATTTATGCCATATTTATTTACCTCAGAAAGTGTTTCTGAAGGCCATCCAGACAAAGTAGCAGATCAAATTAGTGATGCTTTAATTGATAATTTTTTAGCCTTTGACCCAGAATCTAAAGTCGCTTGCGAAACCTTAGTAACCACAGGACAAGTAGTGCTTGCAGGTGAAGTAAAATCGAATACTTATTTAGATGTTCAGAAAATTGCAAGAGATACCATAAACAAAATAGGTTATACTAAAAGTGCCTATATGTTTGATGGCAATTCTTGTGGAGTATTTTCAGCTATACACGAACAGTCAGAAGACATAAATCGCGGTGTTGATAGAGCAACCAAAGAAGAACAAGGCGCTGGCGACCAAGGAATGATGTTTGGCTACGCAACAAACGAAACCGATAACTATATGCCTTTGGCCTTAGATTTATCGCATAGAATTTTAAAAGCATTGGCAGAATTACGTCGCGAAAATAAAGATATCACCTATTTACGCCCAGATTCTAAAAGTCAAGTAACAATTGAATATAGCGATGACAATACACCTCAACGTATAGATTCTATTGTAGTCTCTACACAGCATGATGATTTTGACGCAGAAGATAAAATGTTAGCTAAAATTAGAAAAGATATTGTTGAAATATTGATTCCAAGAGTAGTTGCTAACTTACCAGAACACATCCAATTATTATTTAATGATGATATAACTTACCACATTAATCCAACTGGTAAATTTGTTATTGGCGGACCGCATGGAGATACAGGCTTAACAGGTCGTAAGATTATTGTTGATACTTATGGAGGAAAAGGTGCCCATGGTGGAGGTGCATTCTCTGGAAAAGATCCAAGTAAAGTAGACAGAAGTGCAGCGTATGCAACCAGGCATATTGCAAAAAATTTAGTTGCAGCTGGGTTATGTGAAGAAATATTAGTGCAAGTATCTTATGCTATTGGTGTTGTAGAACCAATGGGAATTTTTATAGATACATATGGCACTTGTCCTTTTAACTTAACAGATGGTGAGATTGCTAAAAAAGTAGAACAGCTTTTTGATATGCGACCAGCAGCAATAGAAGAACGACTAAAACTACGTCAACCAATGTATAGCGAAACCGCTGCTTATGGACATATGGGAAGAACAAACGAAGTTGTAAGTAAAACATTTGAACAACCAAATGGAGAACCTATAACTTTAGATGTAGAATTGTTTACTTGGGAAAAGTTAGATTACGTAGATAAAGTAAAAGCTGCGTTTGATATTTAAAACTAAATAGACTTTATAAAATTTCAAAAAAACACCCTAACTAATTATTTTAGTTAGGGTTTTTAAGTTGTATAAACATACATTTCTATACTTTTAAATAGGTAATAAAAGAAAACGCAAAGGCATGCTTCTCGTCAACCTTATGAGTCGTTCTGTTCACTTCTTGCCATTTAGATTTGTCTATCTCAGGAAAAAAAGTGTCAGCATCTTTAAATTCAGAGTGAACACGTGTAATTTCAATTTTATCAACTAAAGGCATAGCTTGTTTATAGATTTCTCCACCGCCAATAATAAAAGGTTGTTTGTCTAGTCTTGCAGCATCAAGAGCATCTTCTAATGAATTGACTATAATGACTCCACTTGGCGCCTTATAATCTTCCTGTCGCGTAATAACAATATGCGTTCTGTTAGGTAGTGGTTTTGGAAAACTTTCAAACGTTTTGCGTCCCATAATAATATGATGACCGTTAGTTAAGGATTTAAATCGCTTAAGATCGTCACTTAAATGCCAAATTAAATCATTGTCTTTTCCGATAGCATTATTTTCTCCTGCAGCAACAATAATAGTTAATTCGTTAGATTTTTTTTTTTCTGAAGCGTTAGGCAAATTTTTAGCTTCGTTGTAAGCTTGGGTCTGCGCTATTTTAGTCTCTTCCTTTAGAAAGTTCTGCTTCAATTTATCAATACGTACCTGTTGTGCACTAACTAACTTTTCTAGTTGTTGCTTCTCCCAGTCCTTACCCATAAATTTATTGGTTATAAAAACACTCACAAAGTGGTAAATAAATAAAAAGAACCATGCAATTATAGCATACACAAACCAATCAATACCTGCAATCTTAAAATCTTTTTTAATACCTAAAACAGTATTGGCCACGATTAAAAATACAGCACCAATTAAGAATATAACAAAATGAATATACAAACGCTTTTTTTGTTTTATGCGTTTTTGAGCGTTTTCTATAAGCTCTAACTGATCTTTATCTATAGTTGAAACCTGTTTTTTCTTACCAAACATAATCGTAATTTAATAAGATAAAGATACTTGTTTTTTTAGTAAATCAATATTGTGAATTAAAGACTTTGAAGAAAAGCTTCTAACGAAAACGATATCATTGATAATCAGCCACCAAGCAATTCCGCTTAACACTAACAATCCAATAAATTAAGTGTTCATATTTTACATTCTAAATAAAAATTAATGGCAATTTTATGAAATCGATAATTCTTTAGTTTTTAAGCACTTAATCAATATTATATGCGCTATTCTTTTATATTTTTGTGTTGTAATTAAATCTATTATTATGGCAATTAAAAAGCAGTATTTAAAAAGTAAGCCCGTTTGTAAGGTAACATTTTCTGTCCCTGCAGAAGCGGCTAAAAGTGTAGCAGTTGTTGGGAGCTTTAACCAGTGGGATACTACAAAAGCGACTAAATTAAAGAAATTAAAAAACGGAACCTTTAAAGGTACTGTTGATTTAGCACGTGATAATTCTTACGAATTCAGATACCTTATTGATGGAGCTTATATTAATGACGACGAGGCTGATTCTTATGCTTATAATGAATTTGCAGGGGAAGAAAATTGCGTAATCAATCTATAGGACTTTTCTATAAAAAACATAAAAAAAAGCGTCTCAATTTAGTTTGAGACGCTTTTTCTTTTACCCTAACAATCTAACCGTCATTAAACAAGCAAAGCGTGTATCTACAGGCTTCCCTTTAACGGTTCCTGGTGCCTTAAATCTAGGCATACGTTTTATCAACTGAATCACATCTATAGCAATAGCTTTATGATGTGCTTTTACATTAATTTGTTCTGTTTTACCTTTTTTATTAATGGTAAATTCTACAAAGAATTCGGTGGTTAAATCCGTTGGAAAGACTTTATCTGCCAACTCATAGTTAAAGCTCAATTTGATATAATCCATGATTTTATCAGATGTACACTTTTTAGTCTCCTCGAAACTTAATTCTTGTTTACAACCTCTAAAAACAGGATACGTACCATCCTCTCGTTCTTGCGCACTTAAAGATAAGCCGCAAAGAAAGGTCATAACAAATACAAATAATTTCATAGAGAAAATTTAAACGGCAACTTTACCTTTAATATGTGGATGCGGATTGTAATCGACCAATGTAAAATCTTCAAATTTAAAGTCGAAAATATCTTTTATTTCAGGGTTTAAAATCATTTTAGGCAATGGTCTAATATCTCTAGACAATTGTAATTCTAGCTGTTCCTTATGGTTATTGTAAATATGTGCATCACCAAAAGTGTGAATAAAATCTCCTGCTTCATAGCCACAAACTTGAGCCATCATCATCGTAAACAAAGCGTAAGATCCAATATTGAAAGGCACACCTAAAAAGATATCTGCACTACGTTGGTAAAGCTGACAAGACAATTTCCCATCTGCTACATAAAATTGAAAAAAGGCATGACATGGTGGTAAAGCTGCCTTACCATTAGCCACATTCTCTGAAAATGATTTAGACGTATCTGGTAAAACTGAAGGGTTCCAAGCTGAAACCAACATTCTTCTGCTGTTTGGATTATTTTTTAAAGTTGTTATAACCTCTTTAATCTGGTCTATTTCTTCACTTGCCCAATTTCTCCATTGATGGCCATAAACAGGTCCTAAATCTCCATTTTCATCAGCCCATTCATTCCAAATTCTTACTCCATTATCGTTGAGATATTTAATATTGGTATCCCCTTTTAAGAACCAAAGCAATTCGTATATAATAGACTTTAAATGCAGTTTTTTGGTTGTAACCATTGGAAAACCTTCGCTTAAATCGAAACGCATTTGGTAACCAAAAACACTTGTTGTTCCAGTACCTGTACGGTCTCCTTTATCATTACCTTCTGCTAAAACGTGCTTTACTAAATCGTGATATTGTTTCATAATATTCCCCACGAAAGTGGGAATCTGTTTAAATTAAACTTAAGTCCTATATTATAAGACACTTCGCCTTGCTTTGCAATGTACTTTCAACAAAAATATAGTTTCATTTCAGTAATGCTAAGTGTGACAAATGCTATAAAATGCAATTACGAATTTAGGTAAATGTTAAATAATCACTTGAAATATCATGTAGCAGATATTAAAAGTTATTAACGAGTTAGATTTGAAGTGGTGTTTATTCTAAACCATTATGAGATTCCTGCTTTCTCAGCAATTTGTTACCCTATAATCATACCTGCAATAGTCGCAGATATTAAAGAAGCAATCGTTCCACCTATTAAAGCTTTCATTCCAAATTTAGACAATTGTGTACGCTGTCCTGGTGCTAAAGACCCAATACCACCAATTTGAATTCCTATAGAAGCAAAATTAGCAAATCCACAAAGCATATAAGTTGCCATAATAATAGACTTCTCATACGTAAGGTGTGTTGCATTTGCAGCATTTTTCAAATCAGCCAATTGAATATAACCTATAAACTCACTTGCTGCTAGTTTAATTCCAAGCAACTGTCCCATAAGTGCCATATCTTCTGATGCTACACCAATTAACCACATTAACGGAGCAAATAAGTAACCCAAAAGAAATTCTAAGGACAAACTTTGATATGGTGTATTAGCTTCTATAATTTCATTTAAAGATGTAAAATGCCAATCTATATTTAGGAATTCAACTGTAAATCCATCAAAACCGGCAATGCCACCAAGAATTCCATTTATCATGGCAATAAAGGCAACAAATACTAATAGCATCGCTCCTACATTAACCGCCAATCTTAGTCCTTCAGTTGTTCCGTTGGCAATGGCTTCTAAAATATTAGAACCAATTTTTTCCTGAGAGACAGCAACATCTGTATTAACCTCTTCCGTTTGCGGAAATAATATTTTTGAAATCACAATAGCTCCTGGTGCAGCCATAACCGATGCGGCTAATAAATGCTTGGCATAAAATAATTGTAAAGCTTCATCTTCACCACCTAAAAAGCCAATGTAAGCCGCTAATACAGCACCTGCAACTGTTGCCATTCCTCCAATCATAACAAGGAGAATTTCAGACTTATTCATTTTTTCCAAATACGCCTTAATAAGTAATGGAGCTTCGGTCTGACCTAAGAAAATATTACCTGCAACACTTAAGCTTTCTGGACCAGAAATCCCTAAAACTTTAGATAACAACCATCCCATACCTTTTACGACTTTCTGAATTAACCCCAAATAGAACAATACAGATGTTAAGGCTGAGAAGAATATAATGGTTGGTAAAACTTGAAAAGCAAAAATAAAACCGAAGGAATTAATGTCTAACATCCCTCCAAATAGAAATTCACTACCTGCTTGCGTAAATCCAAGGATAGCAATAAACCCTTGGCCTATAAATTCAAACGCAGTTTTTACAAAATCTATTTTTAAAACACCAATAGCGATAATTAATTGAAATAATAATCCAATACCTACTGTTTTCCAATTGATAGCTCTACGATTACTACTAAATAAAAACGCAATAAAAATTAGAGTCACCATCCCTAAAATCCCCCTCCACAAACTGTTAAAAGAAAAACCTTGATTTGGTATAATGTCATTTGTAGTTACACTAGGAGATACAACAGCCTCTACTTCTTTTTCTTTAGTAGACACAAAATTGAACTGCATCTCTTTTCCTGAGAATACTAAAGTAGAATCTGTAAGCTCTCTAATTTTATACCTTTCTATGGTATTTAATGAATCGTTTTTATACAGTACCAGCAAGCTATTTTGGTACATATAATCTCCTTGTAAGTCATCAACCGTATTAGAAGAAAAATTGAATTCTCCTTTGTTGAACTCCAAAGTCGTATACATACTTTCAGAATCTGTAGACTCCCATGTTTTTTCAAGTTCCTGTGCTGTTATTGACGAAAGCCCTAGAAAAATAGCTAGAAAAGCCTTGAAAAACTGATTCATATGTAATAAGTGTTAGTTAGCGTTTAGAAATTTCGTCTCTTATTTTGGCAGCCATTTCATAATCTTCATTATTAACCGCCTCTTCTAAGAGATTATTAAGTTCTTCGAGAGATTTATTTTTATAACCTTCTTGTTCTGCAGATGCAGCTTCAATTTCTTCAACAATAAGGTCGTCAACAAGAATACTATCTTGCTCTTCATCGTCTTCCTTTTTAGGATTGACTTTAAGATAGATTCCTGCTTTATCTAAAATATTTTTGTAAGTAAAAATTGGTGCCTGAAAACGTAAGGCTAATGCAATAGCATCGCTCGTTCTGGCATCTATAATTTCTTCAATTTTATCGCGTTCGCAAATTAAACTTGAATAAAATACACCATCAACCAACTTATGAATAATGACTTGCTTAACAACAATATCAAATCGGTCGGCAAAGTTTTTAAATAAATCATGTGTAAGCGGACGCGGAGGTCTAATTTCTTTTTCTAAAGCAATGGCAATAGATTGCGCTTCAAAAGCACCAATAACTATTGGTAATTTACGATCACCATCTACTTCATTAAGTATTAAAGCGTAAGCACCATTCTGGGTTTGACTATAAGAGATGCCTTTGATATTTAAACGAACTAAACTCATAATTTATAAAACACAAAGAACTGTTTAAATTTGGACTTTACCAACTGCATTGTGCAGATTTGGTTAATTTCCTCTATACTTTCGATAAAACGCAAGCGAATAAGAGGAATCTAAATTTAAACAGTCCTTATTAATACCGCATCTAATTTTTTATGAATTGGCATTTAATATTACAAGGTAATAAAATTATGCGTTTGCAGCTTTAAAAGCTTTTAATTTTTCAATTAATTTAGGTACCACTTCAAATGCATCACCTACAACTCCGTAATCTGCAGCCTTAAAGAAAGGTGCCTCAGGATCGGTGTTAATTACCACTTTTACTTTTGAAGAATTAATACCTGCTAAATGCTGAATAGCACCAGAAATACCTATAGCAATGTACAAATTAGACGCTACAGGCTTTCCTGTTTGGCCAACGTGCTCGCTATGTGGTCTCCAACCTAAATCTGATACAGGTTTAGAACATGCTGTTGCAGCACCTAACACTTCTGCTAGTTCTTCAACCATACCCCAATTTTCAGGACCTTTTAATCCTCTACCTCCTGAAACTACAATTTCGGCATCAGCAATACTTACTTTATCAGTAGCTTTATCTACAGACTCAACTTTAACACCTGATTCTGGTATTGATGGTGAAAAATCTTCTACAGTAGCACTACCTTCCGTTTCTACCAAACCGAATGAATTATTAGATAAACCAACAATTTTTACATCTGTTGTTATTTCAGTATTTGCAAATGCTTTATTTGTAAACGCTGAATGTTTCACTGTAAATGGAGAGACACTAGATGGTACTGCAATAACATTAGAAACATAACCTGCTTCTAAACCTACAGCTAACAATGGCGCTAAATATTTGCTATTGGCACTGGCACTAATAACCACCACTTTTGCATCTTCGTTTTTTGCAGCACCTTCTATAGCAGCTGCATATTTTTTAGCGTTAAATGAATTTAAAGATTCATCTTTTATTGAAAGTACTTTAGACGCACCATAATTTCCTAGCGTTTCTGCGTTGTCTGCATTAACAGCAACTGCTGTAACTGAAGTTCCCATTTGGTCTGCAACAGCTTTAGCATAAGACACGACTTCTAAAGCCGCTTTTTTAAATTTTCCGTTTTCGGACTCTGTATATACTAGAATTGACATAAAATTTTATTTATAAAATTTATCCTGAACTTGATTCAGGAACTTATTACTATTTCCTTTAACTTCAAGAGATTCCGAAATAACACTTGAACTCTGCTCAGCGTAACCTTTCGGAATAATTAAAGTTTACTAAATTACCTTAGCTTCGTTATGAAGTAAGTTTACTAATTCGTCTATATTTTCGGCATCAACCAATTTAACTGCACCCTTTGGAGCTGGTTTTTCAAAACTTACTGCTTTAGTTTCTGCAGTAGCATCTGTAGGCTCTACAACCGTTAAAGGTTTTTTACGTGCCATCATAATACCTCTCATATTAGGAATACGAAGATCACTTTCTTCAACTAACCCTTTTTGACCACCTATAACTAAAGGTAAAGTTGTGCTAACTGTTTCCTTACCGCCATCGATTTCTCTAACGGCCTTAACATTAGTGCCATCAACTTCTAAACTAATACAATTGGCAACAAAATTAGCACCAATTATTCCAGCTAACATTCCAGGAACCATAGCACCATTGTAATCAATAGATTCTCTTCCTGCTATTACTAAATCGTAACCACCATCATTAACAACTTTAGCTAATTGTTTTGCTACTGAATAACCATCTGTTGCCGGTGTATTCACTCTAATTGCAGAATCGGCACCAATTGCTAATGCTTTTCTTAAAGTTGGCTCTGTTTCTGCACCACCAACGTTAACGACATCTACACTTGCTCCTTGTTTTTCTTTAAACCACATGGCACGTGTTAGACCAAACTCGTCATTAGGATTAATAACATACTGAACACCATTAGTGTCAAACTTTGTATCTCCTTCTGTGAAATTAATCTTTGATGTTGTATCAGGTACATGACTAATACATACTAATATTTTCATATAAAAATGATTTATTTAAACGTCTTTTTTCTTGAGTACGAAGATAAAAATAATAATTTGAATTTTACTATGCACGCATAGTAAATTTCAGAAAAATTCAATCATTCATCAATAAACTATCATTTTTTTAAAAATTTGAAGATTTTTTGCTGATTATTTAAGTTTGAAACTCTAATGAAATATAATCCGTTGGAAAGATTTGAAATATTTAGACTGTTTTCTTTGAACGTAATTGGCTGAATAATTTGTTGTCCAGATGTGTTATATATTTCAACATTTACCAATTGATTATTTAAGTTAGTGATTTGCAAAATGGATTTCCTTTAGTCTCAAAAAGTTTCATCACTTACTGATAAAGCAGTGTCTTGAAAAGTTAAAAAATCCGTCGCAAAAAATGCATTTTCTCTTTCAAGAATGATCTGGCCTGTTTCATCTATACTTTTATTAACCCTAATATTTCCATAATTATCATGGTCTATACATCCTATATCTAAAACGGAATAGAGCATTTTTTCAATATAGTGACATGGTTGATTATAACTTATAACGGTAGAAGTTCCTTGCTCAGATTGCCATAATTGAAGTGTGTTATCTGTGCTGCCAAATCCATCGTCAAATCCTCCCCTCAGCCTTATCGAAAAAGAGTTTTCACAGCTAGAAATACCTTCTGTTCCGCATGCATCATACCATTGACTTCATCATATGTAAAAACAATATTTAGTTGAAAACCAGCTGGCACATTTTGTTCCCCTTCTGGGCAAGGTAACCCTCCTTCTGTTGATTCAGTACAATACTTTATAAGTTTTGTTGTCTAACAAATTAATTAAACCAGGACTTATAGAGGTGTTAGGATATGGTTCCATACTATAAACATCGGGATATGCATAATCATATAACTCATTGATAAGTGTTCTGTTCCCATGTACAATTGTATAATATTTGATAAGCTCACCATCAGGATTTGTGTTGGGAAAAGATTGGTAGAAATCATAAATTACATAATCGGCAAAAATATCAGTAATGTTTTGATCTTGGTGTGTTAGCGTTATTGTACCATCCATATTATCTATTACCGTCGGAATATCTGCTGTGGATTCAATTTTTACATGATGATTTTGCAACGGACAAAGCACAGCTTCTTGAGCAAAAGCAAAATTAGAAACTATAAAAAACAAACAGATAAAAATGTAATTTTTCACTTTCATAAACACTCAAATAATTAATACGAACTACAAGTTACAATTATTTTCTTTTTTCGTTTAAGATTTAATGTCATTATATAGTCTAGAATTATTATTTTTGCAGCTCGAATAAAAACAAAAGCATGAAGACAATTCAATTTAGAGAAGCTATTTGCGAGGCTATGAGCGAAGAAATGCGCAGAGATGAAAGCGTTTATCTTATGGGTGAAGAAGTAGCGGAATACAATGGTGCTTATAAAGCATCTAAAGGGATGTTAGACGAGTTTGGTGCTAAACGCGTCATAGATACACCTATTGCAGAACTTGGTTTTGCTGGTATTGCCATTGGATCTACAATGACGGGCAATCGTCCTATAGTAGAATATATGACGTTTAACTTCTCTTTGGTTGGAATTGATCAAATTATAAATAATGCCGCTAAAATTAGACAAATGTCTGGTGGACAATTTAAATGCCCTATTGTATTTAGAGGACCAACAGCATCTGCTGGCCAATTAGCAGCAACACACTCTCAGGCTTTTGAGAGTTGGTTTGCCAATACTCCAGGATTAAAAGTTATTGTTCCTTCAAATCCATATGACGCTAAAGGTTTATTAAAAGCTGCCATTAGAGATGACGATCCTGTAATTTTTATGGAAAGTGAGCAAATGTACGGTGATAAAGGCGAAGTACCAGAAGGAGAATATGTAATACCTATTGGTGTTGCAGATGTGAAACGTGAAGGAACAGATGTTACTATCGTATCTTTTGGTAAAATCATAAAAGAAGCTTACAAAGCTGCAGACGAATTAGAAAAAGAAGGTATTTCTTGTGAAATTATAGATTTAAGAACTGTTCGTCCAATGGATAGAGAAGCCATTTTAAAATCTGTGAAGAAAACCAATAGATTAGTTGTTTTAGAAGAAGCATGGCCCTTTGGAAATGTAGCTACTGACATCACTTACTTAGTACAATCAGAAGCATTTGATTATTTAGATGCCCCAGTTGTTAAAATAAATACCGCAGATACTCCTGCACCATACTCTCCTGTTTTATTAGCAGAATGGTTGCCTAATAGCGACGATGTTATTAAAGCAGTAAAAAAAGTAATGTACAAATAAATTGCAGTTTTCTGCGTTTAAAAAACTTCATTAGTAACCCTCTAACTAAAGTTTAGCATGGTTATTGATGAAGTTTGTTTTTAATATGAAATTAAAATTATTTACACTTTTTTTTGTTCTAGGCTTTTTTTCTGCAATCTCACAGACAAAAGTTAGTGGATACGTGTTTGATGAAAACAACGTAGCACTTCCTTATGTTAATATCTTCTTTAAAGGTTCTACACAAGGTACCATTACTAATGAAGATGGAAAGTTTTATCTAGAATCTGATGAAACATGGGAAACCATAATTGTGTCTTTTATTGGTTTTGAAGTTTTAGAAATTCCACTAACCAAACGTGTTAATTACGATTTAAAATTTATATTAAAAGAAGAAGCTTCCTCTTTAGACGAGGTGCTTATTGTTACCGGAAAACAATCTAAAAAAGCCTCCGAAAATCCAGCGATTAGAATTCTTAAGAAAATTTGGGAACGTAAACGACAAAATGGTTTAAGTCAATTTAAACAATACGAATACGACCAGTATGAAAAAGTTGAATTTGACCTAAACACTATAGATAGTGCTTTAATAAAAAGTAAACTCTTTAAAGGTATGGAGTTTGTTTTTGAAGAAGTAGATACTTCAAACGTTACTGGAAAAACGTATTTGCCTATTTTCTTAAACGAATCTGTTAAAAAAATATCTGGCGATAATATTCTTAAGAAAGAACGAGAAGATTTATTAGGAAATAAAAACTCAGGATTTAGCAACAACCAAATCATTATAGACTTTATAGACGATTTATATTCCGAGTATAATGTCTATGATAATTACCTAAAGTTTTTTGATAAGAGCTTTGTAAGCCCATTAAGTAGAACAGGTATCCAAACCTATAATTACGTATTGTCAGACAGTGCATTTATTGATAATAAATGGTGCTACAACATTATATATTATCCTAGACGAAAAAACGAATTGACTTTTAAAGGCGACTTTTGGGTTAACGACTCTACCTACGCCATTAAAGAAATTAATCTTCAAGCATCTAAAAGTGCTAATATCAATTGGGTAAAAGAAATTTATATAGAACAAGAGTTTGAAGTACTAAGCGACTCTTTATTTCTTATTAAACGCGATTATTTTCTTTCCGATTTTGCATTTAATAAAAAGGAACAATCTAGAGGTGTTTATGGTAAACGAACTACAATTTACGATAATTACAAATTTAATCAGCCAAAAGAAGATCCTAAATTCTATGATAAAGTTGTCTATGATTATGACAAAGACGTTTATAATAGAGAAGATGATTTTTGGGAAAACAATAGACTTGAAGCCTTAAACAAAGACGAAAAAGGGGTTTACAAAATGTTAGACACGCTTAAAACAGTGAAGAAATTTAAGCGATTGTATAATTTAGGAAGCATTCTTGCTTCTGGTTATGTAGAATTTCCAAGCATTAATTTTGATTATGGTCCTATTTTCTCAACCTTTGGATATAATGAAGTTGAAGGTTTACGCTTAAGAACAGGAGGACGAACTTATTTTGGCCCTAACGATATGTGGAGGGTCGAAGGCTTTATGGCTTATGGCTTTAAAGACGATAAATTTAAATACGGCCTTTCTGGAAAATGGTTGCTAGATAAACGAAGCCGATTAACCTTGTTTGGCGGAAACAGGCGCGACATAGAACAAATTGGTGCAAGTTTAACAAGCTCTACAGATGTCCTTGGTCGAAGCTTAGCATCTTCCTCTGTTATTGGTACTGGTTCTAATGATAAATTAACCAATATCAATTTAACCAACCTCGGAATGTCTATTGAAGCTGCTAGAAATTTCGAAATACGCTTAGATGGTAGTTTCCGTACATTAAGCTCTGCCTCTCCTACTTTTAGTTTAGATTATAATGATGCAGAAGCGCCATCTGGAATTTCTTCTGAGGTAAAACAATTTGAAAGCCGACTCTCATTAGCCTTTTACCCAAAACGCCAAATGACTGGTTTTGGAGTCGAACGAAAAGAAAAAAATGACAATTTCGCAAGATTATTTGCACAAGTAAGTCGTGGAGATCGCAGTTGGTTTAACAGTGATTTTGATTATACAAAAGTACAATTCTCATATATACAACCATGGCAAGTTGGTGGTTTTGGCCGTTTAACAACATCTATCGAAGCAGGTAAAACTTATGGAGAAGTCCCTCTTTCGCTACTAAATGTTGTACCAGGAAACCAGACCTATTTTTCAATCTATAATACCTTTTCTCAACTTGACTTTTATGAGTTTGTTACAGACACATATACATCGATGCATGTAGAGCATAATTTTAATGGACGTATTTTTTCACGCATTCCATTTTTAAAGAAATATAATTTAAGAGCTATTTTAAGTTTAAGAGGTGTTTGGGGCGAATTATCTCAAGAAAACAGAGACCTTAGCACTACTGGTAATCCTGTTGAATTTACATTGGTTGCTCCAGATTCACGTATATATTACGAGTATAGTTTTGGTGTTGCCAATATTTTTAAAGTTTTAAGATTAGACTTTAACTTTAGAGGTAATTACCTTGAAAATCCTGATGCAAGAAAGTTTGGCATTACAGGTAGTTTTGGCTTTTATTTTTAATCTCTACATAAGCCCAATTTCCTTTGGCAACAAATCTGTATTATACTATATTTGCTGCTTAAATTATCACAAAAATTACATAATTAAATTTCCGTGTTCTTTTTGTAAAAAAACAAAATAAATCTAACATGTCAACAACAGAAGAATTAACCTTCGATGTATTAATTGAAATACCAAAAGGAAGTCGTAATAAATATGAATACGATTTTACATTACATAAAATACGTTTCGATCGTATGCTTTTTTCATCTATGATGTATCCTGGAGATTATGGTTTTATACCTGAAACTTTAGCTTTAGACAGTGATCCTTTAGATGTTTTAGTCTTAGGTCACCAACCAACATATCCAATGGTAGTAATGGAAGTAAGACCAATTGGTGTTTTCCATATGACAGATGAAAAAGGTCCAGATGAAAAAATTATTTGTGTACCAGTTTCTGATCCAATTTGGAGTAATAATAAAAACATAAGTGATTTAAATCCACATAGATTAAAAGAAATCGAACACTTTTTCCGTGTATACAAAGATTTAGAAGAAAAGAAAGTAGATGTTGGTGGATGGGGAGACGCAGAAGAAGCTATCAAAATTTATCATGAATGTGTACAACGTTATGATGAAAGCGAACACAAAAAGAAACGCACGTTTACGATTTAATATTCTCATTTAGAAATCTCAAGTTTTTTTAACAAAAAACTAATAAAAAAGCAGTATCATATAATTGATATTGCTTTTTTCGTAAAAATATGATTCATTTTATTACATTTACCTAGCTAATAACTAATTAAATTAAATATTATAATATGGAGTCAATGATGATTTATATGCCAATAGCTTTGGCACTTTTAGGGTTAATTTACATGCTTATAAAGCAATCTTGGGTAATGAGACAAGACGCTGGAGATGGTAAAATGAAAGAAATTTCAGATCATATCTATGAAGGTGCATTGGCGTTCTTAAATGCCGAATATAGATTGCTTGCCATTTTTGTAGTCATTGTAGCAGCCTTATTAACTCTAGTCTCTTTCATTGTTCCAACTACGCATTGGCTAATTGTAATTGCCTTTGTTTTTGGTGCTGTATTCTCTGCTTTTGCAGGAAATATAGGCATGAAGATTGCTACTAAAACAAATGTTAGAACAACACAAGCCGCACGTACAAGTTTACCAAACGCATTAAAAATCTCTTTTGGAGGTGGTACTGTAATGGGACTTGGTGTTGCTGGTTTAGCCGTTTTAGGCTTAACCGTTTTCTTTATCGTGTTTTTCCATGTATTTATGGGAGGTGAGTGGACCAATACAATGGATATGACCATAGTATTAGAAACACTTGCAGGTTTCTCATTAGGTGCTGAATCAATTGCTTTATTCGCAAGAGTAGGTGGTGGTATTTATACTAAAGCTGCAGATGTTGGTGCCGATTTAGTTGGTAAAGTTGAAGCTGGTATTCCAGAAGATGATCCTCGTAATCCTGCAACTATTGCAGATAACGTAGGTGATAATGTTGGTGATGTTGCTGGTATGGGAGCCGATTTATTTGGATCTTATGTCGCAACCGTATTGGCGGCAATGGTTCTTGGAAACTATGTCATAAAAGATATGGGTGGAGCAGTTGATGACCTGTTTGGAGGTATTGGCCCAATCTTATTACCAATGGCAATAGCTGGTGCAGGAATCATTATTTCAATCATCGGTACAATGTTGGTAAAAATAAAAAGTAACGACGCTAAAGAAGCTCAGGTTATGGGAGCTTTAAATATAGGTAACTGGACATCTATTATACTAGTTGCTGTGTCATGTTTTGGTTTAGTAACGTGGATGTTACCTGAAACCATGCAAATGAACTTCTTTGGAGAAGGCTTACAAGACATTTCTTCAATGCGAGTATTCTACGCCACCTTAGTTGGTTTATTTGTAGGAGCAGTGATTTCTTCAGTAACGGAATATTATACAGGTTTAGGTAAAAAACCAATTTTAAATATTGTACAACAGTCAAGCACAGGAGCAGGTACAAACATTATTGCTGGTTTAGCAACAGGTATGATTTCTACATTCCCATCCGTATTATTATTTGCTGGAGCTATTTGGGCATCTTATGCTTTTGCTGGATTCTATGGTGTAGCTTTAGCAGCTTCTGCGATGATGGCAACAACAGCTATGCAATTGGCCATTGATGCCTTTGGACCAATATCTGATAACGCAGGTGGTATTGCTGAAATGAGTGAACAAGAACCTATCGTTAGAGAGCGTACAGATATTTTAGATTCGGTTGGTAACACAACAGCTGCAACAGGAAAAGGATTTGCTATTGCTTCTGCAGCTTTAACATCATTAGCCTTATTTGCTGCCTATGTAACCTTTACGGGTATTGACGGCATTAACATCTTTAAAGCACCAGTATTAGCGATGTTATTTGTTGGTGGTATGGTGCCAGTAGTATTCTCTGCCTTAGCAATGAATGCTGTAGGTAAAGCAGCTATGGAAATGGTAGAAGAAGTACGTCGCCAGTTTAGAGATATTCCTGGAATTATGGAAGGGACTGGAAAACCAGAATACGATAAATGTGTGGCTATTTCTACACAAGCTTCTTTAAAAGAAATGATGTTACCAGGATTATTAACTATTGGTTTTCCTTTAGTAATTGCTTTTGTTCCTATGATTTTTGGAATGAACAATTTAGCGATTGCTGAAATGTTAGGTGGTTATATGGCTGGTGTTACTGTGTCTGGTGTGTTATGGGCTATCTTCCAAAACAATGCCGGTGGTGCTTGGGATAACGCTAAGAAATCTTTTGAAGCTGGTGTTGAAATTAACGGAGAGATGACGTTTAAAGGTTCTGAAGCGCACAAAGCTGCAGTAACAGGAGATACTGTTGGTGATCCTTTTAAAGATACTTCTGGACCATCAATGAATATCTTAATTAAATTAACCTGTTTAATCGGTTTGGTCATTGCTCCTATCTTAGGTGGTCATGCTAATGACATAGGCTTAGCCAATATTGAAGAAGACTTTTCTGTTGAAATGACTATTGATTCTGAAGATATTGAAGCCGTAGCTACAGTTGATTACTCGACGATTAAAGATGGAGAAAAAGTATTAAAAACCATTGTTTTTAAAGGAACTAAAACTCAAGTAGAGAATTCACTAAAAACATTTGAAGCATCATTAACTAACAAAGCTGGTGAGGTTGAAAAAGTGATCGAAAAAATAGATATTACCAAAGGATAACCCTTAAAAGTGTTACCCAAAAACAACCCTCAACATTTTAATTAATGCTGAGGGTTTTTCTATTAGAATAATCGAAACAGGTAGGAATTTCAGTTATTGAGTTGTTTTATAAGTGAAAAGTAAAATGCATAATCAAAAAAAAAAAGCGATATGAAACGTACGAACAAATTCCCCAAATTCATTTTTCTATTTTTATTTTCATTACTTACAATGACGTCTTGTCAAAAAGATGATAGCAATCCGGTAGGTGAACAACAAGAAATTGTTCCTGACGAATTCTCTGAATATTTCGGAAATGAAATTTCGAGAGATTTTTTAGGAACAGTCATCGACAAAAACCATCTTCCTATTGAAGGCGTTTTAATAACAATTGGTGATGATACTGCAATAACTGACAGCAATGGTGTTTTTATCATTAAAAATGCGACAGTACACAAACGCTTTGGCTATATCAAGGCTTCAAAAGCAGGTTATATTCATGGCTCTAGAAATGTAGTACCCACTAATGGCACTAATAAAGTAACTATTATGTTACTTGACGCCAATATTACAGGTACTGTAAACAGTGGTTCTGAAGGAACAGTATCACTTGACAACGGAAGCTCTGTAAGTTTTGATGGAAATTTCATAAAAGAAGATGGCTCTGAATACGCTGGCACTGTAAATGTTATTGTACATCATTTAGATCCAGCAGATGAAGATATGGCCTTACAACGCCCAGGAATGTTATATGCTCAAAACTCTGATGGAGCTGAACGTATGTTACAAACCCTTGGAATGTTGGCTGTAGAATTACGTGGAAGCTCAGGAGAAGAATTAAACTTAGCTGAAGGATCTACCTCTGAAATTAAAATGTATGTTGCCCCAAGTTTAATGAGCATTGCACCAGCAACCATTCCACTTTGGTATTTTGACGAAACCAAAGGCTATTGGATTGAAGAAGGTGAAGCCACCTTACAAGGCAATATGTATGTTGGAACCGTAACGCATTTTTCCTTTTGGAATTGTGATATTCCTGCCAACGCTATCACACTTTGTGTAACTACCACAGACGATCAAAATAATGTTTTAAACAATCTCTATGTAAGTATTACAAGTGCTACATTTGGTACTCGTAGTGGCTATATTAACGACAATGGAGAAGTGTGTGGTTTTGTCCCTAGTGGAGAAACTTTAGAGCTAGATATTTATAATTATGACTTTTGTGGAAATGAATCATTACACTCGCAAATAATTGGCCCTTTTACATCAGACTCTGATCTCTCAATAACTATACCTGACAATCCTGATATTATAGCCGAAACTGTAACAGGAGACTTTAATACTTGTGATGACAATGCTGTAACAGATGGCTACGTACAATTAAAATACGGAGGACAAACCTTTACCGATGTTGTTAACGATGGTACGTTTGAAATTAATCTATTACGCTGCGAAAACGATAATACCTTCAAAATAAAAGCGAGTGACTATGTCAACCTTCAAACAACAGACAGTATTAGCTATACCTTTACCACGCCATTAACAAACATTGGAACTATAAGTGCTTGTAACACGATTACTGAGTTTATTCAGTATAGTATTGACGGTGGAGATTTAATTTATGTTTTAGATAATATTAATAGTCAGTTTGATGCCAACTCACCTAATTACAATGGGCCAATTTTAACACTTAGTGGGTCTAGTAATGATGGAAACTGTTTTTACCTGATTGGAAAATTAGATGAAACCTCTTACGAAGGGACTTACGACAATTACAATTGGAATGCCAATGACAACAGCGATACGGGCTTCAATCTTCAAGAGTGTTTTGGCATGTCTAACACCAATAACAACGTCATTTACAATCTAACATCTCTTGGAGCTGTTGGTGAATATATTGATATTAATTTTAGCGGAACTTATGAAGACTATGATGGAAACCCACATTCTGTTTCAGGAGTTGTGCATGTTTTAAGAGATTATTAATTAACTTAAAACCTCAAAAAACAAAAAGCCTTGCAATCAATAAATATGAATGCAAGGCTTTTTTATATTAAAATTGTTCTTATAAAGTATAGGTTAACCTAAAGGTAACAAACCTTGGTAAAACAAATGTTTCAGAACTATAAACTGAAATGTTACTAGAACCATTATTTACTTCAGAATCTATATTCAATAAATTGGTTGCTCTAATTTGATACTCCCATTTAGCATCCTGATCTTTTCGGTAAGCTAAACTAGCGTTCCAAGTTTGGTAGGATTGTGTATCACTAACATTACTACTTTGACTTGTATAAGAATAATCAGTTCTAAACGTTAAAGCTTTCCACAAGTATGCATCAAACTCTACTGAAGGAGCATTTGTAATAAACTGTGTATCATTATCACCTTGATTCGTATCAGAAACACGATATAAATATTTTAAACTTACGTTTGGTGCTTCTCTAAAATTAGTACGCAATTCTGGTGTATAACTCTGAGAAAATGTTTCATTTACAGATCTTACATCTTGTACAAATTGATTATTCTTACTGTAATTAAAATTAACTCGCATACTAGCTCTTAACTTACCAAATGTACGTTGTATACGTCCAATAGCTGTAACACTCTCATCTGCGAAGTTTGAATTAAAGTATGTATTTGTTCTAATGACATTATCAAAATTAGTAAATGAACGTATTTGATCTATGTTTTTGTTATAATTAAGAATTGCAAAAACATTGGTATAATTAAATAGGTTAAAACTAAAGTAACGTAAGCTCAAATTATGAGATAACGAATTTTGTAATTCTGGTTCACCATACTGAAGACTATTATAGTTATTTAAAACTAAACCTTCAGCTAAACTTGTAACATCCGTAAACGCATTTTTCATGTTATAACGAAAGGTTAAGCTTTCGCTCTTTTTAAACTGAATTTGTGTTTCAAAATCTGGTAATATTCTAAAGAAATTGTCTTCGTATGTTTCACCAAACTGTGTGTTTTTGTTACCATAAGCATGCACAGAAAACCCTGGAGTAATTGTAAACTTACCTGTTTTTAATCGGTAATGAAAACCTAAATAAATATCACTAAAATTATACTCAGTGTCATTTTCATTTAATAACACATCTCCTTCCTCGTTTGTTAAACTTGCTGTTGGATCAAAATAAGAACCATCATCTAAAAACTGAAAGATATTAGAGTTAAATTTCTGAGTACTTAAAATAGTCCCTAAGGTTAAATTGATATTACTTTTTGAATTCAAAATATTGTAATAATCTAATTTAGCATCTAGCTGATTTGATTTTATACGACGGTCTTGATTCAAATCATAACCTAACTGATCTCTATCTAGTCCTAAACTCAAAGCTGTATTATCAAAAGCATCTCTATCACTAGGATCTGTAGCATTATTATTTGTAGGGTCGTTTACTAAAATGGCATTGTAAAACGGATCTTCATCTTTTATTAAATGTTGCGCTTCAAAAGCAAAAATATTATTCTCATTTAGGGTGTAATAATAATTTACATTTTGATTAATACTAAATGGTTTAGCCTCATCTAATTGATACGTATTACCTACAACCGAAGAAAATTCATTTTGAGTTTCAGAATCACTAGAAATTCGACCTAAAACATCATAGTTTAATTGGTTATTTGCATTTGGCTTATAAGCTGCACTTAATTTTGCTAAACCTTGGTTAGTAGCCTCACTACCTGTCTGTATTGTTTCTTCATCCGGAATTTCTAATTCGGGATTTGTATAACGTACAAAACTTTCTTCACGAGTACGTAATCTACTACTATTATAAATTATAAAGCCACTAAGATCTAAAGCTTTGTTTGGCGAATAACTAAAGTTAACTGCTGCTAATTTAGATTCTACAGTTTGTGAATCGTCTATATTGGTTAATCCACTTAAGCCATTATCTCCAAGATTTAGACTTGTTCCGCTACTAGAACTTGGTCTTCTAAAACCACCACCAAAGTTTCGAAGATCTCTACCTGTTAATGCCACTTCACCTGTATTATTTAAATCTCCAATAACATTAACACTGTATTTAGGGCTGTAATAAAATAGCTTAGGCTGCACTAAATAAAGCTCATCATTTGGAGATGGTGCAACACCTCCACCTACTGTAACATCACCAAACCAAAAGTTTTCTTTTCCTTCTTTTAGTTTAATATTTATAGCAACGTTATCTTGGTTGTTTTGTACACCACTTAATTGCCCTACCTCAGCATAATTACGTAATACTTGAATTTTATCTACAGCATTAGAAGGTATATTTTTTGTGGCCAATTTTGAATCTCCATCAAAGAAATCCTTTCCGTTTACCATTAGCTTAGTAACTTCCTTTCCTTCTACTTCAATTTTACCTTCTGCTGTTATTTCTATACCAGGTAATTTTTTTAGGACATCTTCAAGCTTTCGCTCTGTTCCACTTTTAAAAGAATCGGCATTATAAATTAAGGTATCTCCTTTTATGGTTACTGGCATTTCATAAGTCAACTCAACAGCATCAAGCATATTATCTGTAAGCATTGTAAAGTCTTTTGTGATATCTACTTCTTTAGTTTCAATAGTTTCATCGACGGACTTTAATCCAATATAACTCACCTGAATACTATACCTTCCGTTCTTACTTAGCGAAATAACATATTTTCCACTAGCATTAGTAATAGCATAGGATTCTAATGTATTGGTATCTTTATTAATAGCTATAATATTAGCTAACTCTAAAGGCGCTCCAATACTATCTTTTACAATGCCTTGCATTTTGATTTGAGCAAAAGAGCTCATTACTACTAAGGTAAATAGTAGTGCTAAAATATTTTTCATATAATTTGGTTGTGATTGTGGTGTTTAATATTTGGTGCTTAATTTCGTCCTCTTCCGCCACCTCTACCGTTGCGTCCTCCGTACATTTCACGCATTTCTTCCATCTTTTTTGTAGTGATTTCAGTGTATTCTTCTTGCGTAACTTTTTGACCTTTTTTAGGCTTTTCTATCGTTTCTTTATCTGTTGGGTTTAATACAATCTTAGTACAAAGAATCGTTGTACGGTCTGCATTAACTTCTAAAATTAAACCTGGTAAACCCCAATAATTATCAGGCCCTTGGTTAACAGGAATTTGAGGAGTGTACCATGCTACAACCTCTATTGTTTTAGGTTTTGCAGGCTCATTTGAGTCAGTTGAATCTTTACCCTTCTCTCCTTCTTTACGTTGATTTCCATTTCTTGGTCTTCTGAAACTCTGAAAATCAATTCCTGTAGGCTCTACCATCGCAGTTGCTTTAAAACAGGTGTATTGACCAATTGTTTTGGTTTCAGTCCCCATTTTCCATTCTATAGTTTTTAATTCGTCTTTAACTAAAAACTGCTTCCCAAAAAATTCTTGATCTTGAAGCATTTCTTTGGTTTGAACATTTTTATATTTTGGTCCGCCTGTCAGACTTCCTCCAAAACCTCTACGACCTCCGCTACCAGGTGCTTCTAACTTTTCTTCTTCTTTATAGATAGACTCAGATTTAGTAAACGTTAATGTAAACTCTTTTTCTAAAAAGCTCTTCATACGTTCTTGAATTTGCTTTTTACGTTCTGCGCTCATGTCTTGTCCACCAAACTGATCTAAATCCATGGTTGTTTTAGACATGTAATAGGCTTTTCCTTGAAAATCTTGAGCAAATAAATTAGAACTGGAAATTATCACAGTTAATAACAATGCAATTTTAAGCGGTAGTTTCTTCATCTTTAATGGTATAGTAAAACTCAATAATAGTTTTTTTGTTAATCTTATTATCATAAGACTCTACTGATGAAGAAAAGTTAAGTCTAGGTTTGTTAAACTTGTGTTAAGAAAACTAACCTCCTATACTTATCTGAATCACCTCACCGCTTTTACTACCATTTCTGGGTGCATAACGCTCCATCATTTCCTTTGTTTTTTTATCCATAATGACGTCGTATTCCTTCTGAGAAACTTCTTTACCTTTTGTAGGTGCTTCAATCTTAATTTTTTCTTCAGGATTAACGACTATCTTACTACAGATTACCGTTAGTTTTCCGTCGTGAATTTCTAAAATTAAACCCGGAAGACCTTGGTATTTTGCAGGACCATTACTTACAGGAATTTGAGGAGTATACCAAGCTGTAACTGTACGTTCTTCCATTTCTAGTTCTTTTTCCTCTTCAGTATCATCATCTATATTTGAATTACTGTTAAAATTGAAATTATTTTTAGGCACCTTCTTGGTATATGTTGCTTTAAAACACATATACTCTCCTATGTGTTTGGTGTCGGATTCTAGTTTCCATTCTATGGGAGAGATCGTATCTTTAATAAGGAATTTTTTTCCCATTGTTTCCTTGTGATCTACATAGTTATGATCTTTTATATTTTTATAAAACACATCTGACCCACTATTGCCAAAAGACATCTGAATGCCTCCTCCAACTTGTGGCTTATCTAATTCTGCTTCTTGTTTATATAATGATGCACTTTTATCAAAAGTCAAAATATACGTTTTCTGAAACTGCTTCTTCATCATGTCCATCATTTGCTTTTGCATTGCATCGTTCATTTTGGTACTATCCATTTTAATATCAAAATCACGATGGGTTTTGTAAGTCGCAATGCCTTGAAAATCTTGTGCACTAACAGATGAAACGATTACCATTAATATCAAAATTATAATTCTAGTAATTGTTGTCATTAGTTTCTGTTTTTTAAATTATAAAATTTCGATGCTGTAGCTTTCATTTTTTCAATATTCTTTAGAAATTTCGTTTTTTCATTTGCCCTTCCTGTAACAGTATAAGTCATGTTTCCTTCTAAATTATCCTTAGCCTCTGAAAAGCTACAGTTTAAGGTTAAACTCAACTCTTCATCGTTATCCATCATTTCTAATAACTCATCTAAATCTTCCGCTTTAAAAGTAGACTCTAACTCTTCAAGAGAATCAACGCTAACCTCAATACTAAACGCATCAATTTTTACTGATTTTTCTTCAACTTTAGATTGACTAAATCCAACAACAGAAACTAATAACACTAAACAAGTGAGCACTTTTTTTAGACTATAACAGTCACGCAACTTTGATTTCATTTTTTATGGTTTTATAATTAATACCCTACAAATATCTCAACACCAATTTGTTTTTTAGGTTAACTAGTGTTAACGTGTGTTAACCGATAACCTATACTTAATAATAACTTTATACATTTGACATATGAATGATAAACGGTATCGCCTAATTTTATACACCATCATTGCCGTAATTATGGCTACCATTGGCATACAGGTCTATTGGAATTATAAAAACTACCAAACCAATAAACAACAACTAATTAACGACGTACAGATTAGTTTGGATAAAGCGGTAGATGATTATTATACCGCTTTGGCAGAGCGCACTACTTTTGGTTTTATTCTTGAAGGCGACCAACAAAAAAATGCTTTTGAAGAAGATGGAGAACTAGAAAAAATTTTAAAAACCATTGATGAATCTAAAAAAGAGTTTAAAAATCTTGATGCTTTAGATACAAATACTATTGAAGGCATAACTATTTTTAGAGGGTTTAAAGCAGATTCAATGTCAGAGGCTCATAATAAAAAACACAAGCCCTTATCAATAGATCAATTTAAATTACAAATAGATAGCCTTAAAATTGATACCAAAGATCTCGAATTTAAAAATGCCGAATTTCTGACCTCTAAAGTGATGATTTCGATAAAAAATGACACACTTGATGTTAAGGCCGTTGAAAGTCTAATAGCAAAAGAATTAGAGCGCAAGAATATTAATGTCGATTTTTATTTAGACTATAAAGACTCCGAACGCTATTTAGACTATTTTAGGGTAAACGGATACATACCCGAATTAGATCCTAATCACATGTCTGATGATTACCTTCAAACAGATACAAAATCTAGATTTCTACCAAAAGGCACATTTTTAACCATATTATTTACCAACACCACCAAAGCTATTTTATATCGCATTCTCGGAGGCATCTTAATTTCAACGCTCTTAGTTTTAACTGTAATAAGTTGTTTATTCTATCTATTAAAAATCATAAAACATCAAAAGCAATTAGCCGAAGTAAAAAATGATCTTATTAGTAACATTACACATGAATTTAAAACACCTATTGCCACCATTGGTGTTGCTTTAGAAAGTATTAATAGTTTTAATGTTATTGACGATAAAGAAAAAACTAAAGCCTACATTAATATGTCTTCTAAGCAATTAGATAAATTGAATATTATGGTTGAAAAACTCTTAGAAACAGCCACTTTAGACAGTGACAATTTAGAGTTAAACAAAGAGTCTATTGATATTGTAGAATTACTAAACACTTTAGTAAATCGTTATAAAATTCAATTTCCAGAAAAGGAATTTAATACCAGTTTAAAAGTTGAGAACCTGTGTATTAATGTCGATATATTTCATTTTGAAAATGCTCTAAATAATATTTTAGACAATGCCACAAAATATGGAGGTGCTATTATTTCTATTGATTTAGTTCCAAAAGAAACAAATATAGAACTTTTAATTTCAGATAATGGCAATACTCTAAGTAAAGCAAACAAAGACCGGATTTTTGAAAAATTCTATCGTGTTCCAAAAGGGAATACACACGATGTAAAAGGATTTGGTATTGGTTTATATTACACTAAAACTATTATAGACAAACACAATGGGTCTATCTCCTTAGAACTCAATAAAAATTTAACCACATTTAAAATCACACTTCCAAATGGCTGATCACATAAAAGTTTTATTAGCTGAAGACGAAGCTGCGCTCGGACAAATCATTAAAGAAAGTCTAGAAACACGAGATTTTAAAGTCGTTTTATGCGATAATGGAGAAAAAGCATTTGAAAAATTCAAATCTGAAGCACTAGACATTTTAATTTTAGATGTAATGATGCCTAAAAAAGACGGCTTCACTTTAGCAAAAGAAATTAGAGCCATTGATGATGATATTCCTATTATTTTTTTAACAGCAAAATCGCAAACTGCCGATGTTGTAGAAGGGTTTTCAATTGGAGGAAATGACTATCTAAAAAAGCCCTTTAGCATAGAAGAACTTATAGTACGAATTCATAATTTAATAAGCAGGTCTAAAACACAAAAAACAACAAAAGTCTTAAAAATAGGTGCTTATACTTTTGATTTCCCCAAACAACAACTTCTTTACAAGTCTGAAAATCCTATTCAATTAACTCATAGAGAAGCGCATCTTTTATTTCATTTAATAAAAAACAAAAATCAGGTATTAGACCGCTCTTTAATATTAAATAAACTTTGGGGAACCGATGATTTTTTTACGACAAGAAGCATGGATGTTTTTATTACAAAATTGCGTAAAAAACTAAAGAAGGATCAAAGTATACAAATCATTAATGTTCGTGGGTTTGGGTATAAATTAACGGATTGATTTTAGCTTAGCAACCAAGTTTAAACCTTTCAGGTTTTAAAAACCTAAAAGATCTTGACACAAAGTCTGACACAATTTTTGTATTTTTCAAGCTTATTCGCCCACAATCATGCAAAAATTAGTGTATTTGTTTTTTCTCTTTAGTTTATTTTGCTTTTCACAAGAGAAGACACAACAACGAATTACTGCTACTCTAAAAGATTCTATAAAAATTGAAACCAAAGCTATTTTTGGTATTGACAACTTTGGAACACTTTACTATACTACAGAAAACAATTCATTTAATAAAAAAACAAAGGATACCACCATTACTTATGCCAATTTTCAACTTGGAGAAATCACATCGGCAAACACGTTTAACCCTTTAAAAATAAGCCTATTTTATAAAGATTTTAATACAGTTATAATTTTAGACAATCGTTTAGCCGAAATTTCAAAAGTAGATTTTAATACCATTCACCCATACAAAAGTGCCTCTTTTGTCTCTTCTGGTTTTGATAATTCGTTGTGGATATTCAATCAGGATTATCAATATTTAGAATTGTATGACTATAAAACTAATAAGATAAAACTCAAAACTGTTCCTGTTCAGTCTATCGTTTTAGACCTAAAAAGCGACTATAACTATTGCTATTTGCTTACGGAGAACTTTCTTTACATTTATAATTATTTTGGTAGTTTAATTCAAAAGATAGAGAATACAGGATATGAGCGTTTAGCTTTTAGTAAAGCATATTTGCTTTTAAAGAAGGCTGAAAAACTTTATTTCTTAGAAAAAAATGGCTCTAAAATTAAGCCTATACAACATCCAAAAATGTTAATAAAACAGTTTTTGGTAACCAACGAAACCTTGTATATTTACGACCAAGAAATACTACGAGAATACCAATTAAAAACGGAATAGATTATGCATGTTGCTGTTGCTGGAAATATAGGAGCTGGAAAAACTACACTCACAAAATTACTCGCTAAACATTTTAAATGGGAGGCACAATTAGAAGATGTCGTTGACAATCCTTATTTAGATGATTTTTACAATCAGATGGAACGTTGGAGCTTTAATCTACAAGTGTATTTCTTAAATAGCAGATTTCGTCAAGTCAACCAAATTCACGATAGCGGAAAAGATATCATTCAAGATAGAACCATTTATGAGGATGCACATATTTTTGCACCCAACTTACATGCTATGGGCTTAATGACAAATCGCGATTTTGAAAACTATTCTTCGCTATTTGAGTTAATGGAATCTTTTGTAAAAGGGCCTGATTTATTGATTTACTTACGCAGTTCTATTCCTAATTTGGTCGCTCAAATTCATAAAAGAGGTCGCGATTACGAAAACACTATCAGCATAGATTATTTAAGTCGCTTAAACGAGCGCTACGAAGCTTGGATTTCTAAATACAATAAAGGTAATTTATTGATTATTGATGTAGACAATCTTGATTTTGTAGCGAACCCTGAAGATTTAGGTGATATTATTAATAGAATTGATGCTGAGATTAATGGCTTATTTTAGGTGACTCTTACACTCTATTTTCTCAAGGCCATTACATTTACTTTTGTCTCATGGACTATTGGGTTAATCGTTAATAATGCAATAAAAAACACCACATTCTATTCAAAATTATCAGATTTTCAATTTATCAGAAGCGCAACTATTTATAATAGTCTTGGGCTATCTGTTTTTGCTTGGATTATAAAAAACAGCTTCTTTAAAATCTTCAATCAGAATATAAAACTAAAAAAAAGAGCTTCTCGTGAAGATCTAAAACAGATTAGAAATGAAATGGTTTATGCCGAAATTGGACATATTATTGGCTTCATTTTTATACTTATTATTATAGGTTTACAAATAGGGCATAAAGCTTACTCCTTTGCTCTAATATTGTTTGTTTTTAATGTAATATTTAATCTATATCCTTCATTATTACAACAGAAAAACAAAAAAAGAATAGACAATATCCTTAAACAATAAATCCGTGTTCTCTAGCATGTTCTATTGCCTGTTGACTATTTTCTACAAGCAAAACTGGTGTTAAGCTATAATTTTCTATCAAGCGTCTTACCCGTAACATTTTCTTTTTGTGCTTAACACACCGTAGATAAATAGCAAGAATTCTATTTGGAAATTTTTCTGCTACTTCTATATAAATATCTGGATCATGCTCGCCACTATCACCTATTAAAATAAAAGGCAAATCTGGATACGTTTTAAGAAGGTTCAAAATCTCTTTTTGTTTCTGAGGCTTATCACCTAATTCCTTTTTCTTTAAAGCCTCGCTAACGCTACGCAATAAGATAGGTCCTTTTGGAAAATCGTTCTGCTTTAGAAAGAGTTCTAAATAACGGTATAAATTCCACGGACTATGACTAACGTAAAAAATAGGATTGGCATTATCACCAGATGAGCCTCGATGTAATTTATGAAAAAACTCTACCGAGCCCTCTAAAGGAATTCTACTTTTAGCACTCTTAAAAATAGAATTATAAATTAATCTCCACTTTAGCAAAGACACAACTCCTGTATGTAAAATTGTATCATCAATATCGCTTGCCACACCAAATTTCGCTTTACTTGAAGGAATTAATAATTCTCCCGGAAATCGATTTTGATTCTGTATGGTACGTTTTATATTGACGTCATTATAAGATAATTCAAAAGGCAACCAACCCTCATCATTGGTAAGTGATTTTAAGTTTTCTAAATTAGCTTCAACCCAAAAATAGCCTTTTCTATCTGTCGTTGCTTTTAAAATGTTATTATTAGGTAGTTTTAAATCTAAACCTACATGCTTAATTTCATCAGTTCCAAAACGTTTCCAAGAATTCACGATAAGCTGCCAAGTATTGTTAGCTTCTAAGTCTATTGATTCATCTTCTAATGCTCTACCTCTAGCATAAAAATGAGAATCTGTTCCATAACTTTGAAATGCAATAATCTGTAAAGGGTCTTTTTTTAACCAGCTCAATTATCTATTTTTTTATGTTTTTCAAGATACTAAAATCACTTCATTACAAAAGCAATAGCACGTTTAATTCGTTAGGCTAATGTTAAATATTTATCACCTTTATAATATTCCTAGTATTTTAGTCAAATCAAGAAACTAAAGCAACTTAAACCCAACCACAACGCATGCAAAAATTAATATTTCTACTCCTATTAGGCTTCTCTTGTAGTTTAATAACCGCACAAAACACCGAAAAAGAAAATCTAACACCCACACCTAACTATAGAGCAGCAGCTAAATTTTCTCCAACAAATTTAGGAAAACTGGTACATTCAACGTCTGTAAATCCACATTGGTTAAAAAACGGAAATCGGTTTTGGTACCAATATAAAACAACTGAGGGTTCTAAATACTATATTGTAGATGCAGACAAACGCAGTAAAAAAGTGCTTTTTGACAATGAAAAGATGGCAAAATGGCTTACTGAAATTACAAAAGATCCTTATGATGCTAAACATTTACCAAAATTTAACTTTGAGTTTGTAAAAAATGAAACAGCAATACGTTTCTATGTGACGTCTACAGAAAAAGTGGACGAAGCAAAAGATGACGACGATGACGATAAAGATATTGAAGACAGCAAAGACACCGATTCTACCAAAACAAAGAAAAAAGGCAAAGCTAAAAAGGCTAAAAAAGTCAACAAAGTATACCATTTTGAATACCGACTTGGCAGTAATGGCTTAACCGTCTTAGATAATAAAAAGAAGAAAAAAGAAGATTGGAAAAAATGGGCAAACATTGCACCAGACAGTTCCGTAGTGTTATTTTCTAAACATTACAATTTGTATTGGATGGACAAAGAAAATTTCCTCAAAGCGGTTAAAAACGAGAAAGATTCTACAATAGTTGAAAACCAATGGACTACTGATGGGGAAGAAAATTATGATTTTGGTGGAAGTAGCCGTGGAGAAAACAATGAAACCAAATTAAAGAATAAAGACAAACGTAAATATGTTCGTGGTATTTGGTCTCACGACTCTAAAAAGTTTGTATTCCAAAGAACAGATTCTAGACATATCAATGATTTGTGGGTTATTAATACAACATCAAACAAGCGTCCTACTTTAGAAACTTACAAATACCACATGCCTGGTGAAGATGAGTATTACAAAACAGAACTCCATGTCTTCGATATACCTTCAAAAAGTAATATAAAAGTCCAATTAGATACTGTTAAACAACAAAGTATTCAAGTATATCGTGCGCCAAGATTAAAATCGAGTTACGATGATGATTTTTCACCTTCATTACTTTTATCTAAAAAAGGTAAAATCTATTATAGCACAATTAGTAGAGATCGTAAAAAACTAGATATCTGTGTGGCTGATATTAATACCGGAGAAACAAAAGTTTTAATAGAGGAACGCTTCAACACCTATATAGAGTCACGTCCATTAGTCTTACTAAATAACGAAACTGAAATGCTACATTGGGCAGAACGTTCAGGTTGGGCACACTATTATTTGTATGATACTGAAGGAAACTTAAAAAACGAAGTGACCTCAGGCTCTTATCATGTAGAACGCGCTATTGGTGTTGATGAAAAAAGTAGAACACTTTATTTTACAGCTCATGGTATTCCAAAAAACCAAGATCCGTATTATGAACACCTTTATAAAATTAATTTAAATGGCTCTGGACTGCAAGCTTTAAATCCTGGTGATTATAATACGAGTACGAGCATGGCAGACTCTAACGCTTATTTTGTAAATAATTATTCTAGAGTAAATACCGTTCCTAAATCAGAATTAAGATCTCATACCGGAAAACTTATTATGAATTTAGAAGAAGCCGACCTATCACAATTAATGGCTACAGGTTATCAATTTCCAGAACCCTTTAAAATGAAGGCAGACGATGGTATTACAGATATTTATGGAGTAATGTACAAGCCTTTCGATTTTGATGAGACTAAAAAATACCCATTACTAGAATATGTATATCCTGGACCACAAACCGAAGCTGTAAATAAATCATTTTCTGTACGTATGGATCGCTTAGATCGTATGGCACAAGTCGGATTTATTGTAGTCACTATGGGAAATCGTGGTGGACATCCAGACCGTTCTAAATGGTACCACAACTATGGCTATGGAAACCTTAGAGATTATGGTTTGGCCGATAAGAGACACGTTGCAGAACAACTTGCCGACAAACATAATTTTATTGATATTAATAAAGTTGGAATTTACGGTCATTCAGGTGGTGGTTTTATGTCTACCGCAGCCATGTTAGTGTATCCAGATTTCTTTAAAGCGGCAGTCTCTTCTGCCGGAAACCACGATAATAACATTTATAACAGTTGGTGGAGTGAAACGCATCATGGTGTACAAGAAGAAATGGATGATGATGGTAATGTAAAATACAAATACCTCATTGACAATAACCAGTCTTTAGCTAAAAATCTAAAAGGAAACTTAATGTTGATTACTGGTGATGTAGATAACAATGTACATCCAGGAGGCACCATTAGAATGGCAAACGCATTAATAAAAGCAAACAAACGTTTCGATTTTATGCTTATGCCAGGTCAACGTCATAGTTTTGGTAATATGACTGAGTATTCTTTTTGGTTACGTGCCGATCACTTTAGTAAACATTTACTAGGAGTAGAAGCAACAGAAATTGATATCACCGAAATAAACAGAGATCAACCTAAAACAAAACCTTAGTACACTACTATATTTGAGATAAAAATAAAACCACGTTCCTTAGCGTGGTTTTTTTTATGCTTATATAGAAACACTAACATTACAACTTAGTGCTATTTAAAAATTTTGATAACATTTCTTTTCTTTAATTTTGCAACATGATAAAAGCCTTACAACTACGCATTAATTTACAGCAAGAAAGACAACCCGATGGTTTGCTTAATAAAGCGGCCTATGATTTGGGAATGAAATCTTCCGAAATCTCAGGAATTAAAATTCTTAGAAAATCGATTGATGCACGTAAGCGCAATATTATGTTCAACTATAAAGTTGAAGTTTACATTAATGAACCTGTACCAGAAACTTCAGATTATCATTTTGATTATAAAGATGTCTCTAACGCAAAGCCTATTCATATTATAGGTTTTGGACCAGCAGGCATGTATGCCGCATTACGCTGTATAGAGTTGGGATTTAAGCCTATTGTTTTAGAACGCGGTAAAAATGTACAAGATCGTCGACGTGATTTAAAAGCCATTAACCAAGATCATTTTGTAAACGAAGATTCCAATTACTGTTTTGGTGAAGGTGGTGCAGGAACTTATTCTGATGGTAAATTGTACACCAGAAGTTTAAAACGTGGAGATGTTAGAAGAATCTTTGAAAACCTAGTGTATCACGGAGCAACAGATCAAATTTTAGTTGATGCCCATCCACATATCGGAACCAATAAACTACCAAAAGTGGTTCAAAATATAAGAGAGAATATCATCAAGTTTGGTGGTGAAGTGCATTTTGAAACGCGTGTGACTGATTTCACGATTAAGAACAATAAAATTGTGGCTATTCAGCTTAACAATGACAATGAACTCGATGTTGAAAAAGTCATTCTAGCGACGGGTCATTCTGCAAGGGATATTTTCTATTTGTTAAATGATAAGAAGATAAAGTTAGAAGCAAAATCATTTGCCATGGGAGTACGTGTAGAGCATCCGCAAGACATCATTGATGGTATTCAGTACCATTGTAAAGGTGAGCAACGCGACGAGTTACTTCCGGCAGCTTCATACAGTTTGGTACAACAAGTGAATGACAGAGGTGTGTATTCATTTTGTATGTGTCCTGGTGGATTTATAGTTCCTGCAGCCACAGCCAATGGTGAAGTTGTCGTTAACGGGATGTCTCCTTCCAAACGAAATAATAAGTTTGCCAATTCTGGTATTGTCACAGAAATTAATGCTGATAAAGACCTTTACAAATACGAACATTTTGGAGCTTTAAAAGCACTCGAATATCAAAAGGATTTAGAACGTTTAGCCTTCACTGCTGGAGGAAGACGACAATCTGCTCCTGCTCAAAGGTTGACGGATTTTGTAGAAGGCAAATTGTCTTCAAGTTTAAATGAAACCTCTTACCAACCAGGTTTAAAATCGGCACCATTGCATTCATTACTACCCAAAATAATTGGAGGATCTTTACGCAAAGGCTTTAAAGCATTTGGCGAAAAAATGAAAGGCTACTATACCGAAGAGGCTAATATTATTGGTGTAGAATCTCGTACATCTTCACCTGTAAACATTCCAAGAACAGAAACTTTAGAACATCCTGAAATCGCTAATTTGTTTCCTTGCGGAGAAGGTGGTGGTTATGCTGGAGGTATTATTTCGGCTGCAATGGATGGTGAGCGTTGTGCTGAAGCTGCATGTGTTTAGAATTACGTATACGATATAATTGTTCCGATGAAGTTAAAACAGTCTTTATTCCTGTTTCTATCAGCAACGCAATCTTAATTCAATTTCAAGATATTATTCCTATTTTTGCATCTTAAATTGAAACACAAATGAACGCATATATATTTCCAGGTCAAGGTGCTCAATTCTCAGGAATGGGATTAGACCTTTACGAAAACTCACCTTTAGCACAAGAATTATTTGAAAAAGCCAATGAAATACTTGATTTTAATATTACAGACATTATGTTTGAAGGTTCTGCTGAAGATTTAAAAGAAACTAAAGTCACTCAACCTGCTATCTTTTTACACTCTGTAATTTTAGCAAAAACACTTGGAGACAGTTTTAAGCCGGATATGGTTGCGGGTCATTCTCTTGGTGAATTTTCTGCATTAGTTGCCGCTGGAGCATTAACTTTTGAAGACGGACTTAAATTAGTATCACAACGTGCACAAGCCATGCAAAAAGCCTGTGAATTGCAACCAAGCACTATGGCTGCCGTTTTAGGTTTAGAAGATACCGTTGTTGAAGACATCTGTAAAACTATCGCAGGAGTTGTAGTTCCTGCAAATTATAATTGTCCAGGTCAATTAGTAATTTCTGGCGAGGTAGAAGCCATCAATAAAGCTTGTGAGGCATTAAAAGAAGCTGGTGCAAGACGTGCTTTGGTATTACCTGTTGGTGGAGCATTTCACTCTCCATTAATGGAACCTGCTCGCGAAGAATTGGCTGCTGCCATAGAGAATACAACATTTAGTAAACCTAATTGCCCAATATATCAAAACGTAACAGCGTCTGCTATAACAGATGAAAATGAGATTAAATCCAATTTAATTTCACAATTAACAGCTCCTGTTCGTTGGACACAATCGGTACAGCAAATGGTTGCTGATGGTGCATCACATTTTACAGAAGTAGGACCTGGAAAAGTATTACAAGGCTTAGTAAAGAAAATACACAGAGAAGCAGAAACGGCTTCAGCTACTTTTGAAACTAACTCCTAAACCCAATTACTTTGAACAGATCACTATTTATTGTATTACTCATAGCTTTTAATATTGCCATTGATCAAATTTCTAAAGTAATTGTTAGAACAACAATGATTAAAGGAGGTAAAGGCCAAATCAATGTTATACAAGATTATTTTCAACTCATTTGGGTAGAAAATAAAGGAGCTTTTTTAGGTATGGGAAGTGATATGAATCCTACGCTTAGGTTAATCTTCTTGTTAGTTTTACCAACCCTTGTTTTAGCTTATGTGATATATTATATTTTAAAAACTAAAGAATTAGACAGATTAAGCCTTATTGCCTTTTGCTGTATTGCAGGAGGAGGTATAGCCAATGTCTTTGACCGAATTGTTTTCGGTGAAGTCACTGACTTTTTCTTTATTGATTTAGGCGGTGTTTTTAAAACAGGAATCTTTAATGTTGCTGATATGTCTGTTACCATAGGAATGGTAATGTTACTATTCAGTGGTGTTTTTAACAGCAAGAAAAAAGAAAAGATTGCTTAACGCGCTAGTTTACAATCTTCGCAATCTTTAATTTCACCATAATAAGTTTCACGATATTTGTGAAGTGTTTTGTAAGGTATACTTAAAAATTGCTTTTTGATGTAGGTGACATTAGTCTGTAATACACCCATTTTTTTTGTGAAGCGACCTTCTGTTTTGGTCTCTCTTTTAATACTAATCAATTTCATGTTGTTCAATTATCATTCACTGCAAAGCAACGAAGATTGATGACCAACTCCAAGAAATGAATGTTAAAACAGGGTTAACTCCTTTTGATATTATCATATTGAAAATCAGACACTACAACAATTAACATATTCGCATCGTTGTAGCTTAAGGGTTACACATTCAATAATCAAAATTTCGCTTAAAATGGGCTATTTTTTGTAAATAATGCCGTTTTTCATTACAAAAGTGACGTTTTCCATGGTAGAAATTGTGATTGTTGGATCGTCGTTTACAGCAATAATATCTGCTAAATAATTAGGTTTAATTTGTCCAATTTTATCTTCCATTTGTAACAACATAGCATTGGTAACTGTTGCACTTTGAAGCGCTTCAATTGCAGGCATTCCTGCTTCAACCATATATCCAAACTCTTTAACATTATCACCATGATAAAATACAGCAGCGTCAGTACCAAAGGCAATTCCCACACCTGATTTATAAGCTCTACCAAACATATCTTGAATTTTTGGTCCAATATTTAAAGCTTTAGGAACAATAATTTCAGGATAATAACCCGAAATCTTTGCTTTATCAGACACAAACTTACCTGCTGTAATGGTTGGCACTAAATAAACATTGTGCTTCTTCATAAGCTCCATAGTTTCATCACTCATTAAAGTACCATGCTCAATCGTTTTTACTCCGCCTAAAATGGCACGTTGCATCCCTTCATCTCCATGTGCATGTGCAGCTACATGAAAGCCATAATCTTTGGCTGTTTCACAAATTGCTTTTATTTCTTCGACAGTAAATTGTGGATTTTGTCCACTTTTAGCCATACTCAAAACACCGCCTGTTGCTGTTATTTTAATTAAGTCTGCTCCGTTTTTATACCGCTGTCTTACTGCTTTCTTCGCATCCTCGACACCATTAACCACACCTTCCTTTGGACCAGGATCACCCATAAGATTTTTACTAGATCCGTTTGTTGGGTCGGCATGACCACCTGTCGTTGCTAATGATTTACCTGCTGTAAAAATTCTTGGACCAACAACTTTTCCTGCGTTTATAGCATTTCTTAATGCTATATTTACTCCAGAACCTCCTAAATCTCTAACCGTTGTAAAACCACTCATTAAGGTGACTTTTGCATAATTTGTAGAATTAAAAGCTACATCTGCATCATTCAAGGTATATTTATTAAGATAAGCTTTTGGACTCGTTTCGCCTTCAATATGAACATGCATATCTATTAAGCCTGGCATGACCGTTTTAGACTTTAAATCTACTGTGATATCTTTTACACTTGTTGGATTTATATAGCCATTTTCAACCGAAATTATTTTATCGCCAGAAACAACAATAGTTTTCTTCTTATGTACTTTACCTGATTTTGTATCTATCAATTTTCCACAGTGTAAATACGTGTTCTGTGCCGTAAGTGTTACTGTACAGAGCAATACTAAAATCCCAAGTAAAGTTTTCATAATTATTTAGTTCTTATTTTTTGTTCCCATTTCCAAGCAGAATCCATTGCGTCGTCTAAGGTCAATTCGGTTTTCCAACCTAAAACCTTATTGGCTTTGGACGTTTCAGCATAAGCCGAAATGACATCTCCTTCGCGTCTATCTACAATTTTATAATTTAAAGATTTCCCAGAAACGCGTTCAAAAGACTGAACAGCCTCTAAAACTGTACTTCCTTTTCCTGTTCCTAAGTTAAAAAACTCAAAATTAGAATCGTTTTTATGATTCAATAATCGCTGTAAAGCCAGTACATGCGCTTTTGCTAAATCTACCACGTGAATATAATCTCTAACACAAGTACCATCTGACGTTGGGTAATCTCCTCCAAAAACAGATAATTGTTCTCGTATACCAATTCCCGTTTGCGTAATAAAAGGCACTAGATTTTGCGGCACTCCAATAGGTAATTCCCCTATTTCTGTTGAAGGATGCGCTCCGATAGGATTAAAATAACGTAAAGCAATAGCATTAACATCTCCATTTACTTTACAGACATCTCTAATAATTTCTTCACCTATTTGTTTTGTATTTCCATAAGGAGATTCTGCAACTTTAACAGGTGCATTTTCAGTAATTGGCAATTCATCTGCTTGACCATAAACCGTACATGATGAACTAAAAATGAAATTCTTAGTATTTAAACCACTTAATTCCTGAAGCATATAAACCAAAGTTGTAATATTATTTTCATAATACATTAAAGGTTCAGCGACACTTTCTCCAACCGCTTTACTTGCGGCAAAGTGAATGACTCCAACAACATCATTATGACGTTTAAAAAAGTCTTGTACGTCTTGTTTTACTCTTAAATCTAATTTTTCAAAATGTGGCTTTTTATTCGTAATAGCAGTGATACCATCTAAAACTTCAATTGAAGAATTGGATAAATTATCTATAATTACGACTTCGTAGCCTTCGTTTTGTAATTCAACAACGGTATGCGACCCAATAAAACCTAAACCGCCTGTTACTAAAATCTTCATATTATTTATTTGTCTGTATAAAATTTAAAACTGTACTCGTGATAAATTCAATTTGTTCATCATCAAGTTCTGTATGCATTGGAAGTGAAATCACAGATTGGATTAAGGCATTGGTAACTGGAAAATCTGATTCGTTATAACGCTCATCCATATACGCTTTTTGTCTGTGCAACGGAATTGGATAATACACTCCACATGGAATATTTTTTGATTGTAAGTGTGCTACAAGAGCATCTCTATCTACTCCTTTTAAATTAAGTGTATATTGATGAAAAACATGATCATCACTACTATCTCCATGCTCTAAACCTGTTGGAGTTACAATATTAGGATGATCTTTAAAAGCTTCATTATATTTTCTTGCTGTGTTTCGTCTGGCTGTATTGTAGCTATCTAAATGCGGTAATTTAGCATCTAAAACAGCGGCTTGAATAGAATCTAAACGTGAATTTACACCAACCACATCATGATGATACCTTTCGTACATTCCATGATTTACGATACCTCTAATTTTATGAGCCAAATCATCATCATTAGTAAAAATGGCGCCACCATCTCCATAACAACCTAAGTTTTTAGATGGAAAAAACGACGTAGAAGCTACATGCCCTATAGCTCCTGCTTTGGTTTTACTACCATCGCTATGTGTATAACTTGCGCCAATAGCTTGCGCATTATCTTCAATGACGTATAAGTTATGTGCTTTCGCTAATTCCATAATGGCATCCATTTCTGCCGGAAGTCCAAATAAATGAACTGGCACAATAGCCTTAGTTTTTGGTGTAATTGCTTTTTCAATCGCAGCGACATCAATATTAAACGTTATGGGATTCACATCTACTAAAACTGGAGTTAATTGTAATAATGCAATAACCTCAACAGTGGCTGCGAACGTAAAATCGGCTGTTATCACCTCATCTCCAGGCTGCAAGCCTAAACCCATCATGGCGATTTGCAAAGCATCTGTACCATTAGCACAAGGAATAACATTTCTAACTCCTAAGTAATCTTCAAGATTTTTTTGAAATTGATGTACTTTAGGTCCATTGATAAATGCAGCACTTTCCATCACTTCTGCTATCGATGGATCTACAACATCTTTTATTTTTGCGTATTGACTCTGAAGGTCAACCATTTGTATTTTTTTCATTCTAAAGACTACATTTTAGTGTATAATAAAAAAAGCCAAAGGCTCTAAGCGAAAATACAAAATTGTAATGGCTGAGCCAATGCTTTTAATTGAAAGAAATGTATTTTAGCACAAATCTTTTTTTTGAAAGGACTCTATTCCATAGGAATTTACTTAGCAAATTTTGTTATTACAATTGCTTCATTATTCAATTCTAAATTGAAACAGGGAGTTATTGGCAGAAAAAACACCTTTTCAAAACTTAAAAAAACCATTACACCAGAAGACAAAACCTTTTGGTTTCATTGTGCTTCTCTTGGCGAATATGAACAAGGTTTACCTGTTTTTGAAGCTTTAAAAGCTAAGCATCCTGACCACAAAGTCGTATTGTCTTTCTTTTCGCCTTCTGGTTATGACGTTAGAAAAAATGCAAAAATTGCCGATGTTGTAGTTTACCTTCCGCTTGACTCCAAAGCAAATGCCAAACGTTTTTTAGATTTAGTAAATCCCGATTACACACTATTTGTAAAATATGAAATATGGCCTAATTTTTTACATGAAATTAAAAAACGTGACCTAAAAGCGATTTTAATTTCTGCTGTATTTAGAAAAGATCACATTTTTTTTAAATGGTATGGCAGTTATGCAAAGTCTGCGCTGTTTGCGTTCAATCATATTTTTACACAAGACGAAAACTCTAAAACATTACTTCATCGTATTGGGTATAATGCTGTTTCTGTTTCTGGCGACACACGATTTGATAGGGTTTCAAATCAATTAAAAGTTGACAATACAGTGTCTTTTATTGAAGAATTTAAAAACGACAAATTATGTGTGGTTTTTGGAAGCTCTTGGCCAGATGATGATAAATTATATATGGATTTCTTAAATTCTAATACTAATGCAGATGTAAAGTTTGTAATTGCTCCACATAATATAAAGCCTAGTTATGTGGCTTCTTTAAAATCACAATTAAACGTAAAAACCATTTGTTATTCAGAATTAACTGAACATCAAAATTTAGCCCATTATAAAGTCTTTGTTTTAGACACCATTGGGTATTTAAGCAAAGCTTATAGCTATGCAGATATGGCTTATGTTGGTGGAGGCGCAGGAACAACTGGTTTGCATAATATACTAGAACCTGCTGTTTTTGGTATTCCAATTCTTATTGGAAAGAACTACGACAAGTTTCCTGAAGCTAAAGAACTTATTAATTTAGGAGGAGTTACTAGTTTGGCGAGTTCTTCAGCCTTTAACGCTTCTTTAAGCGCTTTAATTACTGATGCTATATTGAGAAAAAAGCAAGGTGAGATTACTAAATCTTATATTGATTCTAATATTGGTGCTGTTGTAAAAATTATGGCTTATTTAGAATCTTAATTAATATTCTATAGTTCTAAACGTTAAATTAATCCTTGGTGTTTTTACTTTTTTAGTTGGAGGTAAGCGATGTAACCAATGGGTTTGAGTAGATCCTTTCATCACCAACAAACTGCCTTTTTCTAACTGAACAGAAACGTTTTGCTTAGTCGCTTTATGTTTAAATAAAAATTTACGTTCTGCACCAAAACTTAAGGACGCAATGGCTCCATTCTTTTTTAAATCCTTTTCACCATCACTATGCCAAGCCATACCTTCTTCTCCACTGTGGTACAAATTAAGTAAGCATGAATTAAAAGTTTCTCCTGTTTTGGCTTCTACCATTTGCTTGAGTTCTAAGAGCTCTTTATTCCAAGGTAATGCCGATTTTGTAGTTTTAGAATAGGTATAACTAAATGGTTCATCTCCATACCAAGCTACTTTTCGTTTCGTAATAATTAGTTTTCCAAAAATGATCGCTTTATCATTCTCCCAATCAATATGTTCCAGTAATTTTTTGTAATATTCTTGTGCTGTTTCAACAGTCATTATGGAGCCGTAATAATTAACTTCTCCATCAAATGGTAAAAGATTAGCATCTATTTCAGAATTAAACAAGTCCATTATTACAAATAAATTCACCTCAAGCTTTCTATTTCTTCACAAGTCTTACAACTTGAGTAGCTGCATCGCTCTTCAATTGTATAAAATATATTCCAGAACTTAATGATGTCACATTAATAGTCATATCGGACTGTAATTTTACGGGAATTGTATTTCCTAAAATATCAATAAGTTGAACTGATTTTAAGACAACATCAGATTCTATTTGAATGGTATCTACAAACGGATTAGGATATACTTTAATTTTTGCCATTTCAAATTCTGAAACAGATAAAGAACATTGGGGATTAGTACCAGCTACTGATGTAAAGACACCATTATCTATAGACCAATTTCTCCATTCTCCTCCACTGCCTGTTTCCCAATCTGAGAGATCAAAATAATTCACGCCTGTTTCTGTTCCTGGGACTTTGTAAACTTTGATGGCTTCTCCTCCTCTATTCCAGGTTAAAGGCGAACCCGACACGCAAGTTTCTGGCTCAAAATCTGTGGTACAATTAGCTTGTAAAAAATAAACATACTCATCGTAAGCAGGATACTCTCCATACACGTATGCTTTACCATCTGGTTCAACACACACTGCGGTATATTCATTACAGCCTATTCCAAAAGAACGTGTGCCATTATCTGTTGCAATTCTGGCCAACATTACACTATGTCTTGCTCTTCGGTCTGGGCTGTCGTAATGCGAATCTGTAATCAGATTATTCAAATTTGGTATATCTAAAAAATCATTTTCACCAATAGCGACTCTTGGATGGTATGGATTACTTAAAGCGACTTCACTAGACAAGGTTCCGTATTGTGCTGAAAAATAGTTACCTCCTAAAATAGCCAAACCAGCACTAGTACCACCAATGACTCCTTGTTTGGTATTTACAAAGGTATTTAGCGCATCTTCCATAGCATTATCCTTAAAATAACTGACATAATCGTATTGATCTCCACCAGCAAACCAAATGGCTTCTGCATTAGCTACTTTTTGTAACACATAAGGATCTGTAGCGCCAGCAACGTTATTGATAACAAATGTGGTTACTGAATTAATTGGTGAATTTAAATCTGATGCTAAATCCGTATAAAAATAATCGTTATAACCATCGCTTCCTGATGCTCTAAGGACTACAACATCTCCTCCGTCTGCTTTATTTAAAAACCAAATCATAGCATCTTCTTGTTCTACAGCCCCACCCATTAAACAAACTCCTGCTTCATGATTAGTAATAGCATCTGCATTACTTCCTGTATGATATTCTGTATAATCTTGAGCAAATCCAATTTGTAAACTCAACAAACATAATAGGGTAATTTTTTTCATGTGTTCTTATTTAATATTCTTCTTAAAATGAATGCTTTCAACCTAATACTTCATGCCTAATACCTATTTCAATTTAGAATTCACTAACCTGTGCATCAAAACTGCAGTTATTTTTGCTTGTGTTGCTACCGTATTTAAATCTCCGGTTTCATTAATTGTGTGGTCGTCTCCACCTCCTGTAAGCCCTAAACCATCAATTGCCATATCTACATATTCTGAAGTAAACGAAATATCTGCAGCACCAGCATTTCTTGGATTTACAGCTGTGACAGATCCAAAACCTAAATCTTCGCTTACGGTATTATAATATTCTAACAACTTCACATTTCCATCTGTTTTGGTTAATGGTGGATATGCACCTGCTGAAAAGGTTAATTCGGCCTTCGTTTTTGGGTAATTTTCAGAAACTATCTTTTTCATTGTGGCTTTAGCTTTAATCAGTTGATCTAATGATACGGCTCTTAAGTCGCCACGAACAATAGCCTCTTGAGATACCACATTAGATTTCCCAAAAGCATGTCCTCCCGTTCCATCTTCATCGGGTTGTAATGCTGTACCTCCTATGATAAATCCTGGGTTGAAGGTTAAATCTTTTTCTTTGGCTAACTGAACGTAAAATTCATTTAAAATTCTAGATGTTTCATAAATAGCACCTGAACCAATAGCATCTGTAAAAATTTGAGAAGAATGCGCAGGGTTTCCTGTTACTTTGAGTTGCCAATCTGCAGAACCTCTTCTTGAAACCACTATTGTCTTTGGGTTGTTATCGCCATTTTCAAAGCCTAAAGCAATATCTGCGCGTTTTGCGGCATCGATTAAAGCTTTTTTAGACAATTCTAAAGGGTCACCACTCTTTTCTTCGTCGCCTGTCATTACAATTTCTATAGACATATCGTCTAAAAGTCCAGCGTCGTGTAGTGCTTGCATGGCTAAAATGATGATAACATCACCACCTTTCATATCGGCAACGCCTGGTCCTTTCATGATAGAATCGTTAAGCATGGTGTAGTCTTGAAAAGGGCTATATAATTCAAAAACAGTATCTAAATGACCTATCATTAAAAATTTTGGGCCTTTTTTTCCTTTTCTTGTCGCAATTAAATGTCCTGCTCTACCATAAGCATCACCATTAGTCAATTTGGTTTTAAACCCTAATTTATCTAATTCCTTTTGATAGAGTTTTCCCACTTCTTTTACACCTTCAAAATTCATGGTGCCACTATTAATGTTTACCGATTTTTTAATTAACGTAATAGCGTTTTCCGTATGTTTATCTACCGCTTTTATAATGTTTTTCTCTTTTCTATTATTTTGAGAAAAACCTAAAAGCGAAACGCATAAGACGGCAATGAAAAGTGAATTTTTATAATTGGATTTTAAAATCATGTTTAATCTATTTTGAAAGTTTCTCCTGGTAAATATAAGTTCATTATAAGGCCATGAGCGCCAAGTTTATCATTAAATGTGGTTTTTGATTTATCTGGATTTGTAAAAACGACGACCTGAGATTCACCAACCACTTCCATCGTTTTTCCAGATATTAAAATTGCTGTGGATTCATCAATACCAATTCCGGCTATTTCCGGATATTCAATCACCGCACTTAATAAACGATTATATCGACTTCGTTTTACAAAATGCTGATCGACAATAATGTTGGTTATTAATCCTAATCCTGATTTTATTTCGATATTCTCAGATTCAATATTTCTAAAGGTAGAAGAATAATCTGGATGTTTAAGCTCGCTTCCTGTAATCATCATTTCACTCATGACGGCAGCTCCTGCACTTGTACCTGCAATTAAAGATCCGTTTTCATAAGCTTCGTGAATTAAAACTTCAATTGCTGTACCTTGAACGATATCCATAAATTTATTTTGATCGCCCCCAGAAATATAAATCAATTTTGCGTTTCGGATGGAATCTAATTTTGAAACGGTTAACACTTCGTCTTTAACAAAATTTAAACCATAAACATTATTAACTCCTAACTTATAAAATTGATTAGTTGCATAATATGCTGAAGAATCTGGTATAGAACTAGACATTGGTAACACAATACCGTAGCCTTCCTTATCTATTCCTGATTCTTTAACAATACGATCTACCATAGATGCTGGTCTTGAACCACCACCTATGATAAATAGCTTTCCTTTTGCATCTAAATTTTGAGCACAACTTTGAATTGTAAACCCTAAAAATAGACTAAGCAGTACTATTCTTTTTAACATCATATCACTCCAATTCTCCTATAACAATTCCTCTAGTATCAGCTGAATGTGTAAACCATGCTTCAGGGCTAGAACCATCTAAATTAGCACGCATCATGACATCTGTAGCACGATCTCCCCAATAAATTTTATTGTCATTGGCATCGTAACCAATTCCGTAAACAACGCGACCAATATTAACTGCTAAAGTTGAAATTCCAGTACCATCTAAATTTGCTGATTTTAATCTAATGTCACCAGAAGCAACATATTCATCATAGAAAATTTTATCACCAACAACTAAAATACTTCCTCCTTCTATAGCTGGTATTAATTCAGCCTCTCCTGTACCATCTAAATTCTTAACCCAAACACCTCCATTGTAGTTAATCCAATACAGTTTTCTATTCACTAAATCTATAGAAAGCCCATCGGGATCATTAGTTTGTCCTGTAACAAAATCTTCAACCTGATTCACATCAGAATCATCAATATTACCTCTTTGAATTCCTGAGCTAGTATCCCAATATAATTGGTTGTCTTGGTAATCAATCGCCATTCCATTAGGCGAATCAACTCCGACTCTAAACTCTTCAAAATCGCTACCATCTAAATTAGATCTGTAAATTTTATCTGCTCCATAATCACTTATATAGAGCTTATGATTTACTTTATCCATTACCATCCCATAAGACGATTGTGCCGCAACTCCACTTAATGGTGTGAAAATTGGTGCTTGCGAATTAATTAAACCTTCATAAACTTGAGCTCCATCTGTAAAATAAATAGGCACTCCTGTTGCACTTGGGTCTCTGATGACAATGGTTTTTGTGATTTCATTTATTTCTAAGGATTCAGAAGTTGCAACAACTAAATTCACGTTATAAGCTCCTGGCTCTGTATATAGATGTGTTGGATTTTCTTCTGAAGTGGATTGTCCATCACCAAAATTCCAATAATAGGTTACAGAACCTACGGTTTCTGGTACAATAGAATTATTGGTAAATGTTACGGTTGCAGGAGCAAACTCGTCGTTATCTATGGTATAACTATACTCAGGCACTGTACTTGCTGGTGGCACAGGATAATCATCATCGGAACACGACTGAAACATCCCAACGGTAAGCAGTAGAGCCACTATATAAATTAAGTTCTTCATTATTTTAAAGTTTTATTTTATTAATGCAATTCCTCTAGGACTTGAAATTCCTGTTCTTAAAACGACCTTATCTGTACCATCTAAATTAGCAGAGTATAATTCCCCAGAATCACGACCAGACCAATATAATTTACCTGCTTCATGATCGATTTGCATACCGTAGATTCTAGAACCTCCGTCATCAATTGTTTGAATATTGGTACCATCTAAATTGGCTACTTTTAATAATTCTTCATTTTGATCATCAAAATAAATCTTGTCGTTTACGGTGTCTACTAAAATAGCGTAGCCATAATTGCCTGTGATAATAACATTTGGATCTGTGCCATCTAAATTAACTTCGTAGATCTCTTCAATATTAGCATCATACACGTACATTTTGTTATTCTCAACATCTAAAGAAATTGCTCTCCAAGACACTCCTGTCATTGAGAAGAATCCAATTTCTGCACTAGAACCATCTAAATTTGCTTTGGATACATTACCAGCATCATCTACCCAATAAATTTTATTTCCTGCAACATCTAATGCGATGGCGTAAGGATCGTCAATATTTGATGCAATAGCTTCGATACCAGAACCATCAAGATTCATTCTCCATATATTTCCAAAAGGAGTTGTATCAAAATCACTGAAGTATAATTTTTCATTAACGGCATCGTAAGCCATGCCAACACCACCTTTTCCAACGGCATTGTACACATCTTCAACCGTTCCTTGACCATCTAAAATAAGTTTTCTTATATACTCATCTCCGATTGCCATATAATATAGTTCGGCTGGGCTTTCTGGAGCTTCACCAATTACAACTTCTTTTGTCACCGTTTGCGAACCATACGCTGAACTTGCAGTTAAACTTACCGTAAATGTACCAGCTGACGGAAATGCAAACAATGGATTTTCTTCTGTAGATGTTGAATTATCTGCATCTCCAAACGACCAAGAGTAACTATCTGCACTAATAGACGTGTTAGTGAATTGTACAGGAATCGTTGCTGTAAGGTTTTCTTCATCTTCAACCATAAAAGATGCGGCAGGTGTTACTGTAATTTCCATATTAGAAATTGTAGAACCTCCAGCTCCTGTAGATACTAAACTTACTAAAAAGACATTACTAGTATCGTATGATTTTCTAGGCGAAACTTGATTAGACGTTGTACCATCTCCAAAACTCCACGCATAAGCAGTAGCATTTTGCGAATTGTTGGTAAACTGTATTTCTTCACCAACGGCAACTTCGGTTGCGCTAGCTGTAAACTCTGCTTGCGATTGTGGTGGTAATGGATCATCTTCTTCACAAGTAAAAAATGTAAACGATAAAACGGCTATAAAAATGTAGCTTAAAAAATTAGTTTTCATAAAATTTATTTTAATCATGATCGATAGTTTTTAATATCCTGGATTTTGAACCATTCCAGAATGGTTATTAGTTTGTATTTCGTCTGTAGGAATTGGAAAAAGTGTTTGATTTGTACTAGTCACATTTGGTAAAACAGCTATGGCGCGATCTGTTCTTACCAAATCGAACCAACGTTGCCCTTCAAAAGCAAACTCTATACGTCTTTCTTTTTCAATGATTCGCTGTAATTGTGGAATCCCAGATTCTGATGTTGGTTGTAAATTGGCTCGTAATCGTATGTCGTTAATATCCGATTGTATTGCTGAAACTATTGGACTTGGTAAATTGGCTTCTGCTTCCGCTCTTACCAAATACATATCTGCTAGTCTTAAAACAATAAAGTTATCTGCTCCCAAGCTTAAATCATCGTATTTTATGGCATATGCTTGATCTCCTTCAAAAGCTAAACTGGCATTAAATCTTTCGTCATTTGCTTCATAAGCATCTAATAAATCTTGAGATGGCTCTACCTCTCGTCTTCCGTTAAGCGCTGTTGGAAAATTATATTCTGAAATACGGTTTCTTTCCAACTGTGAAAATGAAATTTCGAAAATAGACTCTGCCGATTCATCATCGGCGAAAATGTCGCTATAATTAGGTAAAAGCGTATAACCTCCGTCTGCAATAACTTCTGAAGCTAATGTTTTAGCCTGAGGATAATCTTTTTTATATAAATATACTTTTGCCAATAAGGCTTTTGCTGCATATTTAGATGCTCTTACTTTATTAGTAGCAGGGGGTAGGTAATCTGAAGCGAAAATAAGATCGTTTATAATTTGACTATAAACTTCTTCGACACTATTTCTTGGTACATCTAAATTTCCTGTACCAACCGTTGGTGTGACTTTAATAGGAACTCCTCCAAAATAATTTAATAAATTGAAATGATTTAAAGCTCTAATAAAATACAATTCGGCTAAAGCGACATTCTTTTCTTCTTCTGTCATGTTTGCAATAGATGGGACTTTATCAATCACGTTGTTTGCAACGTTAATGCCATCATAAGCAATACTCCAAATGCCATCTACAGATCCATTTTCTGGCAAAATGCTGTTGTTATCAACTTCTGCATATTCTGTTGCTGTAGCATCAATTGGGTGCGATAAATTATCTGAAGCTAAATCTGAAAATATACTAAACGTTCTTCCGTAATAACTTAGACTTTGAAACGACGCATAAGCTCCTAAAATACCTTTATCTATATCTTCTTTTGTTTTAAAGGCATCTTCTGCTGGTACCGAGTTTTGAGGTTTTACCTCTAGCACCTCACACGATAAAGCTGTAACTAAAATTAAGGTTATATAAATGATCTTCTTCATGATTTAAAATTTTAAATTAACACCTAATGTGAATACTTGCGCTTGTGGATAGGTAAAGAAATCTGTTCCTATAACAGAGTTATCATCACCTCTATAATTCACTTCTGGATCTAAGCCAGAATAATTGGTAAACGTGAATAAATTTTGTGCACTTGCATATACTCGTAGACTAGAAAACATGGTTTTTTCCATAATGCTTTTGTCTAACGTATATCCAATGGTTACGTTTTTTACTCTTAAATAAGAACCGTCTTCAATAAATCGAGACGACACACGTTTGTTCTGTGCAGATGCAATAGGATCTGTTGTTGCTCTAGGAATATCAGTAATATCACCTGGTTGCTGCCAACGCCTTGTTATATCTGCAACTTGATTATCTCCACCTTGTAAAGACTCTAAGAATAATCTAGAACCATTAAACACATCGTTTCCATAAGATCCTTGTAAGAATATTGAAGCATCAAAACCTTTATAAGTGAATGTATTGGTTATACCATAAATAAAATCGGGATGCGGATTACCTACAATTGTTCTGTCATCTGAAGTAATCTCACCATCAAAATTAGTATCTGCATAAACAATATCTCCTGTTGAAGGATCTACACCTAAAGACTTATAACTATAGAAAATACCAATAGGCTGCCCTTCCATAATTCTATTTCCACCTCGACCAATATCATCAATTGGTTGATTGTTATAAAGCTCTAACACTTTATTTCTGTTACCTGAAATATTGAATTGCGTATTCCATGTAAAATCTTCTCCAATAAAATTTTGTGTTGCTATAGATAACTCAATACCTTTATTTTCTACTTTACCTACATTTTCGGTTATTGAAGAAAACCCTGAACTTGATGGTAAAGGTCTACTTAATAATAAATCGTTGGTCTGTTTATTGTAGTAATCGGCAGTTAATGTAATTCTGTCTTCAAACAAACCTACATTAATACCAACATTAAATTGTGCTGTACTTTCCCATTTTAAATCTGGGTTAGGAATATTGCTTGGGTAAATTGCTGGCTGACCGTCATAAGAGGTGTTTCCGTATAGCTCTGAGAATAAAAACGGACTGATATCATCGTTTCCTGTAAGTCCATAACTCACTCTTAATTTTAAATCTGAAATAAGATCTTGATCTTGTAAAAAATCTTCTTGAATTACTCTCCACGCTAATGAAGCTGCAGGGAAAAATCCGGTTCTGTTATTCTCACCAAATTTTGTAGAAGTATCAAAACGACCTGTAATAGAAGCAATATATTTATCATCGTAATTATAATTTAATCGCCCTAAATACGATCTTATACCTTCGTCTGACGCATTAGCTGTAGCGGATACAATTGTTGCTGCCGAACTAATATATTCTAAATTATCATCGGCAAAATCTTGACCTCGAATAAAAGATGATCTGTATTGGTATTTTTCAAATGAATAACCAACCAAAGCTTCTAATTTATGTTTATTAAATTTCTTTTTATATTTTAAAAGGTTATTTGATACAATGTTAGACACATTAGAATACGTTTCAAATCCTAAGCCATTATACTTTGCTCCTTGAACTGTTTTTGTAGATTCATAAGCATGTTCTCTAAAATTTAAAAAATCTACTCCCCATTTTGTGGTAAAAGTTAAATCTTCAATAATATCCCAATCTAAATACACATTAGAGTTTGTTCTGTATGAAAAATTTTGATTGATGGCTTCGTTTGCAATTGACACGGCATTAGAATAAGGTCCACTTTGGTTGTAAGAACCATCTTCGTTATAAACCGAATAAATGGCAGGAGTAGAAATACCGTTTGGTAATGGACCATGTAAGGTTTGATCGCTTTCAACTCGATTTGTTTTAGCATGTGTTAAACCTATACTTGTTCCTATTTTAACTTTATCTGACAATTGATGATCGACATTAACACGTGCATTAACACGTTGATAATCTGTTCCTATTAAAATGCCTTCCTGTTCTAAATATGTTCCGCTAATAAAATATTGTGTTTTTTCGGAACCTCCTCTTGCAGAAGCTTCATAACTATTAATAGAAGCTGTTCTAAAAATAACGTCTTGCCAATCGGTATCTATAGTGTTATTAGCTATATCTTCTGGAGTAAAAACAGTTGTTCCAGCCAAATCGTTTCTGTATTCCATCCATTCTCTAGCGTTTAACATATCTAATTTATTCCATGCTTGTTGCACACCAGAATATACATTAACACTAACTACAGATTTTTGTTCCTTACCACGTTTTGTAGTAATTAATACAATACCATTAGACCCTCTAGCTCCGTAAATAGCAGTTGCAGACGCATCTTTTAAAACACTTATAGATTCAATATCACTTGGGTTTAAATCTGAAAGCGCACTTGCCCCTTGACCAGAATAACCAATACGACCAAAATCTCCTGAAGTTACGGGAATACCATCAATAATATAAAGTGGTTGATTAGAGCCACTAATTGAACTTAATCCACGAATTCTTACCGACATTTCTCCGCCTGGTGTTCCTGAATTTTGTTGCACTTGTACACCTGCGGCCTGACCTTGAAGAAGACCATCTACAGAAGGAATTGGTAAATCCTTAACTGAACTGGATTTAATAGAAGACACGGCATCACTCAATAATGATTTTTGTTCTGAACCATAGCCAATAATAACAATCTCATCTAAGGCAGCACTATCTGCTATCATTTTTACCTCAACTGTGGTTTTATCGGTAATATCAATTTCTTGAGTAGCAAAACCTAAATACGAAATCACAATAGTTGTTGTGTTTTCTGAAACTGTTAAGCTAAAATGACCATCAAAATCTGTAGCAACACCAATATTTGTGCCTTTGACTTGAACTGTAGCGCCCATTAAAGGATTACCAGTATCGTCAAGAACTTTACCTGTAATGGTTTTTTCTTGTTGGTTTGTTTTTATGTGACGTCCTTGGTCTAAGCTACTAAGATTTTCCTTAACAACTATTTGTCTGTCGTTTACTTTATAAGTAAGATTGGTACCTTTAAGTGCTGAATCTAAAATGGTAGTAACAGATGTATTTTTCACATTTAAGGTCACATTATATTTTAGAACATTGTCTTTGTAAAAAAATATAAATTCACTTTTACTCTGTATATCCCTAAATAGTTCCTCTAACGTTACGTTCTTTACGTTTACATCTATTTTTGTCTGTGCAATTGTAGTATTTGCAAAAGCAGAACTCAGACCAATGGTTATTAATAGTAGAAAGACTCTCATAATATTTACCAAATTGTATCTTAAAGATTTTACGCTTCGCAAAGCATAAAGGTTCTCGTTTTTATTCATAATTTTGTTTTAGTGGTTAATATTGCTGTTTAATACAGTTGTATTGATTTTTTTTAGCTAGAGGATGTTGGCGCATCTTCTAGTTTTTTTGGTTCGGTTTTACTTCAAATCGTTTGGTTTTTAGTTAATAATTAGTTTTTTATTGGTTGTTAATTGATAATTGAATTGAGAAGATTCTGCTTCTTTAATGATTTGCATTACATGTTCTAAATCTTGATTCACATCTAAATATCCCGAAAATGTTTGGTTCGCTAAGTCTTTATCAGTGATAGAAATTTCAACATTGTAATAACGCGACAGCTTTTTCATTATCGTTTTTAAAGCATCATTTTTAAAGATAAAAACACCATCTCGCCAAGAAAAATAAGTTTCGACATCTACTGTTTCAGTATGAATCGTTTTTGCTTCTTTATGATAGGTAGCCAGTGTATTTGGTGTAATTTTTAATTCACTTTGAGAAGACAACAAATTAGTATTCTTATAATGAAGATTTATACTTCCACTTTTAAGTATGGTAAAAACAGCATCATCATCGTCATAATTACTCACGTTAAAAACGGTTCCTAAAACTTCAATATCTTGATTTTTTGATTTTACAATAAAAGGTTGATGCTTATTATGTGTTACATCAAAAATTGCTTCTCCTTCAAGGTACACCTCTCTATTTCCCTTTAAAAATGTTGCAGGAAATATTAATTTAGAACCAGAGTTAATCCACACTTTAGTGCCGTCAGACAATACAATTTCTGAGCGTTTTCCGTAAGGCACAATTAGAGTATTGAAGACCATTTCTTTTGATTCTTCAAGTTTTTGATTTACAGATTTTGATTTTCCGATAGCTACATTTTCACCATTATTAGAATAGATTATTTCTAAATTTTCATCTGTTATTTCAATGTTTTTATTGTCGTTTAATATCAGTTGTACTTCATTGGTCTGATGATCACTTGTTGAAGAATTAACGAAACTTTCAATTGGTGAATCCGTTTGATTTTGATGATTAAAAATTCCTATAGAAACTAGCAATAGTATTGACGCAGCTGCAAATCGAAAGGCATACTTTTTTATACGCCTTTTTTGAGCATAAGTGTACACAGAACGTTCTATTCTGTGCTTTAATTTAGATTTCTCTTCCTTAGAAATCTGACTAAAATTGATATTAGATTTATTATCTTTCATTCTCTTGTACGACTTATTGAGGCTAAAGCTATCTTTGAGTTTATATAAATATTTATAGCTTCTTTACCTTAATAAGTAGAGAATAGGCAATCCATAGACAAAAAAATATAAGAAATTTTAAAAAAATGTTTTAAGAATACAAAACACCCCAACTAACATATTCTTTCTTAGCGTTTTAATTGCTCTATACACTAAGGTTCGTGAAGTTTGAACTGAAACATTCATAATTTGAGCAATCTCTTCGTAATCGCGTTCTTCTGTAAATCTTAGAAACAAGCCTTTACGTTGTTTTTTACTAAGTGAATTTATAGCTTTAGATAATTTATAGGTTTGCTCGTTATTAAATTCTGTTTCTATAATTTCTTCTTCAATAGAGTTTGAATATTTATTGATATACACATCATCATTAAACATAAAAGCCTGATCTAAAAGCTCTCCTTTTAAAGAACTTATAATTTGATTTTTTAACGATCTAAATAAATAATACTTTACCTGATCTGTATTGGCTAACTTTTTTCTGTACTTATAAAGATTTAAAAACACATCGTGAATACTATCCATTACAACAGTCCTATCTGCACAAAACTGCACACCATAACTAAATAACTCATCAATAAACAAGTCGTACAAACCTCCTAGAGCATCAATATCACCATCTTTAAGCTGTGCCCACAATATAAGGTCGGTATCTTTATTTAATTTCAATATTAAGTAAGCTTTATTGGGTTAAAAAGTTGTGTTTTCATTAAAATTATAAAGTTTCAATTATAAATCAAAGATTTTACAATAACTGCCATTTCCTATTGACAACTTAAACTCTAAAACATTGAAGGTATTCTATTTTAAAGAAGTACAAATAAAAAATTATTAAAATATCAACTAACGGAAGAGTTCTGTCACACAAATTTGTAAAAATTTATCTAAAAAAAGTCCAAAACCAATAATCTAAACGTATATAGCACAGATGCGCGTCGAAAAAATCGGCAAATTATATTATTAATTCGCTTAAATTGCTATTTTCGTGCATTAACATAAATTAACACTAAAACTATTAAAATGAAAAAAGTTGTATTAAGTTTAGCACTTGTTGCTGTATTAGGATTGTCATTTACATCTTGTAGAGAAACTGCTGATAAGGCTGAAGATGCAGTAGAAAACGCTGCTGACGCTACAGGAGATGCATTAGAAGATGCTGGTGACGCAATTGAAGATGCTGTTGATGATGCTGGTGACGCTTTAGAAGATGCCGGTGATGCTATAGAAGATGGCGTGAACGACGCTACAGACGCTGCAGGTGATGCAGTAGACAACGCGACAGATGCCGCAGGTAATGCAGTAGATAGCGCAAAAGATGCTGCTGGTGATGCTGTTGACAACGTTAAAGATGCTGCTAAAGATGCCGTTGATGGTGCTAAAGAAGCTGGTGCAAATGCAGTTGACAAAGCTAAAAAGACTGGTACTGATGCTGTAAACAAAGCTGCAGATAAAGTTAAAGGAAACTAATATCCTTTTAAACCCATAAGAAGAGCCTGATAAAAATCAGGCTTTTTTTGTGCCTTATTTTAAAATTTACTTTGTAGACTCGCTTAATTTAAGTTCGCTTGGAACAACAATAGTCTGCGTTTTAAGAGTTTGATCTTTAACGCTATCTATTAACAACTTAGTAGACATTTCTCCAATTTTATGTGCTTTTTGGTGAATAATTGAAATTTTAGGACTTGATAATAACTGGGTATGATCATAACCAAATCCCACTACAGATAAATCTTTTGGAATTTCTTTCCCCAATCTTTTAGCCATATTAATTGCTACAATCCCAGTAATATGATCTATAGACAGAATAGCATCTATAGATGTATTGTCCTTTAAATATGCATATATTTTCTTTTCAACCTCAATATCAACGGCGTTATCTAACTTTAAAATATTAGGTGTTAACTTATAATCCTCTAAAGCTTTTGAGTACCCACTTATTCTGAGCTGACCAACACTAAGTTCTTCAATATTACTAACCAAAAGAATGTTCTTACGTTTTTCGTTAACTATTAAATGTTTAGTAGCTTCATATACCGATTGAAAATCATCTACAATTACCTTATTACACTCAATACCATTAACCACCCGATCAAACATTAAAACAGGAATCTTACTTTTTATAATAGCTTCTATATGATCTGTCTGATTTTTTACTTGACTTTCTCTTGCTACAGCAATTATAAATCCATCAACACTTCCATTAGACAATAAGCTAAGGCTTCGTTTTTCTTTATGTAAGGTTTCATTAGAAAGACAAACGATAATATCATAATTATTATTTGTTGCTGCCATTTCAATACCATGTAAAACTTCAGCAAAAAAAGGATTTGTAACTGTTGGAAGTATTACACCTATAGTTTTAGATGTATTATTTTTAAGCTGTTGTGCTATTCTATTGGGCTTATAATTAAGTTTCGTTGCTAATTCCTTAACACGTATTCTTGTTTTTTCACTAATTTCATGACTATCATTTAACGCCTTTGAAACCGTAGATACGGAAATATTTAAAAGTGCGGCTAATTCTTTGAGTGTTGTCATAAATAGTTCTATTTTAAAAGAAAAAGGTATAACCAAAATACTCTTTTTCAAAATTTATTTTGCAATAGAGGCAAATCAAGATTGTTTTTGGCTATTTTTTAAAACAAAAAAAGTCGAAACTTTCGTTTCGACTTTTCATCTGTACTGAAGACGGGACTTGAACCCGTACGTCCTAATGGACATTGGATTTTAAGTCCAACGTGTCTACCAATTCCACCACTTCAGCATCTTGATTACAGACTGTAATCAAATTGGTATTTTTATATCATCAGAGCGAAAGATGGGATTTGAACCCACGACCTCCACCTTGGCAAGGTGATGCTCTACCCCTGAGCTACTTTCGCAATTTTTAAATGAACTTTTTCGCTTCAAAAGCGGATGCAAATTTAAAATTTAAATTCTAAATGCAAAGCCTTTTTTGAAAATTTTTTATTTTTTTTTACGCTTGCTTTTTCTTTAGCAACATTCGCTTAATTTCATTGAGTTTCATTAAAGCTTCAACAGGTGTTAATGTATCAATATCTGTATGCAAAATTTCATCCTTAATCTCCACTAAAAGAGGATCATCGAGATTAAAGAAACTTAATTGCAAATCGTCTTTAATACTTTTTACCTTATCCGTGAGCTCTTCACTTGAGTGTGACTTCTCTAATTTAGATAAAATTTTATTGGCACGTCTAATGACTTGTTGAGGCATTCCTGCCATTTTTGCCACATGAATTCCAAAACTATGTTCGCTTCCTCCTTCAACCAATTTTCTAACAAAAAGTACATTGTCTTCTAATTCTTTTACTGCAACGTTGAAATTTTTAATGCGACCAAACGTTTCTGTCATTTCATTTAACTCGTGATAATGCGTTGCAAAAAGTGTTTTAGGCTTAGATGGATGCTCATGTAAGTATTCGCTAATAGCCCAAGCGATAGAAATACCATCATAGGTACTTGTTCCTCTTCCTATTTCATCTAACAACACCAAACTACGATCCGAAATATTATTCAGAATAGAAGCCGTTTCATTCATTTCTACCATAAAGGTAGATTCTCCCATTGAAATATTATCACTAGCTCCTACGCGCGTAAAAATCTTATCTACCAAACCAATTCTAGCTTCACCTGCTGGCACAAAACTTCCTATTTGCGCTAATAACACAATTAAAGCCGTTTGCCTTAAAATAGCCGATTTACCCGACATATTAGGCCCCGTAATCATAATGATTTGTTGCGACGCTCTATCTAAAAATAAATCATTAGCAATATATGGCTCACCTATTGGCAATTGCTTTTCAATAACTGGATGACGACCATCTTTTATCTCTAAATCGTAGCTGTCATCAATTTGTGGGTACACATATTTATTAGACTTAGCTAAACTTGCAAAACCACATAAACAGTCTAATTGCCCAATAAGTTGCGCATTTTGCTGCACCGAAATAATAAATTGATGCATCCACGTTACTAAATCGGCAAATAATTGTTGTTCAATAGCCAAGATGCGTTCTTCTGCGCCTAAAATCTTTGCCTCGTATTCTTTAAGCTCTTCTGTAATGTAACGTTCCGCATTCACTAAGGTTTGCTTACGAATCCATTCTTCTGGAACTTTATCTTTATGCGAATTTCTAACTTCAATATAATAGCCAAAAACATTGTTTGACGCTATTTTTAAAGAGGTAATTCCTGTACGCTCACTTTCGCGCTTCAGCATATTATCTAAATAGGTTTTTCCTGATTGAGATAAACCTCTCAGCTCATCTAACTCTTCAGAAAAACCTGCAGCAATTGAACTTCCTTTTAAAATGTTTACTGGTGCCTCTTCGTTTAAAGTCTCCTTTATTTTTTCACGTAATAAATCGCAGCGATGTAAATTATCTCCTAATACCTTTAAAGCTTCGTTCTCACAAGTTTCAGCAACCGATTTAATAGGCACAATAGCATCCAAAGAATTTTTTAGCTGAATTACTTCCCGCGGACTCACTTTAGTCGTTGCTATTTTTGAAATAAGACGTTCAATATCTCCTATATGCTTTATTTGACCTTGAATATCTTGAAGTACGGTTTCATTTTCTAACAAATACTTCACCACTTCGTGGCGTTGCTTTATTTTTTCAGCATGTTTTAAAGGCAATGCCAACCAACGTTTTAAGGTTCGTCCTCCCATTGCCGAAATCGTTTTATCAATAATATTGATTAACGTCACCGCATTGGCATTAGTAGAATTATACAACTCTAAATTTCTAATGGTAAATTTATCCATCCAGACATAATCATCTGTTGCAATTCTAGAAATGGTTGCAATATGCTCTAACTTATTATGACGTGTTTCACTTAAATAATGAAGTACAACGCCTGAAGCAATAATCCCTTCATACAAATCTTCAATACCAAATCCTTTTAAGGTCTTCGTATTAAAATGTTTGGTTAATGTTTCATTGGCATAATCGGCTTGAAACACCCAATCTTCCAAATAAAAGGTATGAAAATCGTTTCCAAAGGTTTCAGAAAATACTTTTCGACTTTGTTTTGAAATTAAAACCTCACTTGGATTAAAATTCTGAAGTAGCTTATCAATGTATTCCGCATTACCTTGAGAGGTTAAAAACTCTCCTGTTGAAATATCTAAAAACGATATACCTATACGTTGTTTTTCAAAATAAACGGCTGCTAAAAAGTTATTAGACTTAGAATGTAGAATATCATCATTAAAGGCTACACCTGGCGTCACCAACTCTGTAACTCCTCGTTTTACAATGGTCTTAGTTTGTTTTGGATCTTCTAATTGGTCGCAAATTGCAACACGCTCTCCTGCCTTAACTAATTTTGGCAAATACGTATTTAAAGAATGATGTGGAAAACCAGCTAATTCTGTTTCGCTTTCGCTGCCTGCACCACGTTTGGTTAAAATAATATCTAAAATCTTTGATGCTTTTACAGCGTCACTACCAAAAGTTTCGTAAAAATCGCCTACTCTAAACAGTAAAAGTGCATCAGGATATTTAACCTTGATGGCATTATACTGTTTCATTAATGGTGTTACTTTTTTTGCCTTTTTAGCCAATGGTAATCGCGTTTTAAATTATACTTTTGTACTGAATTATTTCAGAATTGCAAGTTTGCTAAATTACTTATATTTTGAGGTTTATTGAAGCTCAAAAACTAGAAGTTATTTACAAGTGTTGATAACGGAGTGCCAACTGACCTAGCTGGTTTTAAAAACTTTATTGGTCTCGTAGAATAAAAAAACACCCCTCAAGGGGACAATTGTTAAAAATATCTTTCAGATTTTTTTAACCGCAACAGTGAGACTGTCCCCTTGAGGTGAGGGGACTTTAGGGGTGTTTCAAAATTTAATTAAAAAAATTAAGTACAGTTGAAAAGAAAACTAAAAAACGAAGAATTAGATAGACTAGACGTTTCAGAATTTAAAGACGCTAAAAAGACGCCTATCATTATTATTTTAGATAATATTAGAAGTCTTAACAATATCGGTTCTGTATTTAGAACTAGCGATGCTTTTTTAATTGAGAAAATTTATCTCTGTGGCATCACCGCACAGCCTCCGCATAACGACATTAGAAAAACTGCTTTAGGAAGTACTGAAACTGTAGATTGGGCATATGCAGAACACACTATAGATGTTATTGAAAAATTAAAAGCAGAAAACGTAAACATCTGTTCTATTGAACAAGCCGAAAACGCAACTATGCTCAATGATTTTAAACCTCAACCTAATGAAAAATATGCCTTTGTATTTGGTAATGAAGTAAAAGGTGTTGACCAAAACGTAGTTGACGCTAGTGATCTGGTGATTGAAATTCCGCAATATGGCACCAAGCACTCCTTAAATATTTCGGTGAGTTGTGGTGTTGTAATTTGGGATGTGTTCAGTAAATTAAAAGCGCTGTAATAATTGAAACCAAAAACACCTTGGCCCACAAAAGATGCCATGCAGCAAGTCTATGACCTGCATCTTTGGGGTGGAAAAGACTTTGACTTTTACTCAGGTGATGGCTCTCATAACATTAAAATTGTTGAACCTTACCTTCATAGTGTTTCTACGTTTTTAAAATCGCATAACAACTCTCTTTCTGTTTGCGATTTAGGTTGTGGTGATTTTAATACTGGAAAGCAACTCATTAATTATACTAAAAAGTATATTGGAATTGATATCGTTGAAAATTTAATTGAAAGAAACAAAACCCTATTTAAAGCCGAAAATTTAGAATTTCATTGCCTTAATATTGTTGAAGATGAATTACCAAAAACCGACTGTGTTATTTTAAGACAGGTGTTACAACACTTATCTAATACTGAAATTCAAAAAATCATTAAAAAACTCTCACATTATAAATATCTGATTCTGACAGAACACTTACCCGTTGGAAATTTTACACCTAACATAGATATTATTTCAGGACAAGGTATTAGGATTAAAAAAAATAGTGGTGTTAATCTACTGGAAGCTCCTTTTAATTTGAAAATTGTTGAAGCACAAAAACTTTCACAAATTACTTTAGATAACAATAAAGGTATAATTAAGACTACGCTTTATAGACTATAAGAAGTTCCACACCAAACAAAACTAAGAACAACAGAACCAACGGCCTACTACTTACTGCTTGCTGCTTACTGAAGACTCATTAATCTCTCCCAACAACCACAAATAATCCGCACGATGCTTAACAAAATCCTTATCTGAAACATCAATGATTTTCACATTCATATCAGGTTGACTTTTTAAAAACTCAAGATAACCTGTATTTATTTTTTCTAGATAATCGTCTTTGATATCCTTTTCGTAATTACGGCCTCGTTTTTTAATATTAGCCTGTAAACGTTCAGTATTTTGATATAAGTAAACGTACAAATCGGGCTTTGCAATATCTTTGTAAACTTGATAAAACAATTTACGATATAAACGGAATTCATCTTCTGGCAAGGTTACTTTAGAGAAAATAAGCGACTTATTTACATCATAATCACTAACCATAAAATCCTTAAACAAATCTAATTGTGATAAATCATCACTAATTTGTTGATAACGGTCTGCCAAAAAAGACATTTCCAAGGTAAAGGCATAACGTTCTGGCTCTTTGTAGAATTTTGGTAAAAACGGATTATCAGCAAAACGCTCTAATATTAGTTTAGCATTAAAGTCTTTAGAAATTTTATTAGCCAAACTTGTTTTTCCGGCTCCAATATTACCTTCAATTGCTAAATAATTATAATTATTAAAGGTGTAAACTTTCCTTGGATTCTTTAGCCAAATATTAACGTGTTCTATCTCTGAATTATCTACACACTGACCTAATAATGCTTCGATTGAAGTATTTAAAACCGGATGCTTAAAATCTTTAGCGATATCAAGCAGTGGCTGTAAAACAAATGTACGATGTTGTAATTGTGGATGCGGAATGATTAAGTTTTTTTCTTCAAGAATTTCGTCTTCAAAAAACAGAATATCTAAATCTATTTCGCGAGATTCATAACCACTGGTAGTTTTAGCAGCTCTACCCAACTTAAGTTCAATCTCTTGTAATAATTTTAAGACGCTCTTAGGCCTTAATTCTGTTTCAACCGTAATACAGGCATTAAAAAAATCGTCACCTTCAAAACCAAAAGCTGGCGTTTTATATACTTTAGAAATCTTTTTAACCGCACCAATACGTTCAAAAATAGCATCAATAGCAGATTGCAAATACTGCAATTTATTGCCTTTGTTACTCCCTAATGCTATATGGATGGTTTTGGTTGGTTTCATCGAAGCAACAAAATAACTAAAACAAATTTTATTACTTTAGCTTTACCTAAACTATTTATTAACCATTTTTAATGTCATTAAAAGACAAGCTTTTAGCCCAACGTATCTACTTCTTACTTGGAGGACTTTTTATCACTTCGCTCGTCGTTTCAAACCTAATATTTCAAAAATTCTTTTATTGGCATCCTTTTGATGTTGAGATTTTTGGTTCTAAATTATTTGAGATTTCTGTTGGTATTTTACCCTATCCCATTACATTTTTAATTACAGATTTAATTAGTGAGATTTATGGTAAAAAACGTGCTAACGACATTGTGGTGGTTGGTATTTTTGCTTCACTATTTTCCTTATTAATTATCTATACAGCGTCAAGTGTACCTGCTACAAATTGGTCTTATGTTAATGACACCATGTTTAACAAAGTCTTTGGGAACACGTCGCTTGCTGTTTTTGCTAGTATGGTGACCTATTTATTTGCTCAGTTTGTAGATATTCAAATCTATCATTTCTGGAAACGATTAACCAAAGGCAAACACCTTTGGTTACGTAATAATTTCTCGACATGGTTTTCTCAATTTATAGACACCTTTACTATTGTGTTTTTACTCTGTTCATTTGGCATTATAGATTGGGCAAATTTTCCAGGATTACTCATTAGCGGCTTTATTTTCAAAGTATTAATCGCATTATTAGACACGCCTTTTTTATATTTAGGCGTCTATTTATTCAGAAAGCGTTTTAAGCTAAAGGTAAATGAGGAAATAAATTTATTATAACCGCTAAACAAAACATTAAAATCTTCTTAAACTTACCGAAATTAGCAACTTTTATACGGAATTTTGCGTATATAACTAAAGAAGCTATTTAAAACTTACAAATACTAATTATGAAGAAAGTCCTCAAAATTGTCGGAATCATTTTACTACTTTTTATTGCGATTCTTATTGCAATACCTTTTGTCTTAGAGTCTAAAATAGATGCCATTGTTCAAAACTATGCTGATGAAAACTTAAATGCCGAACTAACTTTTGACGATATTAGCCTAAGCCTTATCAGTAGTTTTCCTAAAGCCGAAATTAGTGTAGACAATTTAAAAATCACCAACCGCGCTCCTTTTGAAGGAGAAACCTTAGCTACAGCAAAATCATTGTCTTTTGAAATGGGAGTTATGCAATTATTGAAAGGCACGGAAGAACCTCTAGAGGTTAATGAAATAATAGCCAACGAGCTACTTCTTATTTTAAAAACTAATAAAACTGGTGCTGTAAATTATGACATTGTAAAGGAAAATGAAACAGATGCGGCACCTGTAGACACCGAAGCTTCAAGCGGTTTTAGTTTTGATATTGACAACTACGAACTTAACAACAGTGCTTTTACCTATATTGATGACACATCTAATATGGCATTTTACCTTACAGAAATTAACCATAAAGGAACAGGTATATTTTCTGGAGGCAAGTCGGAACTAGACACAAACACAGAAGCTAATGTCACCTTTGCTATGGACAGCACTGAATACTTAAGCAATAATAGCATTAAGCTAGACGCACTCATCGATTTAGATTTAGAACAACAGAAATACACCTTCAAAGAAAACAAAGCCTACATCAATGCCTTACCCTTAGAATTTGATGGTTTTGTGCAGTTGGTTGAAGCTGGACAACAAATTGACATTACGTTTAAAAACCCTGAAGCATCCTTCAAAGATTTTTTAGCTGTTATTCCTAAAGCTTATGCTAAGGATATTGAAAACGTAAGCACTACTGGGAATTTTACCGTAAACGGAATTGTTAAAGGATTAGTTTCAGAAGAAACAATACCAACCTTAGATATTAATTTAAATTCCAGTAATGCATCATTTAAATTTCCTGACCTCCCCAAAAGCGTCCGAAATATTGCGATTGACGCTTCGGTAAAAAACACAACAGGTAATATAGACGACACATTTGTAAACATTAATAAACTGAATTTTCAAATTGATGAAGATGTATTTAAATCTGAAGCTTCTATTAAAAACCTCACAAAAAACATATTGGTTGCTGCCAAATTAGATGGCGTTTTAAATTTAGCAAACATCACTAAAGCTTACCCTATTGAATTAGAGAATGAACTTAGCGGTATCTTAAAAGGAAATGTCAGCACTTCTTTTGATATGAACGCCATTGAAACAAATGCTTACCAACGCATTAAAAATGTTGGTAGCGTTTCGTTATCTAATTTTGTATTTTCTTCTGAGGACATTGTAAATCCGATACAAATCAATAAAGCAGATTTAACGTTTAAACCAGGAACTGTAAGCTTAAATAGTTTTGATGCTTTAACGGGACAGAGTGATTTTTCAGCTACAGGAACTATTACCAATTTACTAGGTTTTCTTTTAAGCGATAAAAAATTAGAAGGTAACTTTAATGTTAATTCTAATACGTTTGCCATTTCAGATTTTATGGTAGAAGATGAAACAGCTAGTGAAACCTCTAATAAAACAACCTCTGAAACAGAATCTCTTAAAATTCCTGCATTTTTAGATTGCACTATTACAGCCAATGCTAAAACAGTAATTTATGACAATCTAAATCTAAAAAACGTAAAAGGGCAACTATTAATTAAAGACCAAAATGCGAATTTAAAAAATATGACCACAGATATTTTTAACGGTCAATTAGGGATTTCTGGTAATGTATCTACTAAATCTGCAAAGCCAAGTTTTGATATGAAATTAGGCATGCAAAACTTTGACATATCACAATCCTTCAAAGATTTAGAAATGCTAAAAGCCTTGGCACCAATTGCTAATGTATTGCAAGGAAAATTAAATTCTACCATTGATATTAGCGGTTTTTTAGACGAAAGCTTCTCTCCAGATTTAACAACAATGTCTGGTAATGCTTTGGCTGAAATTTTAACAGATAAAGTAGATACAAGCAATAGTCCTTTACTAACAAGCTTAGATAGCAAATTAGATTTTATTGATTTTAACAAACTAGATTTAAAAGACATTAAAACGAATTTAAGTTTTGAAAACGGACAAGTTTCTGTAAAACCATTCACTATTAATTATAAAGACATTCCTATTGAAGTCTCTGGTTCTCATAGCTTTTCAAATACAATGAACTACAGTGCTGTTTTACAAGTACCAGCTAAATATTTAGGAAGTGAAGTCAATCGTTTGATTGGAAAAATTAATGACAATGAAGTCAATAATCTAACGGTTCCAATAACAGCTAGTATTGGTGGCACATTTGCAAGCCCTAATATTAAAACCGATTTAACATCTGGTGTTACCAACTTAACCAATCAATTAATTGAAATTGAAAAACAAAAATTAATAGGAAAAGGAAAAGATAAGGTTACAGATTTATTAGGTGGCCTTTTAGGAGGAAACTCAACGCCTACAAAAACCGATTCTACATCAACAAAAGAAGATACAACAAAGTCATCTACTGAAGACAAAGTTAAAGAAGGAGTAGGTAATATTTTGGGTGGACTATTAGGCGGAAAGAAAAAAACAAGTAACAAAAAAGCGACAGATTCAACCAAAAATTAACCGTTCAACGGTTAAAATAGCTATTTTTCGTTAAAACCTGTTAATAATAACCTAATTGTTTGGAATTCTTAATTATTAGATTACATTGAAGGTTCACTAAATTTTAAAAGGATATATGAGGCAGTTAAAAATCACCAAGCAGGTTACCAACAGAGAAGACAAATCTTTAGATAAATATTTACAAGATATAAGTAAAATTCCGTTGATTACTGCTGATGAAGAAGTGGAATTAGCACAGCTTATAAAAAAAGGTGATCAAGCAGCTTTAGACAAATTAACGACAGCCAATCTTAGGTTTGTGGTTTCAGTTGCTAAACAATACCAAAATCAAGGTTTAAAATTACCAGATTTAATTAATGAAGGTAATGCTGGTTTAGTAAAAGCCGCAAAGCGTTTTGATGAAACAAGAGGTTTTAAATTTATTTCTTATGCTGTATGGTGGATTAGACAAGCGATATTACAAGCATTAGCAGAGCAATCGCGTATTGTAAGATTACCATTAAATAAAATTGGCACAATTAATAAGATTAATAAAGCTTTCTCTCATTTAGAACAGCTTCACCAAAGGCCACCAAATGCAGAAGAAGTTGCCCGCGAATTGGATATTAGTGTTCGTGAAGTAAAGCAATCTATGAAAAACTCTGGTCGTCACCTCTCAATGGATGCTCCATTAAAAGATGGAGAAACATTTAGTTTATATGATGTCGTAAGTTCTGGTGAATCACCAAGACCTGATAGAGATTTAATGAAAGAGTCTTTAAACACAGAAGTTGAACGTGCTCTAGAAACACTAACTCAAAAGGAAAGTGATGTGATTCGTTTAAATTTTGGAATCGGAGATCAACCACCAATGACCCTTGAAGAAATTGGAAGTATTTACGATTTAACACGTGAACGTGTAAGACAAATCAGGGAAAAAGGTATTAGAAGATTAAGACATGCAAGTAAGAGTAAAATCTTAAAAACATACCTAGGTTAAAAATAAATATCTAAAACGTTGAATTAATTTTTTATTTTCAAATAGTTAGCATATATTTGCCGACCATTTGCAAGAATTAGTTAACAAAAATATATCGATAAATGATTAAAATCGAAATCAAAGAAGGAGAAAATATAGAACGTGCACTTAAGCGTTACAAGCGTAAACACAGAAATGTGCAAATTATGCAAAACCTTAGAGAATCTCGTTATTTCACTAAACCTTCTGTAAAAAGAAGAAGAGAGATTCAGAAAGCTGAATACATTCAAGGTTTGAGAGACGCTGAAGATATATAGATATATATTTCTATAAGATAATATTAAAGAGTAGCATAATGCTGCTCTTTTTTTATGCAATAAATCCTGCATATCTTAATTTTTCATTTTATCTTAAAGCCTTTATAACTTATAATATAAAACTAAATTATGCCAATTATAAAACCTGTTAAAGGAAAACATCCACAAATTCCAAAAGATTGCTACGTAGCAGAAAATGCAACTATTGTTGGAGAAGTTTCTATGGGAAAAGAATGTAGCGTATGGTTTAACGCCGTAATCCGAGGTGATGTACATTTTATAAAAATGGGCAACAAGGTAAATATACAAGATGGTGCAGTGATTCATGCAACATATAAAAAATCACCAACAACCATTGGTAATAATGTATCTATAGGTCATAATGCCATAGTGCATGGTTGTACTATAAAAGATAATGTGCTTATTGGTATGGGAAGTATTATTATGGACGATTGTATTGTTGAAAGCAATAGTATTGTCGCTGCAGGTGCTGTATTAACTAAAAATACCATTGTAGAATCTGGAAGCATCTATGCTGGAGTACCTGCAAAAAAAGTAAAGGACATTAGCAAAGAATTAATTTCAGATGAAATTGATAGAATCGCTAATAACTATGTAGAATATTCAAGTTGGTTTAAGGAGTAATTTTGAGCGTCTAAAAAGCTGAACACCTTATCTATATTAAACCTCTCGTTTTAAGCGTTCAATTAAGCCTTCAACATTTGAAATCTCTTTTAAGACATCTGGATTTAAAACCGTTGTTAGCTCATGACCTTCTAACTTAAGAATGGTTGGATACATCATTTTTACACTAGGAAATTTTGCTTCAAACTCATCTTTATGATAAAATTCCATTTTAAAATGATTTTCTGACCTAAAGTTCTTCCAAATTGTATTTTCTGTAAATGCATCATGTGTCAAAGCACACAAACTACATTTATAGGTTGAAGGACTAAAAAGCTTATGTCCTGCATCAAACAATGCATTTAACGCCCCTGATTTAGCATTATAAACAAATAGTAATTTCATAATAGATTAGTATACTTTAAAAAGGAAACCTTACTAAAAATCTAAATAAGTCGCATTAAATTGTTGGTTTAAAATTGAATTTAAAACTGCCACATTACCGTTAGAAAATAACTGTATCGCTGGATTTAACTCAGAATTGTTTAATAAGTTTTTATCCGATAAAATTGTTTGTGTCTGTTTTGCTACCGCCAAACCCGAATCAATAATTTTTATGTGCTCTGGAAGCATTTTAGAGAGCATAGGAATAAGGTACGGATAATGTGTGCAGCCTAGAACCAAGTAATCAATATTTTGCTCTAACATCGGTTTTAAATAGGCCTCTAGCAATACCTGCATTTCAATCGAGTCTAGCTTACCCGATTCTATTAATGGCACAATACCTTCACCTACTTGCTCAATCACTTTTATTCCATTAGTATATAAATCTGTTGTTTGGTGAAAAAGCTGACTACTTAAAGTTCCTTTTGTTGCTAAAATACCTATGACCTTAGTTTTAGTATTTAGAGCTGCTGGTTTTATTGCCGGTTCTATACCAATAAAAGGAATGCTGTAGTTTTTTCTTAGATAAGAGATGGCATTTGTTGTAGCTGTATTACAAGCCACAATAATGATTTTACAACCTTTACTTATAAGATATTCGGTATTTTTAATACTTAGCTTGAGAATGTCTTGGCTTGTTTTATTCCCGTAAGGTGCATTTTTACTATCGGCTAAATAGATGTAATTTTCATTTGGTAAAAGCGTATAAATCTCCTTGAAGATAGATGTACCTCCAATACCCGAATCAAATATACCAATGCTTTTTTTACTCATGTATACAAAAATAAAAAGTCGCTTATTAATAAGCGACTTTCTAAATGTTTATTTTTTTTAATTAGGATTACATTCCTAATTGTTTTTTAACATCTGCCATAAGGTCTTTACCATCTGCTACAATTAACATTGCAGAATCTACAACATATTGAAATCCTTGTGCTTTAGCCACAGCTTTAATCGCATTGTCTGCTTTTTCAACGATAGGCTTTAAAAGATTAAATTCTTTTTCTTGTAAGCTTTTTTGAGCTTGTTGTTGGTATTCTCCTAAGCTCTGCTTGATACCTTCAACCTCTTGCATACGTGCTTGATTCTCTTCATTAGTCTTTGTAGGCTCTTCTGCTGTATATTGCTTTAATTTTTTATCTAACTCTTTAAGTGAATTTTGAATTTCAGCTTCATAAGTTTTACCCATCTTTTCAATATCTATTTGTGCTTGGGTATAAGCTGGCATAGATTTAATTAATTCTTGCTTATTAATATGAGCAATTTGACTTTGAGCAGCTGTAAGACTTGTAGCTCCTATAAAAAGTACCGATGCAAATAATAAAGTTTTTAAATGTTTCATTTTTCTAAATTGTATTTGTGTGTTATAAATTATTAATTGTTTACTTCTAGTTGTCTCCGTTTTTCTTGGATTTAGCGATAGAATCTAGTCTTTTTACTTGTCTTTCTCGCTCTTCACGTGCTTTTTTACGTTCTTCTAAAATTTTATTTTTTCTATCTGCTAAAGCTTTCTGACGTGCTTCTCTTTCTTTTATTTTATTAAGGCGTTGTGCTTCTGCTATTTCCGCAGCTGTTTTAGGCTTTTTAGAGCTTATTGAGTCTTTTTTAACAGCACCTTTAGCTTTTGTACTATCTGTTTTTACAATTGGTCTCGCACTTGCTGTAGAATCTTTTGCTGTAGCTTTATCAGAAGTAGAAGCAGATTTATTATTTCTTGCTTCTATGGCCTTTTGACGGCGCTCTTCTGCCTCTTTCTTTTTAGCGTCGCGTAATGCTTCTTGTGCTTTTTTTCTATCCTCTGCTGCTTTCTCACGTTCTGCACGTTTAGCTGCCAATTCTTCTTCACGTTTAGCTTTACGATCCTCTAATGCTTGTTGACGAGCATCCTTGTCTCCTCCTCCTACAACTGGCACAACCGCTTCATCTTCTAATGCCTTGCGCTCTTTTTTATTTTTAGCTTGTGATCTTTTAGATGTTCTTGTAATTGTTTGCAGTACACGCTCACTAATATCATAACGTTCTGCAGAATACAACATCACAACATCTGCTGATTTATCAAATACAAAATCATACTTTCCAGTTTCTGCGATATCTTGCACTGCTGCAAAAATTTGATCTTGTATAGGTTCTATTAACTGACGCTTTTGAATCATTAAATCTCCATCTGGTCCAAAACGCTTTTGTTGATAATCTAAAATTTCAGCTTCTTCAAAAGAAATATCCTCAAAACGCTCATCGTATAATTCTTTAGTTAAAAGGACACGTTCATTATCAAGCTCTGATTTCTTTTGTTCTATGGCTCTTAATTTTGTTTCTATTTCAGATTTCCAATCTTTCACCTTTTTATCTAACTGCGTAGAGGCTTGTTGGTATTCAGGTACGTTTTGTAAAATGTATTCTGTATCTATATAACCTATTCTTACTCCACGCTGGGCATTTGCAGTAAAGCTCAACAGGCTTATTGTTGCTAGTAAAAAAAGAACTTTAAATTTCATCATTTTTGTTTTTGTATTTTGAGACATTTTACTTGTAAAACCAAATGTGTTATCATTTTAGTATTACTAATCATCAAATTTAACGAAATATATTCTTAAAAATTTTAACACCATGATGAAATCCTTGTTTAGCTATTAGAAAATATCGTGCCAAACTTAAAATTGCTGCCCAATAATAAAGTGTGTTTCCCATTTTTTGACTGTTGCTCCATATGGAGATTCATCAAAGGCATGACCAAAGTCTATCCCAAGTAAACCAAAGGCTGGCATAAAAATTCGCAGTCCAAAACCGGCAGATCTTTGAAGGTTAAATGGATCAAAATCTTTAAAGTCATTTACAGATGAACCTGCTTCTAAAAATGATAATGCATAAATTTTAGCTTGTGCACCTAAAGTGATAGGATATCTTAATTCTAAAGAAAATTTATTATAGATTGAACCTCCATCTTCTGATGATAACGACTGGTTTGGATAACCACGTAATTGCACAACTTCCCTTCCATCTAATGAAAAATTACCTAAACCATCACCACCAACAAAGAAACGCTCAAAAGGAATTACACCACGTGCATTATTATAAGCTCCAAGGAACCCAAACTCTACACTTGGTCGTAATATTAATTTTTTAGTTAAAGCCTGATACCAATCTGCTTTAAATTTAATTTTATAAAACTCTAACCATTTAAAACGCTCTTGGTCAATTTCACCTATTCTTTCTGCGGCGTTATTATATAAAGTAGTTTCTTGTAAACTAGGGTTTGGATTTGATTGATAATCACTAATTATTTCGTTTTGTTCTGCTCTTTCGTCCTGTAAAGCATCATAATCTACACCATTAACTAATGAATAAGGGAATGAAAACTTAGCTGATACTGAAAAATTAGAACCTCCCGTTGGGAAAATTGGATCGTTATAAAGGTTGTTTCTACTTAATCCAATAGTATAAGATAAGTTATTAGAAGTACCATCACCAAAAGTAAATAAACCGGTGTTGTAATTCTGAAGATCATAATGCTGATAACTTATGGCTTGTGATAACAAAAAGTAATCATCTGGCTTTGACAATCTTGTTGAAAGACCAAAGGTTAATCCTGTTATATTAAAACGTTTACTTTTATCTGCATTTCCTGTTGACGAATCATATAAAAATTGTCTTGAATGCGAAAGCGATGATGACATTTGAAATGGTTTTTTACCACCAAACCAAGGCTCACTAAATGAAAAGCTATACGTTTGAAAAAACTGACTTGCTTGAAGTCTTAATGCTAAACTCTGACCATCACCTCTTGGTACTGGTTTATAAGCGTCTTTCTTAAAGATATCCTTTATTGAAAAGTTATTAAACGATAAGCCTAAAGTACCGATGAAGCCTCCTCCACCATAACCACCTTGTAACTGTATCTGACTAGATCCTTGCTCTACAACAGAATACTCTATATCTAAGGTACCATCTACAGGGTTTGGATTTTTAACATTTGGTGAAATTTGTTGTGCGTCAAAATACCCTAATTGTCCAAGCTCTCTAATGGTTCTAATAATATCTGCTTTTCTGTAAAGCATACCAGGACGTGTTCTTAATTCTCTATAAACCACATGGTCGTTTGTAACATCATTACCAATTACAGTAACATTATTAAAATACGCTGGTTTACCTTCAGAGATACGGATTTCCATATCTATTACATTTCCTTCTGCACTAACTTCAACAGGGTTTATTGTAGAGAACATATAACCATAATTCTGATAAGCATTGGTTATGTCATTAGCATCTGGATTAGTTTCGTCTGCAATACGCTCTCTTAACTCTACTCCATTATATGTATCTCCTTCTTTTATTCCAAGAAGACTAGATAAATACTGATCTGTATATACTGTGTTACCTACAAAAGTAATTTTTCCAAAAGTGTATTTTTCACCTTCTTCTACTTTAATATTAAGAGCTATATTTTTCTTATCTAAATAGGTAATAGAATCAGATATAATCCTAGCATCTCTATAACCATTTTCTTTATAGTAATCTACTACACTTATAAGATCTTCTCTAAAATTATCTTCAATATATTTTGAACGTTTTAAAAGTCGAATAAAATTCTTTTTCTTCGTATTTTTCATTGCTCTACGAAGCTTTTTATCGGCCATTATTTCATTACCTTCAAAATTAATTGTTTTAATTTTTACTTTTTCGCCTCTGTCTATATCAATGCGCATATTAACACGCTCTTTCTCTACAGAGTCAATAACTTGTGACGTACTAATTTTTATTTTAGTATTTAAAAATCCTTTTTTCTTATATTTATTGGTAAGGTAATTTCTAGTTGTAGCAATAAGGTTTTCTGTTACTTTCAGACCTGGCTTAAGCTTATTCTCTTCAATAACCTCTTCCTTTTTTCCTTTTCTTACACCTTCAACGGTAATATCCTTAAGTTCTGGTAAATCACTAAGATGAATTTCTAAGTTTGCTGTATTGCCTTCTATATTTGTAACATAGATATCTATACTGCTAAACAAATTAGATTTCCATAATGTTTTAACAGCATTAGCTATTTTCTCTCCACCAACTTGTACCTCTTCATCCTTTCTAAGTTTAGAATAAGCAATTATAGTTTGTGCACTAAAATTAGTGTTTCCTGTAACAATTATTTCTTTGATTAAATAGGTTTCTCCTTCTTCAACCTGAGCATTACTGGTAAATGAAACTGTAAATAGTAATACAGTACATATAAATTTAATAAATGACTTCAATACTGTCTTATTAGGTAAGTTGTTCGCTTGTTTTTCCAAATCTTCGTTCTCTATTTTGATAATTTATGAGTGCCTCATATAGATCTTCTTTTCTAAAATCTGGCCACAAAATATCTGTAAAATATAATTCTGCATAGGCTATTTGCCAAAGCAAAAAATTACTAATACGTTGTTCTCCACTTGTGCGAATAAGCAGGTCTACGTCTGGTAAATTTTGCGTGTAAAGATGCTTATTTATAATGGATTCATCAATACTTTCAGCAGAAATTATATTATTTTTAACTTTAACTGACAATTCTTTAATAACATTAACAATTTCTTCACGAGAACCATAGCTTAATGCTAAAGTTAATGTCATATTTTTATTATCCTTTGTCTTTTCTATAACATCTAATAGTTCTTGATGCGCTTTTTTAGGTAAATCGCTCAAACAACCAATTGCACAGAGTTTTATACTATTGTCTTGAAGTGTTTTAATTTCCTTTTTTAAAGATTTTACTAAAAGCTTCATTAAGGTTTGTACTTCTAACTTTGGTCTGTTCCAATTTTCTGTAGAAAAAGCATAAAGTGTTAGGTTTTTAATTCCTATCTCTGCACTTGCTTCAACGGTTTGTCTTACTGACTTTGTCCCATTTTCATGACCAATAGCGCGTAACATTCCTTTTTGTTTTGCCCAACGACCGTTGCCATCCATAATAATAGCAACATGTTTAGGTAACTTTTCTTTATTTATTTGATCTTTTAAACTCATTTAAAAATTGCAATAGCATGGTCTTCTTCCAAAGGTGTAAGTTAATGTAATTCCTGTAAACATATACCAATCTGTGTTATTCGTATTTCCAAAACTAAATACTTCTCTATCTACAGAATCTGGAACACTTCCATCTAACTCATCCGAAAAAGTATAACGTGCACCAATTTCTGCCGCCAAAACAAGGTGATATGCTATGTTTGTTTTATATCCCAAAGCCATAGGAATTCCTACCGCCCAACTACTTGTGCCTTCTGATATATACTCACCTGTTGGAGTAAAATAATAATTATCATGATTCGCTAGAGAAATACCCGAATACAAATATGGTGTACCTTTCATACCACTCGAATGTAAGTCGAAATCTAAAAATGTAAATTCCATTCCTGCTGAAATTTCCAATATACTTGTATCAAACTGATAACCACGTTGTTTTCGTCTAGGATCGTCAGATTCTCCATCAACCCCTTTTAAGTCTGAAAATATTAAAGAAGCTCTAAACGAATGCCTTGGACTTCTATTCCATCTTGCAACAATACCAAAAGCAGGTTGATTTGGCGAAATATAATCTGTTGCACCAACATCTCCAATAAAATTACTTCCACCAGCAAATATACCAACCTCATAGATTTGAGCATCAGCCTTATTAATAATAAAAGTACTTAAAATAATTAGAAAAATATACCTCATAAATTTTTCAAAGTTTGCAAATATAACAATTAAGATTTGTGTGTAACAATTTGATGCAAATTGTCTTACTCATTAACAATTTAAAGAGGTATTTATTGTATTATTTAGCTTTAGTTACGTCGATCTTCTCCCCAAAGCAACTTTTTTCGGAGTGTTGCCAAAAAGGTTTCGTCTAGTAGTTCTACCATTTTTACAACAAAATCTGCTTTTTTTACAGTAACTGTTGTGGTATTAGATAATGTTACAATCCTTGAATCTAACGACATTAAAAACTGATCTTCTCTACCGCTAACTTTTAAGGTTACTGTTGTATTGTCTGGAATAACCAAAGGACGTGCGCTTAAATTATGTGGTGCTATTGGAGTTAACACAAAATTATTTGCATCAGGAGCAATTACTGGCCCACCACAACTTAAAGAATATCCTGTAGAACCTGTGGGCGTAGATAATATGAGTCCATCTGCCCAATATGAGGTTAAATATTCACCGTTAAGATGTGTTTCAACGGTAATCATAGATGTTGTATTTTTTCGACTTAATGCAATTTCGTTAAGTGCAAAACTTGTATTAACGACATCATTATGTCCTGGATCAGTTGTGACACTTAATAATGAACGTTCAGAAATTTTATAATCACCACTAAATATTTCTGATAAAGCTGTTTGAATATCTTCAACTTGTATCGTTGCTAAAAACCCCAAACGTCCTGTATTAATTCCCACTATAGGAATACCTAAATCTCTCACATAAGTTACAGCTCTTAATATAGTACCATCACCTCCTACACTTATTAATAAATCATAACTCGTATCTAATTCGTCAAATGTTTTAACTTCTGAACTATTCTGAATGGCTGTATTTTGAGTTGTTAAAAATTCACTTTCAAAAAAAACAGTGGCATGTTTTAATAACAAAAAATTAAAAAGCTGCTGAACTGTTTCTTGAGTTGTTTCTTTTACATAATTCTGCCCGTAAATTGCTACCTTCATAATTACATATTTAGGTATTTATCGAGATATTGCGAGCGATCTTTTAAACTTTCGATATAAGAATCCTCTTCATGACCTGAAATAATATTATAACTATAACGTCTAAAAGTATGAATAACGTCATTAATACTAGCGTTACCAATTTTTACCGTTATCCTCACTAAATCGCTATCCATTTTAGAAATAAAAGCGCCTAGTAATTTAGCGTTGTTAGACTCTACAATCTGACTGATTTCACTAAACGAATAATCGTTAATTCCTTTTTCAACAATTAAAATACCGCCTGGCTCTGCAAAGAAAGGTGTTTCATTAAACAAATGAATGATATCATTTAACTCATAATAACCAAGATATTTATTGTTTTGATCTAAGATGGGCATAATATTAGAATCGTTTTGTGCAAACGCTTCGAGCACATCTAACCAAATAGTCGTTGGCCTTACAAAAAAACCTTCTATAGCATAATTACAGTCACTAATAGAATTAGCACCTTCAAAACAATGCGCGTCAGTTTCTGAAACACATCCCATATACACACCATCTTTATGAATAGGAATATGTGAATATGTTAACTGATTAAAAAGCAATTTTAAATCGCTTACTTTATCAGTAATACTCAACGGTTTTATATCATTTATTACAAAATCTTGAAGCTCCATTATACAATATTAAATAAGTTGCAAATTAATCAAAAATAACCACAAAAAGCTTGTGCTCATTTTTAGAGCTTAGCTTTACTTTTTCTTCAATTTACAAAATTACCATTTTACATTATAACTTTACATTTTTTATACTCGCAACTAAACCATAATCAAAAAAAAATACTTTACCACAGAGCTGAAACTTTTCGGTTAAACCAAAAAGTAAGGTTGAGTTCTGTATTTTTGTAATAGAAAATCTAATAAAATGACCAAATTAAGTGTTAATATAAATAAAATAGCTACGCTAAGAAATAGTCGTGGAGGTGATGTACCAAATGTCGTTCAGTTTGCAAAAGACGTACAGCGTTTTGGAGCTGAAGGTGTTACCATTCACCCAAGACCAGATGAAAGACATATTCGCTACCAAGATGCCTACGACCTGAAACCAGAAGTTTACACAGAATATAATATTGAAGGGAATCCTATCCCCAAATTTATAGATATGGTATTAAAAATTAAGCCAACACAAGTTACCTTGGTACCTGATTCTGTAGATGCAATTACCTCTAATGCAGGTTGGGATACTATAAAACATAAAGATTTTTTAATTGAAGTAATTAAGGAATTTAAAAGTAACGGCATCAGAACATCCATATTTGTAGATCCTGATTTACACCAAATAGAAGGTGCAAAAGCAACCGGAACTGACCGTATAGAACTTTACACTGAAGCTTTTGCTCATCAATATAGCTTAGGAAACAAAGACGCCATAAACCCTTATATGGAATGTGCTGGTTTAGCAAATACCATGCAACTTGGTATTAACGCAGGACATGATTTATCTTTAGATAATATTAAATTCTTTAAAGAAAACATAACGGGTTTGCTGGAAGTTTCTATTGGACACGCTTTAATTGCCGAAAGTCTATACTTAGGTATTGAAAATGTTATTGGGATGTATTTAGAAAAACTGAAATAAAATAAGCTAAAAACACGACGTTTAAAGAAACTTCAAACTCAAAAACATGAATTTACACTCAAATATAATAGGAGAAGGAAAACCATTTATAATTCTACACGGATTTTTAGGAATGGGTGACAATTGGAAAACCCTAGCCAAACAATTTTCTGAAGCTAATTTTGAAGTTCATCTTGTAGACCAACGTAATCATGGTCGTAGCTTTCATTCTGAAGAATTTGATTACGACGTAATGGCTGAAGATTTAAAAACCTATTGCAAAACCAACAACCTAAAAGAGGTTGTTTTATTAGGCCATTCTATGGGTGGAAAAACAGCAATGCTTTTTGCTACTAAATACCCTGAGTTAGTAAACAACCTTATTGTCGCTGATATCTCTCCACGTTATTACCCTGTACATCATGATGCCATTTTAGAAGGCTTAAGTCAATTAAACTTTTCAGAACTCAAAACCAGAGGCGAAGCAGACAAAGCATTAAGTAATTATGTTCACGAAGTTGGAACTCGTATGTTTCTACTCAAAAATTTATACTGGATAGAAAAAGGACAATTAGGTTTACGTATTAATTTAGACGTTTTAAAAGCAAACGTTTCTGAGGTAGGAGAAGCACTTCCTATACATGCAACCTTTCAAAAAGACACGTTGTTTTTGAGAGGTGATCGCTCAGAATATATTGGAGAAGCAGATGAAACTATAATTCATCGCCATTTTCCAAATTCTAAAATTACAACAATCTCTAACGCCGGACACTGGTTACACGCAGAAAACCCTAAAGAGTTTTACAAAGCTGTGATGAATTTTGTATCTTAGGTAAACTTAATTAAATATTGAAATTATGAATTTACTGATTAGACTTTTACTAAACGCCTTAGCTGTTTTTGTTTTGGCTAACATACTCAATGGAGTCCATGTAGATGGTTATGTTGGGGCTATTATTGTCGCTGTAGTTTTATCAATTCTTAATTTGCTGGTAAAACCTTTTTTAGTTATCCTTACCTTACCAATTACCATTATGACTTTGGGTGTTTTTTTATTAGTCATCAATGCCCTCATCATTCTATTAGCAGATAAACTTGTAGACGGATTTAGTGTCTCAAGTTTTTGGACAGCCATATTATTTAGTATTCTGCTATCTATCTTACAATCATTGCTACAATCCTTTTTAAAAGACGACAAAAAGTAGCTGATATACAAACGCTTAAAACTATTGTTGGGTTGTAAAAAATATTGTATTTTTGCAGCCCAATTTTAGTTTCAAGAAAATGAATATTACAAGAGAAAACATCGACGCATTAAATGCAGTTGTAAAAGTTGATATCGCCAAAGAAGATTACAGCGATAAAGTAGAAAAAATATTAGTAGATTACCGTAAGTCTGCAAACATTCCTGGTTTTAGAAAAGGTCACGTACCAATGGGAATGGTAAAGAAGCAATATGGTAAAGCGGTTTTAGTAGATGAAGTAAATAAATTATTACAAGATGCTCTAGGTAAGTATTTAGTTGAAGAAAAATTAGATGTATTAGGTAACCCGTTACCAAAAGCTCAAGACGATTTAGATTGGGATGCTGAGGCATTTACTTTTGAATTTGAATTAGGTTTAGCACCAGAATTCGATGTAAATCTAAAAAGTAAGAAAGCAATAACGCATTATAATATTGTGGCAGATGACAAGATGATCAACGATCAAGTTGAAAACATCCAAAAGCAATATGGTAAAATTGTTTCTCAAAGCGAAGTAACAAAAGATTCTGAAATTACAGGAACGTTTACAAACGAAGAAAAAGAAATCGATAATTCTACAATGCTTACTTTAGATAAATTGAAAGGAAAAACAAATCCTAAGAAATTTATGGGAGCAAAAGTTGGCGATGTTATTTCACTAAAAACAAAAGGATTATTTAACGATGATCATGACTTAATGACCTTCTTAAAGGTATCTCACGATGATGCTCATGGTTTAGATATTGATGTGAATTTTACAATCACTGAAATTAACGAACGTGAATTAGCAGATTTAGATCAAGAGTTATTTGATAAATTATTCGGAAAAGGAGTTGTAACATCAGTAACAGAATTAAAAGATAAGATAAAGGAAGATTCAGAAAAGCAATTTGCACAACAAGGTGATCAGAAATTGCTAAATGATGTTACCGAAAACTTAATCGAAAACACAAAATTCGATTTACCAGCAAGCTTCTTACAAAAATGGATGCAAACTGCAGGTGAAGAAGAAATGACTGAAGAGCAAGCTAAAGAAGAATACGAAAAGTCTGAAAAAAGCATGCGCTACCAACTTATTGAAGGTAAATTAATCACAGAGCACAAGCTACAAGTTCAGTTTGAAGAATTAAAGTCTTATGCTATGGAAATGATTAAAGGTCAGATGGCTCAGTTTGGTCAAATGAATCCTTCAGATAAAGAATTAGAAGACATTGCAGCTCGTATCTTAGGAAACCAAGACGAAGTAAAGCGTATGTCTGAGCAATTAATGAGTCAGAAGTTATTAAACTTATACAAAACTGAAGCTAATATTAAAACCAAAGACATCACTTATGATGATTTTGTAAAAGAATTCTATAGCTAATTTTAAAAATATTAAGGCTTAGCCTTAAAACCTTAAAATGTGGTTAACGTTAAAACGGTAACCTAAAAATTATTAGTATCTTTAAGGCGTAAAATGTAAAAATTTTACGCTTTTTTTTGGAATATATTTTTCATAAAAAACTAATATCACACTGAGCACAGTAGCAGTGCTTTATTGAAAAAACATTAATTAAAAGAATTAAAATTCATATGGATTACGGAAAAGAATTTGAAAAATTTGCAATAAAAGACCAAGGTATTAATAGCAATTACTACTCTAAGATTATCGAGAGCATGTACCCTTCTAACATGACGCCTAATATTATTGAAGAACGTCAGATGAACATCGCTGTTTTTGATGTATTCTCGCGTTTAATGATGGATCGTATTATATTTTTAGGCACAGGTGTTAACGACCAAGTAGCCAATATAATCCAAGCACAGTTACTATTTTTACAAAGTACTGATGCCTCAAAGGATATTCAAATTTATATCAATTCACCAGGAGGTTCTGTATATGCAGGCTTAGGTATTTATGACACAATGCAATTTGTAAAACCAGATGTAGCAACTATATGTACAGGAATTGCGGCTTCAATGGCAGCGGTATTATTATGTGCTGGAGAAAAAGGAAAACGTTCTGCATTAAAGCATTCTCGTGTAATGATTCACCAAGTAAGTAGCGGAACTCAAGGTCAATTAAGCGATATGCAAATTGCTTTAAAAGAAACCATTAGAGTTAAAGAAGAATTATATGCCGTAATTGCTAAACATTCTGGAAAATCTATTGAACAAGTGGAAAAAGATTCTGATAGAGATTACTGGATGCGCTCTCAAGAAGCTTTAGACTACGGAATGATTGATGAAATTTTAGAACGAAAGTAATTATAACTACTTTCGACTAATTAATTAAACGTAAAATTTAAGATTCTTGCTTTAGCAAGAATTAAAAACATTGAAGATGGCAAAGGAAGAATTAGAATGTTCATTTTGTGGTAGGAAAAAGCCAGAAACCAGCTTACTTATTGCAGGTTTAGATGCACACATCTGTGATCGTTGTATTGAGCAAGCACATGGTATTGTAATAGAAGAATCCAAACAAACTGGTAATTCTGAATTAAGTGCAGAATTAATGCTAAGAAAGCCTAAAGAAATTAAGGGCTTTTTAGATGAATATATTATTGGACAAGAAAACACCAAACGTGTAATGTCTGTTGCAGTTTATAATCACTATAAACGTTTATTACAAGCACCAACAGAAGATGATATTGAAATACAAAAAAGTAATATCATAATGGTTGGGCAAACAGGTACAGGAAAAACATTAATGGCAAAGACTATTGCTAAAATGCTAAATGTACCTCTTGCAATTGTTGATGCAACAGTGTTAACAGAAGCTGGTTATGTAGGTGAAGATGTGGAGAGCATTTTAACACGTTTATTACAAGCTGCAGATTACAATCTTGAAAAAGCACAACGCGGCATCGTTTTTATTGACGAAATTGATAAGATTGCTCGTAAAAGCGATAATCCATCAATTACTAGAGATGTATCTGGAGAAGGCGTACAACAAGCTTTATTAAAACTTTTAGAAGGTACTGTAGTTAATGTACCTCCAAAAGGAGGTCGTAAGCATCCAGATCAAAAATTTATTGAAGTAGATACCGAAAACATTTTATTTATTGCTGGTGGAGCATTCGATGGTATTGAACGTGTTATTACCAAACGTTTAAACATGCAAGCTATTGGTTATAGTTCTATAAATAAAGAAAGTGTTGATAAGGATAACATTTTACAATATATTATACCTAAGGATTTAAAAGATTTTGGATTAATTCCTGAAATAATTGGTCGTTTACCTGTATTAACTTACATGGATCCTTTAGATGCTAAAACCTTAAGAGCAATCTTAACAGAACCTAAAAATGCCATTATTAAACAATACAAAAAACTGTTTGAAATGGATGATGTTAATTTTACCATTACAGATGGCGCTTTAGATTATATTGTAGGAAAAGCTATTGAATACAAACTCGGAGCTCGTGGTTTAAGATCGCTTTGCGAAGAAATCTTAACTGAAGCGATGTTTGAATTGCCTGGTTCTGGTGAAACAAAATTAAACATAACTAAGGCTTATGCTGAGGATAGATTAAACAAATCAACATTAAAGAAGTTGAAGGCCGTATCTTAAGTTAGTATTACTTTTAAAATAAAAAACCACAATTTCTAATATTGAAATTGTGGTTTTTTTAGTTCGGGATTGATTAATATAATATTGCTAGCAATATATGTTAAGGGATTGTAAAAGTTAATAGCACATTAATTTTTAGCTAAGATATAAGCCACACTCAAAGTAAGGCGTGTTCGCTTTAATTATTAGGTAAAACACAAGTAATTTTCGTTATACCGTTTTTTTGTGTTTTTTTTCAGGATAAACCGTTGTTGTGCTTATTTTATGGGCACCAAAGCCAATTTATTGGGTATTGAGATGTAATAATTCTTCTAAATAAACTCTATTATTAGATAATCGAGGGACTTTATGTTGGCCACCAAGTTTATCATTTTCTTTTAACCAATCATAAAACAAATTGGGTCTTGCACTATGAATGGTTGGTTTATTTAACGTCATGTTATTAAAACGCTTAGCCTCATAATCAGAGTTTAAAGCTTTTAAAGCATTGTCAAATAACTCTTCAAAATAAGACATGTTTTTAGGCGGAGTTTTAAACTCAATAATCCACTCATGTGCACCTTTTTCTTTACCTTCCATAAAAATTGGTGCAGCAGTATAATCTACTATTTCTGCTGATGTACGTTTGCATACACTTTTAAAAGCTTCTTCGGCATTCTCTATAATTAATTCTTCACCAAAAGCATTGATATGATGTTTAGTTCTGCCTGTCACTTTAATTCTATGCGGACTCAGACTTACAAATCGAATCGTATCTCCAATTTTGTATCTCCACAATCCTGCATTAGTTGTAATAACCACAGCATAATTAGTATTTAATTGTACATCACTCAACGGAATCACGATTTGTGCTTCGGTACCATAGGCGTCCATTGGAATAAACTCATAAAAAATACCATAATCTAGCATCAACAATAAATCACTAGAACTGTTTTGATCTTGAATAGCAAAAAAGCCTTCAGAGGCATTATATATTTCGTAATATCTAAATTTATTAGAAGGTAAAATAGCCTTGTACTGTTCTACATAAGGATTAAAATTTACTCCACCATGAAAGTAAACTTCTAGATTAGGCCAAATATCAAAAAGACTGTCCTTTCCTGTTTTATCTAGTACATTATTAAGTAAAACTAGCATCCAAGATGGTACACCTGCAAGACTTGTTACATTTTCCTCTATAGTTTCTTCAACTATAGCCTGCATCTTAGTCTCCCATTCGCTCATTAGCGACACTCTATTACTAGGTGTACTGCTAAATTCTGCCCAAAACGGCATATTATCTATAAGAATAGCACTTAAATCTCCAAATACAGTGCCGTTCTCTTTGTATAATTCTTTACTACCACCTAATCTTAAGCTTTTACCTGTAAACAACTGTGCATCTTCATTATTATTTAAATACATACATAATAAATCTTTGCTTGCTGCATAATGGCAATCTTCTAAAGATTCGAGACTTACAGGAATAAATTTACTTTTTGCGTTAGTCGTTCCGCTAGACTTAGCAAACCATTTTATAGGTCTAGGCCAGAAAATATTTTGTTCGCCATTACGCGAACGTTCTATTAAAGGTTGAAACTCTTCGTAATTTACAATTGGTATACGTTCGTTAAATTCTCTATACGTTTTTATAGAATCAAAGTCATATTTTCTACCAATTTCTGTGTCTTTTGCTACTTTTAACAAGCTAAAAAGCAATTCATTCTGTACTTCGTTTGGGTATTTTAAAAACAGTTCAATTTGATGGAATCGTTTTTTCAAAAACCATGAAGCTATAGAATTTACAATAGGAATTGGCATAGATTGGCTATCTTTACGAGATAAATGAATGCTAAAAATACTAAAATTCTTTCATGGTTTACACAGGAGTCCTCACAAAAATGCAAACTGAATTTTTAGAGCCAATTCAATACTATTTGGTCTTTAAACATGATTTTATTCACGTGAATCAATTATTAAACAAAACCATTGACATAAAACTTGTTGGACATCAATGTTTAAGCTGTGGATTAGACAGGCCTATTTACCGCCAAGGCTTTTGTAAAACTTGCTTTTTTGACAAACCACTTGCAGGAGATTGGATAATGCGACCAGAATTAAGTACAGCACATTTAGACAAAGAAGATAGAGATTTAGACTACGAGAAAAAAGTGCAATTGCAACCACATATTGTATATTTAGCCAATTCTAGTAACGTAAAAGTTGGAGTAACTAGAAAAAGTCAAGTACCAACACGTTGGATTGACCAAGGCGCTCATGAAGCTGTTGAAATTGTAGAAGTACCCAACCGCTATTTAGCAGGCATTACTGAAGTTGCTTTAAAAGATCATGTTGCTGATAAGACCAATTGGCGAACTATGCTAAAAAATGATATTAAAGATGAAGATTTGTTAGCATGGAGACAAAAATTAAAACCATACATTCCTGAAGAAGCACAACCCTATTTTATTGAAAACAATTCTGAAACACACATACATTTTCCTGTAGAACAATACCCTTTAAAACCTAAAAGCCTTAATCTAAGTAAAACTCCAAATTATTCTGGAAAATTAGTTGGTATTAAAGGACAATATTTCATTTTTGAAGATAATACGGTTTTTAATGTAAGAGCTAACGAAGGGTCGGTTGTAGAATTAACGGTTTAAAAACACTGTCAGTTTGAGCCCAATCGAAAATCTTAAAAACCTGATTATATTTTGATTCATGAGCTTCCTTTTTCCAAAGGGATTGGTTACTTAAAATAAGACAACAAGTCAGACTTCTTTGAAGCTGATACCATAATCTCTTTACCATTACTTAAGACCACACTTCCGCCTTTGCCTTTTACATATTTCACTATTTCATTGACGTTGACTAAGTAACTTTTGTGGACTCTAGCAAAATTGGAGTCTTTTAAACTTTCTTCAATATACTTTAAAGTTTTACTCACAAGTTTCTTCTTGTTATTGTTTAGATATATTTCGGTGTAGTTATCATCAGCTTTACAATACATAATGTCTGCTGTTTCTATAACTTCGAAGCCATCTTGTTGTGGAATGGTAATTTTACCACTCACAACATTCGTTTTTGGCACTAAAACTTGATCTTGCAATGCATCTTCCTTTGTTCTAATTTCTGTTACATAATCTACAGCCTTTATCAACTCATCAATAGAAATGGGTTTCATTAAATAATAAGACGCATGTGCATTTAACGCATCAATGGCATAATGGTTATAAGCGGTTACAAATATGGTTTCAAAATTAACATCTCCAACTTTATCTAATAAATCAAAGGCATTACCATAAGGCATTTCTACATCTAAGAACACTACGTCTAAATCATTATTTCTAATTAACACTAAGGCTTCTTCAACATTAGCAGCTTCACCTAGGATTGAAATATTAGGACAATACTTCGTCAAATAATTCCTTAGAATTAATCTGCTATTTTCTTCGTCTTCTACTATTATGGCGTTTAATTTCATATTCATTTCCTGCGAAAGCAGTAATCTTTTTAATTATACTTCTATTAAATAATGCACTTTGACTGTATTCAATGTGACATTTTAATCCTTTTTTAAGGTTACGACTACTTTTGTTCCTGCATCTTCCAATTCTTGAAAATCAGCAATCGTTACATCTACTTTATCTTTATACATTTCATTTAAAATGGCAACACGTTTTTTAATGTTAGTCATTCCTTTAGAATTTTGCTTTTTCTGATGGTCTGTTTTCAAAGTTTTAGAACGCTCCCTTCCAATTCCATCATCTGAAATAGTGATGGTTATTTCGTCTTTAGATTTTGGCTGAATATGAATATGCAAATGCCCTTTATCTTTTTTATAGCGCAAACCATGCCATACCGCATTTTCGATGTACGGTTGTAATAGCATTGGTGGAATCTGGAATTCTTCAACATCTATGGTTTCATCGACATCTATAGCATAATCAAATTTATCTTGAAACCTAAAATGCTCTAACTTGGTGTATAAATTCAATAATTCTATTTCTTTTTTCAATGGAATAAAATCCTCTTCACTATTCTCCAAAACCGCACGCATTAATTGTGAGAAATCTGACAAATATTTATTAGCAGTACGTTCATCATTTGTTGCTATAAAGGTATTCACAGAGTTTAACGCATTAAAAATAAAATGCGGATTCATTTGACTTCGTAACGATTTTAAGGCCAACAAATTATTTGCTAAGCGTTGTTGCTTTATATATTTAAACATTAAAAAACCTGTAATTAAAAGTAATACCAAACCACCTATTAACGAATAAATAATGAGTTGTTGACTCTTGTTTCGTTCTTGCGTTAACTCGTAAGTACTCTTAGATAAGGCGCGATCACTTTCTAAAGATGTTATTCTATTTTGTTGTTCAGCAATATTTCGGCTAAAACGCGCTGCTTGGGAAATTTTCTGAATTTTTTTAGCGTATAATTCATCTACAACATCTTTATACTCGTCATTATAAGCTATCGTTTTTTCAGTATTTCCTAATCTAGCATTAACTTCAGATAGCTTACGAGTTGCATCTAATTTTACATCTAAATCGCCTTTTTCGCCAGCCTCTTCCCTACTTTTTTCTAAATATGGTATAGCTTTAGTTAAATCATTACTTAACAAATACGCATTACCAATTTTATAATTTTGCTTTTGAGAAGTAATAGGGCTTTCATTACTTATAACTGAATCATTTTCAATGTCTTTTATCCCTTCTATAGCCAATTTCCTTAATACAATTTCACTTTCGTAATCTGCATTATCACTATTAAATTCGGCCACTTTCACTTGCTCTTCAACAGCCCTTTTTTTATTCTCTTTTTCTGCTAATTTTAAAGAATTACTAAAGTAACTTTTTGCCTTATTCGTCTGTCCTTGAATACTATAAACCTGTGCTATTTTAGAATTTAAGTCGGTAACTTTTGGTGCTATTAGGTGTTTGTTAGCCACCTCTAATCCATCTTCGTAAGCCGTAATAGCTTTAGTATAATCCTTAATTTTTACATAAGCATCACCAACACCTTCAAACCAAACTACCCTATCATAATTAGGTAACGATTTTTGATCCATCGTTTTATATGTAGAAAGACTTGTTGTAAAATCATCATTATCAAGATAAGACTTTGCTAATTTTAACTGAGCAGAAGATGTCTTTGCATTTTGAAGACTAATTTTATACGCAGAAATTGCCAAATCAAACTGTTTCCAATGTCTATATATATCTCCTAACAACTCATACGCTTCTGCACTTTGTTCTGTATTAATATCTACATTTAAGGCATTACCAATAAACTTAATACTCTTTTCTGCATCTTTTTTGAGATAGGCATCTGCAGAATCAATCATTTGATTAAAGCGTTTAAAATCCCCTTTAAGCTTAGAACGTAAGCCAGACTGTTTAGAATCTATAACTTCAATCGTAATACGTTCGTTGGACTTTATGGTATAATATATGGTTTCAAAATCTTTATGGCTAATAATTAACTCATCACCAATCTTGGCCATTACATTAAATGTTCCATCAAAATTAGTTCTTGTGTATTTCCCGCCATTCACTAATATCTCAACGTCACGATAAGGTGTATGTGAACTTTTTTCATAGACTGAGCCTCTAATGGAAAACACAGCCTCATTAGTTCTTTTGCTTGTTTCATTTTGCTGTCCAAAGGATAAAAATCCTACTAGGCAAAACAATAATAGAAAACAATATGTTCTAGATATTTTCACTTACACAATTTATTTGTTGGACTAAACTTACATACTTTATTTGGTTTCAAAAAATGGACCGTTTAGAAGTGAGACCTTTTTTACTAATAAAAAGCCTAGGCTACTAAATAGGTCGTCGGTTTTACTCAGCCAAAAGCCCTCTTTACGCATTCTTGTTTTTTAGCACTGTTTTTTAGACAGAGCTTTACCCATAAATCAAAAAACAATATTAAACATGAAAACAATCAATTTAGGATTAGTGCTTTTGCTCATAAGTAGCATTACTATTTCTGCACAACACAGAGGGAATTATAATGAAATTACAAGCGACATTTCGAGACAAAATATTTTAAGCTCTGGAAATGCCAAAATCTACAATCCAGCGGTTCAGCAACAAATAAACCAAACACTTTACCCAAGCAATGTATTAACAGTAGATGTAAAAGCATTACAAAATGCTAGTGCCACAACATATACTGCCATTTTTAACCTCTCTCAAATGGGACCTTCTGCAGAAAAGACAAACCAATTAATGAAAGAACGTATAGACAGTATTAAATATCGTTTAAATGCTAAAGGCATTACTCAAAAAAATATAGCTATTGATGTCATTTCGTTCATTCCTATTTACGAAGTCGAAGTCACAAAAAAATTATTCAGTAAAACATATACCGAAGTTCCTAAAGGCTTTGAATTACAACAAAATATTCACATTCAATTTACAAAAACCAATCAATTTGAATCTATTTTAGAAGCCTGTGCGCAAAGCGAAGTTTATAATTTAGTTAAGGTTGATTATTACATTGACAACATTCAGGAGGTTTATAAAAACCTTCAAGATGAATTATTAAAACTTATCGATGAGAAAAAAAATTATTATCAAGCTTTAGGCTTTGACATGGCGACTTATGATGTAGCAATTGCAGATGATAAATATTGTTATTTCCCAAAAGATTTCTACCAAAGCTACCAAGCTTACAATAGCGTTTCTGTTGAAGCTTTAGATAAAAATAAAGGTATTACAACAGCAAAAAAACAAACCTCATACTATTACCAGCCCTTGACTTACGAAAATTACGATGTGGTTATTAATCCTTCTATTTTAGAACCTGTTGTTCAAATAGGTATGAATATAAAACTTGTTTTTACCCCTAAACCTAAAGAGAAAAAAGAAACCCCTAAGGTAGAAACAAAAATAGACCATAAGTATTATGTAATTTCTCCAAACGGCACTATTGATGTTAAAGAACTAAACACTAAAAAATAAAACATATGAAAACTCCATTTAAAACTTTAATCCTTGCTGTGAGCTTAGTATCACTTTTGGCTTGCAATGCAAATTCAAAAAATAGAACTCAAGATTTAGCAATCTCTGAAATAGTAATTAAAACAACTTCAAAAAATAAAAACCCAGAAATTAAAGTCGCTTTATTATTAGACACCAGCAATAGTATGGATGGTTTAATAGACCAAGCCAAAGCACAACTTTGGAAGATTGTAAATGAATTATCCTATGCTAAGTGTGAAGATAAAAGTCCTAATCTTAAAATCGCACTTTACGAATACGGCAACGATAACCTTAACGTAGAAGAAGGTTATTTAAGACAAGTTATTGCTTTTAGTGATGATTTGGATGAAATTTCAAAATCATTATTTTCATTAACTACAAATGGAGGTAATGAGTACTGCGGAAAAGTAATTGAAACTGCGCTCAATCAATTAGAATGGGGAAGTAGTAATAATGATCTAAAGCTTATTTTCATTGCAGGAAACGAGCCGTATTCACAAGGAAATGTAAGTTATAAAGAGGCATCAAAGCTCGCACACAATAATGATGTAACCGTCAATACTATTTTCTGTGGCGATTATAACCAAGGGATTTCAACCAAATGGAAAGATGGAGCCGATTTAACACATGGAAATTATATGGCAATTAATCATAATGAAGCAACTATTCATATTGCTTCACCTTACGATGACGAAATTTTAGAACTCAATGAAAAATTAAATCAAACCTATATTGCTTATGGAAGTGCTGGTAGAGCCAAAATGGAAATGCAAGCAGAACAAGATTCAAATGCAAGAAGCTATAATAAAGCAAATGCAGTGAGCAGAACCGTTAGTAAAAGTTCTCGTCTGTACAAAAACAGCTCTTGGGATTTGGTAGATGCCGAAAAAGAAAAAGATTTTTCTTATGAAGCGCTAGATAACAAACAACTACCAAAAGAATTACAAGGGAAATCTGAATCTGAAATTAAGTCCTTTATTGAAAAGAAATCTAAAGAGCGTAACAAACTTCAAGATCAAATTGTTGCATTAAATATAAAACGTCGGAATTTTGTTACACAACAAAGTAATGATGCTACAAACAATTTAGAAACGGCTATGATAAAAGCATTAAAAACTCAAGCCGAAAAGAAAAATTATAAATGGGAATAATAAGTAAAAAGAAAAAGGCTCAATTTACATTGAGCCTTTTTTATATATAAAAAATATACTATTAATTTACCGCAGGACAGTTACATTCATATTTCTCTCTTCTACAATTAAAATTGAAACCAAGAGTTAATTGATGAAAACCACCTGTATTAAAGTTTACAGTATTTGCTTGATAAGAATACGTATAAGCAAACACAAAATTGTTATAATCAATTCCTAAAAATGGAGTAATGTACTGTAGCTTTTGGTTACTAACACCAGATCCATCTTGAAATTCTGCACCATCTAAACTTCTTCTATAAGATAAACCACCCCAAACTTTACCAAAATCCATTTCTTTATAAACTTTAGCATTGATATCAATAGATGATTCTTTTGTCGCATCTCTATACATATACATTAAAGAAGGCTCATAACTCCACTCACTACCAAACTTACTGAAAGTATAACCTGAAGAAAGTAAATAAGTTCTTAGATTTTTAAATTCGAAACCACTTATACGATTCCAGTTAATACCTTCATTATCTAAAATATTTTTAGCTGTAAAATGGGCATAAAAATCTATAAAATGATAAGAAAAACCGAAGTCAATATTAAAGTTAGTATCACTTTGTACTATATATCCAACAGCATCATCTAAAGGCTCACCTGGAACTAACCAACTTGTTTCATCTAATTTATACTGAAGAAATCCAGCACTTAAACCAAATGACAACATATTTAAGTCAATCTCATTTCTTGAAAACATTAAATGATAAGCAAATGTTGCATAACCACCAACTGTTGAGTGGTAACCATTTGCGTCATTAAAAAGAATTCCTCCAATCGCAACAGGAGAATCACCTAATCTTCCATTCATACTTAATGTTTGAACACTTGGTGCATCATCAACACCAAACCATTGTTGCCTTGCTGTTAGCCTTATTTTGGCACAATTAGCAACACCAGCCATAGAGGGGTGAATTAAATAATAATTATCCGTTAAATAATCCGAATAAATAGGAATTCCCTCTTGGGCAAAACTAAAATTTGCCAAAAAAGCTATAAATGCTACTAAACAATACTTTTTTAATTTCATAATTTTTTATCGTTTCAAGGTAAAATGGGCTTTATATTCTTTACGTTCATTAGTTATTGGTTCGTTGTATTCTACTGTAAACCAGTAGTCACTCGTTGGCATAGCATTACCATTAAACGTTCCGTTCCAACCGTTTCCATCTGGACTCAATTGTTTTAATAATTTTCCGTAACGGTCAAATATATAAATTTTTGCACTACTTCCAATACCTTCGATGTTCCAAGTTTCATTTTTACCATCTCCATTAGGTGTAAAATACAATGGATAGTCAATAACAAACTTTGGTTCTGTTGTTAAACCACAACCATTTTTGTCTCTTGCCGTAATATGATGTTGGCCTGCAGATACATTAGTGAAAAGCCCCTCATCTTGCCATGCTCCTCCATCTAAACTGTATTCATAATCTCCACTTCCACTTGCCGTAGCTTGTAAAACATGATTTTCTGCAAATGCTTGTGTTAGTAAATCGATAACCAGTGCTGGTGGCTCACTTACTATAACCTCTGTACTTAATTCACTCTCACAAAACGTACTGTCATTAATTACCTTTACACTATAAGTTCCTCCTTGGGTTGGCATTATACTTGGTCCTGTTTCCCCTACGATTGCCGTACCATTATAACTCCACTCAAAACTATATGCTGTGGCTGATAAGCCTGTATCTAAGACTAATGGATCTAAGACTTCTGACCCATTGGTATTTAAACATAAGGTATAACTCTGATTAAAACCAAACTCTGGTAATGGATTAACTTGTAAAGTCACCTCGGCTATAGCATAACATATAGAAGTGTCATCTCCTGCTACATCTGGTGTGTCATTATCTACTCTTGCATAAATAACTTGTGGATTAACGACATTTTCATACAACGTTGGTAATGGATTCACCTTATTATTAGCATCCTCTTCTGTCGCGTAATACGTTACAATATAATTTAAAGGATCTTGACCATCTAAGACCTCTGCATCTTGAAATGTCAAATCAAACTGTCTACTATCGTTTGTCGTATCCCCATCCGTTTCCATATTATCATCACACGCTTCAAAAAGAATTGCTTCCATATCTGGATTGGCCTGTGCCGCTTCTTGCACTTCAATATTAAAACTTTGTGTACTGATTGAACAACCTGTAATAGTATTAGTAATGGTTACAAAGATTTGTTGTGGGTTACTAAGGTTAGGATATAGACTTACAATACCATTCATTCCTAATTCTGCATCTAATAGACTTTCATGATAGCTCACTGTAAATTGTGTGGCATCTTGTCCGTTTAAGATTTCTGCATCTTTAGTTGTTAAATCAAAGTTATCAAATCCGTCTGTATTCAATTCACATTGTATAAAGTCTGTTACAGCAACTACTGATGGTAATGGATGCACTACAATCGTAAAGTCTACTAAGGCATAACAACCGGTAGCATCCTTAGTCATCCTTACATAGATCTCTTGTTCTGGTGTACTTGTATTAGTATACTGTGTTGGATCTGGAATTGGGTTGGTTCCTGAATCGGCATCTTCTGCAGTCTCATGGTACGTTATACTTACTCCTGCTTCTCCGTTACGTATTAGTGTTTCGTTTTCTGTTAAATCAAACACTTCTAAGCCGTCTCCTGTATTAACATCATCACACAACTCTAAGTTTGGTAATAAATCGCTCGCTGTTGGCGTTGGGTTTGGTAATACTCTTATGGTTAAAGTCACAAAATCTACACAACCTGTATCCGTATCGGTTACTACAGCATAAAGCGTCTGTGGATTGGCTGCTAATCCATTTATTGCCGTATTGGTGTATTGTGTTGGGTCTGGAATAACATTTTCCTGAGCTTGTGCATCTGCTGCCGTTTCGTAATACGCAACTGACCAGCTCGCATTACCGCCTGTGATTTCTGCATCTTTTAAGGTAAGGTCAAATTCCGTGATCTCATCACCTGGTACTTCTCCTAAATCATCACAGGCATTTAACTGTGTTGGCTGTATAGCCTCTGGTGGTAATGCTACATTCAATTCAAACATTCCTGTATCGAAACATTCTGTAATTGGATCATATAAGCGTACATAAATAACTTGTGGATTACCATTATTGGTATAGTTACCAACATTGATAATTGGGTTACTACCGTCTTCTGCATTTGCTGCACTTACATGATACGTTAACACTACTGCAGTTGGGTCTTGACCGTTAAGAATTTCGGCATCCTTTGTTGTAAGATCAAACTGGGCTAAACCATCGTTATCGCTATCGCATATGATATAAGGTGCTATATCTATTGGCACTTCTGGTGCTGGATGTACAATAAGCTCTAGTGTGTTTTCTGTGAGACTATAACAACCTGTTATAGTGTTCTCTGAACGCACATAAATGATTTGATTGTTTGCAACGATGTTTGTGTATAATCCCGTAATTGGATTATCCCCCATTTCCGCATCGGTCTGAGTTTCGTGATAAGTAATTACAACATCCGATTCTCCGTTAGTGATTTCTACGGTACGAATCTCTAAATCAAACTCAGCAAATCCATCATTGTCTTCGTCACAAACCTCTATTGGGTCTGGTGATGCTTCTGGTGATGGTATTGGGTTAACTCTTAGGGTTACGGTTACCGTATTGTAACAACCCGTAATATCGTTTTGAGCTCTTACAAAAATCGTTTGAGCATTACTTAGATTCGTATAAGGACTTACGATTGGGTTGGTTCCATTAGCTGCATCTAATTGCGTTTCGTAATACGTTAAGGTTATACCTGTTTGACCATTTAAAATCTCGGCATTGGCTTCTTCTAAGATAAAAGCTTCTTGCTCATCTCCTGGGTTGTTTACATCACACAACTCTAAAGGTGCTGGTGTTACTAAAACAGGTAATGCATTAACAATTAATTCTAAGGCTATTAATTTGTAACAGCCTTCTACTGTAGTATTATCTTCTACACGTACCCAAATGATTTGATTAAAATCGTCTGTATTGGTATAAGCTAAAGGATTAGCTATAGGATTCAATCCGGTGGATGCATTTGCTTCACTTTCATAATAGCTTACAATATACTGCGTTGGATCTTGACCGTTTAATATTTCGTTTGCCTTAGTGGTTAAATCGAAGGTCGCAAATCCATCTGCTGAGATATCATCACAAACCTCTAATGGCGTTGGCGCTACTAGTTGTGGTGTTGGCTCTACAATTAAATCTAACTCCACAATCGTTGCACAGTCTGTAGCTATTGTTGCACTTTCTACTCTTACATAAAGTGTCTGAGCATCTTGTACAATGTTATTATAATTCACTGTAGTATCTATGGCATCTACACCATTATCTGCATTGGTCTCTGTTTCATGGTAAGTTACGGTTAATCCTGGTGCTCCACCTGTGATTTCATTGTTAACACTTGTAAGGTTAAACAATCCAAAACCATCATTATCAGGATCACAGTAGCGTAATGCTTGCGGTGTAAATGCTATTGGTGCTTGCTCTACTATTAACTCTAAGGTCGTTGTATCATAACAGCCTGTGTTTGTATCTTCTACACGTACAAAAATGATTTGACCATTACTCGTATTAGTATATAAGGTAGGCAATGGATTGGTCTCTGAATCTGCGTCTAATTGTGTTAAATAATAGCTTACAGAATAGATAGGATTATTACCTGTAATCTCTGTATTCTTGAGACTTAAATCGATCTCTGTTAAACCATCTGGAATACCATCATCACAAACTTCTAAAGCGCTTGGCACTATTAAGGCTGGTAATGGGTTTACTACTAAGTCAAAAGTAAGCGTTGATGTACAATTGGTTATTGTGTTTGTTAAGACAGCAACTAGCGTTTGCGGATTACTTGTATTGGTATACAATCCTGTAATAGGATTCACCCCTAATTCGGCATCAGCTTCGTTTTCGTAATATGCCAATGAAACATTTACTTGACCATCTAAAATCTCTGCATCTTTTGTAGATAAATCAAAAGCTTCTTCTTCATTCCCTGGATTATCGTAATCACACAGTTCATATGGCGTTACAGCTATTGTTGTTGGTAATGGATTAACAATTAACTGTAGAGTTGTGGTGTCGTAACAACCTGAAGTACCATTCTCTATACGAACATAAATCTCTTGTGCTCCTGCTGTTGTATTGGTATAATTGGTTGGTAATGGACTATCCCCTAATTCTGCATTTGTTGGAGTAGCATAGTAACTAACCATCATGCCGGTTTGTGAACCAACAACTTCGGCATCTTTGACACTCAAATCAAATTCAACGAAACCATCCGCATTATCATCACAAACTTCTAAAGGTGTTGTGATATTGGCGATTGGATTTTCCATAACCTCTAGCTGAAGTGTATTTACATTATAACAGTTGGTCGTACTATTTTCTAAACGTACAAATACTGTCTGACTAGTCATGGTCGTATTTATATAACCGTCAAATATCTCTGCGGTAGAAGGCTCTGCTTCTGCGCCTGCTAAAGTTTCATGAAAAGAAACAACTATACCTGTCTGACCATTTAATAGCTCTGATACTTTTGTACTTAATGGAAAGCCTACAAAACCGTCGGTATCATCATCACAAACCTGTAGCGCTGAGACAGGAACTAGTGTTGGTAAAGCGTTGATGATTAAATCAAAACTTGTAGTACTGTAACAATCTGGATATATTGGATTTTCTACACGTACATAAATCGTCTCTTGATTTGGTGTCGTATTGGTGTAACTTGATGGCAAAGCATCTACATTAGCATCTGCTGCTGCTTGTGTACTATGAAATGTTACGGTATAAATTGTCGGGTCTTGAGAACCTAATATAGAGGCTTCTTGACTACTTAAATCAAATGTAGCAAAACCGTCATTGCTAGGGTCGTCACAGACAACCATATCTTCTGGTGTTGTTGCTATTGCTCTTGTATTTACAACTAAATTAAAAACTGCTGTAGCTGAAGCATTATAACAATCTGAATCCCCTGAGTTTTCTACCCTTACAAAAATAGGCTGAGAATTTTCAGTGTTCGTGTAAGACATTGGTAAAGCGTCTTCACCTAAATCTGCAGCTTCAAAACTTAAATGGTAACTGACATTGAAATCATCAGATGGTTGAGATCCTAATATAACTGCTGTTTGAANTTAAATCGATCTCTGTTAAACCATCTGGAATACCATCATCACAAACTTCTAAAGCGCTTGGCGCTATTAAGGTTGGTAATGGGTTTACTACTAAGTCAAAAGTTGTTGTTGTAAAACAACTTGTATTTAAATCATTTTCTGCACGAACATATATTGTCTGATTGTTACTATCATTTGTATATAAACTTGTTATAGCATCATCATTATTTTCGGCATCTAATTGAGACAAGTGATACGTAACCGTTATACCTGTTGCTCCATTAAGTATAATGGCAGTTTGATTTTCAAGATTAAATTGTGCTAAACCATCATTACTGACATCATCGCAAGTTTCAAGATTGTCTGGAATTGTGATCGTTGGATTATCAAACACTTCTAAGTTTAATGGCGCAATACTATAACAGTCAGTAGCATCCGAATCAACTCGAACATAAATAGTTTGGTTATAGGCCTCTGTATTTTCAAATGTAGTTGGATTTGTAATTGCAGGTGTTCCTGCTTCAGCATCAGTTTCAAGAATATAATAAGAGAATTGCACTGCTTCTGTGTTTCCTGCAATCACTTCAGATTCGGTTTGGGTTAAATCGAAAGTTCCAACACCTATATTATTAGCATCACATGATGACAAGTCTGATGGCATATTTGCTATAGGAGCATCAACAACCTGAAGAGAAAGTACGGTTTGCCTAACACAACCTAAATCGGTTTCAATACGTACATATATAATTTGATAGGCCGATGTACTACTGTAAGGCGATGTTAATGCGTCTGCTGGATCGCCATTTATAGATAAAGCTTGTGTTTCAAAATACGTTATTGTTGTATTAGGATCTGGCGCATCTAAAATAATTTCACTTGCTGCATCTAAATTAAAATCTGCAGAATTAGAATTTACACCATCACTACATTCAACTAAAATTCCTCCAATTGTAGTATCGGGAAACGGATTAACCAAAATAGTTTCCGTCGTATTTAAATTAAGTACACAGTTAGGTAATAAAGCACTCGTTACAGAAATAATTTCAATATCAGTATCTGACGTTAAAGCAGGAAGTGAAAGGGTGAAACTACCTGTGGCATCTAAATTTAAAGTTTGGGACGCACCACTACCAATGGAGTATGTAATTGTTGCATTAGCATCACCAGAAAATTGTAATTCTCCAGCTTCTCCTTCGCAGACGGGTGAATTACTAATTATGGTTGGAGCCATGTTAGTAATAACTGTAACTGAAGCGGAATCTGTTAATGCCTGTGAACAAACCACTGTATTGGTCGCACTCAAAATCTGAGCATCTTCCAAATTAACTTCTGTATTTAACATTGGAGATTGAACAAGTGTCGCTATACCTGTAGCATCTAATAAAACCTCTTCCGTTGTTCCTCCGTTTATATTATAATGAATCACAGCATCTGGAGTTCCCGTGATTGTAAATGTTACCTCTTCTCCTAAGCAAATGTCAGTATTTGAAACCGCTATGGTGGCATCCGGAATAGGTGTAACTACCAAATTAAAATCAATTAAAGAATAGCAACCTGTTATCCCTGATTTTACTTTAGCATAAATTTGCTGAGGATTAGCAGTATTAGCATAAATACCTGGCAACTCATTAACATCATCGGTTGCATCTGCTAAACTCTCATAAAAATCGATAACAACTCCTGGGTCTGGGTTAATACTCGATTTTATACTATTTAGATCAAAAACAGCAACATCTGGATTACTACTGCATTGTTTTACATCTTCAATGTCATTAGTTTCTGGAGGTGCAGGAAATGCACCAGAACCTTCATTAGCAGTACCTGTCCATTCCAATTGAAAACCACCATCTCCTGTAGGTCTATCAATAACAATAAAATACGATTCTCCTACTGTAACATTTAACCAATACACATAGCTATTACCACTAGCGCCTGGCCCTGTTTGTGTTAATGTTGTACTCCCATTAATACCTGTATGATTATTTGATAAACCTGCTTGATTAGGATTGGTAGTTGCACAACGAATAGGACTACCTAAATCTGCACATGATCGATTGGGGCCAAAAACCCAAAAATCATAATCGACCATAATATCTGGATCATCAGGAATTAAATCAAATCCTAAAGTTCCTGATTGTGCTATATTAACCTCTAGCCATATCGAATTATTTTCAAAACCACCACATCCAGAAACTTCCTGAGTATTTCCTATACCTGTAGCGTTAGACATAAATGTTTCATTACCACATACTACGATAGCATTTACACAATCATTTGGTTCTTGTGCTTGCACTTCAAAGAAAAGAACTATAGAAATTAATAAGAGTAAAATCTTCTTCATCTAATATTTTTTATCATCTATTTTATTCCTAATTAATTGTGTTATAACAAAATCCTAATTTTTTATTAAAATAGAAGTATTTGAGATTGCAACTATAACAATTTGTAAATAAAAACTCCTATTCTAAAAGCAATTACTTTTCTTTAATTAATTACAAAACTGTTATTCTTTAATAATAAGAAATTCTGAACGCCTATTCTGTGCATCATCATCTTCTGTACAATGAGATTTACAATCTATTTTTGGTTCTGTATCGCCCATCCCTTTTGCAGATAATCTTTGCTTATGTATTCCTTTAGAAATAAGATATTGCATTGTTGATTGTGCTCTTTTTTCTGATAATTTTAAATTATAAGCGGCCTTACCTTTTGAATCAGTATGTGATCTTACCAAAATTTTCATGTTAGGATGATCTTTCATAATTGAAACCAATTTATCTAATTCTAATGCACCTTGGTTGGTAATATTACTTTTATTAAACTCAAAGTATATATTATTTAACTTCACTTCTGTCTCTGTAATCATCTCATTAATAGGTTGTAAAACAACATTAACAGTTGTAGTTTCTCCTTTAGATTCTTTAACAGGCACTGTTACTGTTTCATAACCTTCTTTTGAGACATTTATAACATAGTCATCACAACTTACATTAAAAGACGTCTTACCATTAATATCAGTTTCTTGTGTTGCAATACTATTGTTTTGACTATCGGAAATAGAAATATTTGCTTTAGAAATTATTAAATCGGTCTCTAAATCCTTAACCATTACTATTGTTTCAAACTGACAAATAGGTATTGCCATATAAATATTATCTACTCCAGATCTATTTGACGAAAAATAACCAACTTGAAAAGTGTTATTCACACTAAAAGCAAAATCGTCTCTTTTAGTGTTTATTACGTTTCCCAGGTTTTCGGGTGTTTCATTTTTATCAACATCAAATTTAAAAATATCAAGACCACCAAAACCTTGCCTTCCGCTTGAAGCAAAATATAGTATATTATCTTCACTTATATAAGGAAAGCCTTCCTTGCCTGGAGTATTTACCTTAGGGCCTAAGTTTACTGGTTCACCGTATGTGCTACCATTGACACTTATTTTCCAAATATCTGTGCCGCCTAAACCATTTGGCATATTAGACGCAAAATAAAGTGTTTTACCATCACTGCTAATGCTTGGATGGCTTACGGTATAATCTTTACTATTTATTGGTAAAGCTTCAATATGTCCCCATTTACCTTCTACCATGGTCGCTTTATAAATGCCTTGTTGGGCTAATTTGACTCCTTTGTTTTTTATTTTTTTGAACGATCCTTCCGTATGGCCATCTCTAGAAAAATACATTGTTTTCCCATCTGCGGTAATGGATATAGGTCCATCGTGGTAAATAGTGTTCAGTTCTTCTAATGGTTCTGGTTCAGATAAGACTCCGTCATCATTTCTCACTGATTTATAAATATCTAAATAAGGTTGCTTTGTCCAGGCATCTTCTTTTCCAAACGATTTTCTTGTACTTACAAAATACAAAATATTATCATTAGAGAGAACAGCACCAAAATCACTTTGCTCATCATCATTAATATCAACATCTTTAACGGTAAACGTTTTAGAGATATCAGACAATTTTGGAATATAATTAGGGTTTTCTAAATGAGCTTTTGCACGTACATCTTCAGGTTTTATTTTAGAAAACAGATCCATTTGCTTGTTAGCAGCCTCATAATTACCTTGCGATTTTAATACTTGCGCATAACGAAAATGTGTTTCTGCATTTTGATTATTTTCTAATGCTTTTTTGTACCATTTTGAAGCTTCTTCAATATTAAATACATGATAATAACTATCTGCTAATTGCTTATATACATAAGTATCTGCCTTGTTATCTTTAACAAGTTTTAGATAGGCTTCAATAGCATCTACATATTGATAACCTTCATAAAGCTTATCTGCTTTTTCTGACTGTTTATTTTGTCCGAAGCCTGAAGTTATAATTAAAAACAAGCTTAAAAGACTATATATTTTTTTCATTTTAAAATGTTTTAGATGTTAGAAGAATCTAGGTGAGATTGATACTTTTTTAGAGAAATTTAAATCGAATAACAACATGATTTCATGTGAGCCAGATGATTTTATATTAAGGTCTGATGTTGTATAGTCATAAGCATAACCTATTCTAATATCTGGAGTTACTGCAAAATTAGCCATAGCACCTACAGAATCGTCTAAACGGTAAGTAGCTCCTACTTCAAATTTATCATAGAATAAAAAGTTAGCAGACAGATCCAAGGAGGTTGGGGCTTCAAATGCTGATTTTAATAAAAATGAAGGCTTGAATTTTGTGTTAGTTGCTATGTCAAACACATAACCCGCAGAAAGAAAATAATGTAACACCTCAGAGCCATAACTAAACTCTTGTCCATTATTTGTAACATCTAAATATGTGCTTTTTAACATATTTGGCACCGACAAAGACACATAATATTTATCTGTATAATAAAATGCACCAGCTCCAATATTTAAATACGTATTGTTTGTATTTTCGCTAAAAGCCTCATCTCCTGCATCTGGCACATAACCATTTCCAATATCACTAAACAAACCTATGTTATGAAATGTTGCTCCTGCTTTTAATCCAAATGCTAAACGATGTTCTCCTCCCAAATTTAAAGTATATGAAAAATCGGCAAAAACATTATTTTCTTCTACAGGTCCAATTTTATCTGAAATAACAGACAATCCTAAACCTACATTATTACCAATAGGACTATGTACTGAAAGTGTAGCTGTTTTTGGCGCATCATTAATACCAACCCATTGTGATCTGTATAATAATCCGATAGATAAAGCTTCATTAGAGCCTGCATAAGCCGGATTTACAACATTCATATTATACATGTATTGTGTATACTGAGGGTCTTGTTGCGCATTAGCACTTATAAAAAATATAAGTGTAAAAGCTAGTGTAAAATATATTTTTTTCATCTGTATATAATATTGCTTTATTGTCTTTTATAATTATTGTGCTCTGTTGATATACACCCAACCTGTTACTGAACTTCCATCGTCTTTTTGAAGGCTATAGAAGTAGGTACCATCTGGTAATGCTTTACCATCATTAGTTTGTCCATGCCATTGGTTGGTATAATTACCATTATACTTATACACTTCTGTACCATAACGATTAAAAATCAATAGAGAATTAACACCATAACCTGTGAGATCAAATGTATCATTCTTATTATTTCCATCTGGAGAAATACCTTGAGGAATACTTCCACAAGACAAACGTTCGGTTGTGTAAGTTGTAGTTGTTGAGCAACCTCCAAAATCTACCGTTACAGAGAATTGTAGTGGTACAATTACATTAGGATTTTGATTCGCATAATCTGTAACATTAAATACTTCTGAATTATCTCCTACAATATTTCCGCTTGCATCCTTCCATGTGTAATTTGCTTCGGTAGTATCAAAAGAATCGTCAATAGGAAGTGCCGTTAATGTATAATTAGAACCATCGCATTCACCTTCAACAACAACGTCTATAGTATCTAATATCGTAATATTAAACGTCGCTACACTCCCTTCTGCACAATTAGAAATGTCTTCTAAAATTTCATAAGTAACGTCATAATTACCTAAAGTACTTAAAGCCACATTAATTTCACCTGTTGTCGCGTTTATAGATAAACCACTTTCGGCACTAAACGTTCCTCCTGTTGTAAACCCTGTCGTAAACTCTGGAAGAATAGTATTTGTATCTGCACAATAAACATCTTCAGCATAACTAAATTCTGTTATTGGACTCGTACTTGCCGTAATGAGAATAGTTGAAATAGAAGAACCTGCATCAGAACATGCTGTCGCATTTGCTTCAACTGTATAAGTAACTTCGTGGCTACCTGAAGTTGCTGAAGCCATATCAATAGCTCCTGTAGTTGCATTAACCGTTAATGTTGAAGAACTAAATGTACCTCCTTGTGTAAAATTAGGTGTTAATGTTGGTATAATAGTCTCTGATGATAATACACAATAGGCCTCAGTTCCATAATTAAAAACAGTCACAGGAATAGATGCCGCTGTAAACTCAATTGTAGCCACATATGATCCTGACAACGTACACGTTTCTTCATCTCCATCGTACGTATAAATGATATCATGTTGTCCTACTGATGCTGAAGCCATATCAATAATACCTGTTGTAGTATCTACCGTTAATGTGGTTGATGAAAATGTACCTCCTGTTTCAAAATTAGTATTTAATGTTGGTATAGGATTTTCAGTAGCGACCACACAAATGTCATCATATGTAAATGTTAACTCTGGAGTAAAAGACTCGCTAACGACTACTTGAATCTCTGTACGAGGGCCTTCACAGCCTTCTGTATCTACAAAAGCCACATAATAAGAGGTTGTATTTACTACTGAAGTATCTGGTGTTGGTGCCGTTGTGGTACCAGTACCTCCAACAGCTTGTGTAAACCACATTAAATTGTAGGTGTCTGAAGTTGAAGCCGTTAATTGCTCTGCAGTACTATTTAAACAATATTCAACAAGACTTTGAGTTTCTGGTATATCTGCAATACCGTTGTATGTAATTTCTAGATCATATGCACAATATGAAGTTTGCCACGTAAAGGTGTAAACACCAGGTTGTACAAAATTTGTAATTGTTGTAGAACTGCTATTGGCATCGGTAATTGAAACCGTTCCAGGATTAGAATCACTAGACACCCAAGTTCCCGTTCCATTAGCTTCAACATTTGCAATGTTATCATCACAATCTACTGTAAATGGAGCTGTGATAATCTCATTATTAGCTACAAAATTGATCGCATCTAAAACATTACCTAAATCATCACCATCATGAGCTCTAAAGATAAATCTTGTTATATCTTGCCCTGCAGGCACACTGTATTCGCCAGAAACGAGCGTCCATGCTTGTACTGTTCCTAAATGCTCATCAATCATTGTATAAGGCCCTCCAACAGGACCTGCAAATAACTGAACAATATTATTATCAGATCTTGCAAGGTGTGCAAAACTATAATCGTACAATGTGATTTCTGAAGTATCAAAATCTCTGTAATAGCCTTTAATATCTGGATCGTTAGGATCTATTGTTGTTCCTTGATCTGATAATAATTGAACACACTGGCCACCTTCATAAGGTTCAAAACCTGGTGCATTAAGAGATTCCCAATAAAAAATCTCAGTAGTTGAATCTAAATTTGAACGCCAACCAGGCAATGTGTTTACAGAAATAATAGTATTAAGACCACTTAAACCTTCTAAGTTAGGTTCTTCAAAATTACCATTGACCGTATTAATAGAACACAGGTCTTCTGGTGTCTTAATACATACATTAAATAAATATTCTGTGCTAGTTGTGCTATTTAATGTTAATCTGACTTTATAATTCTGACCTACAATTAATTCTGAAGTGTACATTGCAACGATAAGATTATCGTAACTACATATTACTTCTTCAAGGTTACCTCCACCATTATCTTTATATAATGTCATTATAATTCCTGGATATGCTGGATCGCCAAAATCATCTTGTAAACTTCCACTAAAATTATTTACTTCTATAATATGAACTAAGGATTCTGCTGTAAAGTCAAACCAAATATCACCTCCATTTACTCCTTCACAAGTCATTTCATCTACTGATGCAGAAGCATTTATAAAAGACACTGTAGTTCCTGATGCGCTACAAACCTCGTTATCATTTATTGGTAAGGTTATAGCATTTGAAACATCATCATTTCTAACAAACTCAAAAGGTCCCGACCAATAGCTTTCTTCATCAGATCCACATACAGCTCTTACAAAATATTCATATGTAACAGCGTTTAAATCATTAAAATCTGCATCTGTTGGTGTGTAAGAGTTTGTAGAAACTATAGTTCCCGATTGTGGAAGTGTTCCATTCTCAAATGGTTGTATAGCAACTTCCCATGCTGTTTCGCCACCTCCAGGTGTCCATGACAACTCAGACAAGTTATTAACCGTTAAGTCTGTTGGTTGCGGACAAGCAACAGTACCACAAAGCGCGCTTCCTGTATAAACTGTTGTTCTTGGTAATAATCCTAATGGACTTGTATAAATGGTTTCACCTTGATTATTTTGAATCTCAAATTGGTAATTAGCATATTGTGGAATAGACCAACCAATAGTATCGAAAAAAAGAGAAAATTCAACTCCAGAACACAAAAAGACACTGTACGATTCTTCTTCTTGACCTGTAAAAGGTAGCGATTGTACAACTTGATTATTCTGAGTAATATCTAATGTTGAAGATGTACTATAATCACTAGTTAGTATAAATGTGTATTGACATAAGTTTTCGAAACTACATTTTGTTATTACTTCATACGGTCCTACCCACTCACTTCCTTCATCACAAACAGCTCTAACATAAATATCATACATTGTTGAACTATCTAAACCAGTAACTGTAAACGGATTTGTTGATGCATTAAATAAATACTCAGGATCTGTATCTCCAACAGGAGCCGCCGTACCTGACGGTTGTACTGAAATCTCCCATGCGGTTTCTGCGACATTTGCATCCCATGATACTTGCACTTGAGTATCTGTTATATTATTTAATATAATATTTGTTGGCTCTGGACAATCTGGAATATCTTCAATATTAACATTATCAATTACCAAAGTTTGTCCTCTATATGGCTCTGTGCTGGCAAAGAAAGGTACATGAAAAGCAATATTAATATCTCCTGTTATACCTGCAGGTAGATTGATAATTTTTACTTTAAATTCTTCGTTATTAATAAGCACTGGATCATCATCAGAATCATATAATACTGTTGTAAATTGCTCTAAACTGGTTCCGTTAGTAGAAAGTAATACTTCTAAATCTTCAGTAAAGAAACTATCATAAACTCTATAATAGTATCGTAAACGCTGATTCTCTGTAATAGTAATTGTTGGTGAAATTAACCAATCCTCGTTAAGGCCATTAGTTCCCGTAAACATAGCAGCTGCTTGATCTCCTTCATAAACTAAAGACGCACTATTTAACTCCCATGTTTCACCATCTTCATTATTATTAACAACAATCCAACAATCTTCAGATTCAGAATCTGTATTAAAGGTTTCAACAAAAGGAGATGTAAATGCACTACAACTTGTTCTAAAAGTTACTGGACCGACCCATTCACTATTACCATCTTCACAATTGGCTTGTACATAAAATTCATATTCTGTATTTGGTAAAAGGCCTGAGGCGATATAGCCATTACTAGATTCTAAAACTCCAGAAGAAGGTATTCCTGAGCCAGCAAGTTGCACTGCTACATTCCAATCTGTTTCTTGGTATCCTGCTGTCCATGATAAATCTGCAAAATTTGTAAAAACATTATTAACAACTAAATCTGTAGGATTAGGACATGCAGAAATATCTGTAATACTAACATCTTCAATACTTAAAACAGACCAAGCACCTGTAAATTCTGGTGGCACTCTAAAAGCAATATAAATAGTTCCGGTAGCTTCAATAATTATTGATTTTTCTTCATAACTAGGGTTTGTAAAGACCTCTAAAGGAGAGATTACAGAAAAACTACCTGGATTTGTATTTGTAGTAGACATTAAAACTTCCAAACCAAAGCGTGGAAATGCCGAAAAGAAAGAAAAATCAGATCTGTATTTATACTTTAATTCCTTAACTCCATCTATATTAATTGCAGGAGAGATTAAATAATCGTTAAAATCAGAAGGTGGTGAAAATGCTGATGTTTGTAATAGTGCATGACTTTCATCTATCATCCAAGTAGCTCCATCATTATTAGCATCATTTATTTCCCAACAAAACTTTTGAGTATCAGGATCTTCATCATTAAAACTTTCATAAAACGGCGAATCATAAGATTCACATAAGGTTGTAAATGTGACTGGACCAACCCATTGACTTTGATCTTCTGAAGAACAATAAGCTCTCACATAAAATTCATATCTATTTCCAGGTGATAAATCTGTTGCTATATATGGAAGGTTATCTGAAACTAAAATACCATCTCCAGTAGGTATTCCTGATCCTTCATCTTGTATTGCCAATTGCCATTGTGTTTCAGAATCTCCTTCGGACCATAATAACCATGCAGAATTAGTTGTTATCTGACTTCCTAAAACATAAGGATTTAATGGATCTGGACAAGTTGGTTTTTCTTCAATATACACATCATCAATAGACACTCTTAATGCTGATTCAGTGGTGTTTGGCTCAACAATCCAAGCAATATTTACTTCACCTATTATATCTTCAGGTAAATCAACAATTATTTCTTGAAAGCTTGAATTGGTAATTGTTGTTGGTGGCAAAACCACTGTTGAAAAATCATCTAAACCAACACCTGTTGTTGACAATTTTACAGTATATGTTGAACCTCCTTGGGTAGAACGGTGTTTATAACGAATACGTTTTGGTGTACCATCAAAAATCACACGAGGTGACACATAAAAATCGTGATTTTCATATCTCGAGCTTTCAGTTTGTACCGTAGCCCATCCTCCAATAAAACTCCAAGCAATTCCATCTCCATTGGCATCAATAGTTGTCCAACATGGTTCTGGGTTTTCGTTTGTTGCAGTATCAAAATTGGTAAAATAGGGTACACTAAATGAAGTACATTGTGTTGTAAAAGTCATTGGATCACTCCAAATACCTGGAGTACCATCACAAATAGATCTTACATATAAATCATAAGTTGTAGCAGATACAAGACCAGTATTAACAAGGTTATCAATATTGGTAGATGTTGATATTCCAGAACCCGTTGGCTCTCCTGTACCTGATGGTACTACTGCGTACTCCCAGGTATCTGCAAAACCCCCAATATTGTCCCAAGAAAAACTAACACTATCCTCGGTTAAATTATTATACAACAAATCACTTGGTGGCGCACAATTTGGTGCTGTAATTTCTAAAGAAAAACAAACTCCTGCAGTTGGAGTTGAGAATTCGGTTGAGACAACAATGATATATGTTTCTCCTGCTTGAACTAATAAGTTAGATATTGATTTAGGGTCATAAGAATTTATTGTTATTGTCCCACCAATACAGTTAACACCTACGTCTTCACAACTTTCATAAACAAATAATGAACTTCTAGAGTTCCAACAGTTATTATCTCCGCCGCCTGGCTCAACAGCTGTTGTTTGTGTTAATGTTACTAAACCATCTTCAGTTGGTGTATAACTTAAAAATATTTTATTTCCATTTAGGTAATTAGTGGTTGATGTTCCTAAAACACAGTTAGTCCCTTGAGTTGTATAAGAAATATCTGGGTTTATCCATTGATCTAAATTATCGACTAAAACATAAGGAGTTGAAGAAATATCTGGAACTATAATTGGTGCGTCACAAGACAAACCAAATTTTAAAGTACTAAAGGTGTACGGCCCCGTAAAAGCACTTTGTGTGTCATTATCACAAATAGCAGAAATATAAATATCAAAATCTGTGTCTTCATCTAAGTTAGTTAAAGTATATGACGTTCCTGAGACTGGTATTCCGCTATCAGCAGGAACACCATCTGCAGGTAAAATTTGAATTTCAAAATTAGTGGCTGTTGGGTGTGTCCATGATACTTCTGCACCTTCAACGGTAATGGCGTCTATTGTTACAGTATCGTCTTCAACTTCTGAACAACCTTCTAATATAGACACATTATCTACAAACCACTCATCTCCAGTTGGCGTCGCTCCGTTTTGTGTATTTATGGCTACAAATGCTATATAAATATTTAAACCCGCAGGAATAGACGTTGGTATTTCAATGACCTTTTTTTCATAGTTGGTTTGCGCACCTATATTTAAGTTTGCTTCTGTATAAGATTGAATAGTTATATTAAAGCCATTAACATCTGGTTGTGCTGCTGTAGAAAGTCTTATTTCGTATTGAGCTCCATTATCTGCTTCATTAGACTGCTTTGTATAAAACTGAATTTCTCCATTTTCTGGAACTGCAATTTGAGGTGTTACTAAAAAATATTGTGCTGTATTTTGATCACCAATATTATCTGCACTTGGATTTATTGAAGTTCCATTTGTTCCTAAATAACCATCAGTAGTCGTTGACCAACCTAATGTTCCTACTCCATTATCAATTAGCGTCCAAGTGCCAGGAATACCACTATCAAAAGTTTCATTTAATTGTGCATTACCTTTTACTGAAATCAATAAAAAGACTAATAAAGTAATAACATAAAAGCTTCGGTTTTTACACATCATAATTGACGAAAAGCAGAATGTATTTGCTGCCACATTTTGTAATTTGTTTCTCATGTTAAATCAATTTCAGAATTATTAACTTATTGCTAAATATATATATTATCATACATAATATTTAGGCTAAGTCTTTACTATTTCCCGAAATTTAAAAGTAAAAACAAACACTTAAAAAACTAAAAACAAGCTAGTTAAACTTAAAATGATGTGTTATTTTATTTTTATAGAAGGTTTTAAGCTTTGGAAGCTTTCTATCTTTTTTTGTAGTGATTTTATCGTCTTTTTATTCTTTATTTGAAGAATACATACACCAATAATGAAGACTAATACGATTAAAATAATCAAATAAAATCTATTCTTGAATTTGGATTGAACAAGTTCTAAATCGTTATTTAAATTTTTAGAATTTTCCTTAATTGAAACACTTACCGAGTTACGTTCAGATTTTTTAATGTCTAGTTGTGTTTTTAAAAAAAGATCGTAATATTTTTGATAATCATCCCATTGATCTAAGGCTAAATAATTTTCAAAAAGGCCTTTATATATTCCTAGATTTAGAACTAAATCTCCAACATTTTTTGATTTATCCAAAGCTGATTGTAATATCGAAATCGCTTTATTGTATTTGCCTTCTAGAGTGTATACTTCTGCCATACCTTTTTCTGCAAATGAAACCAAGCTACTGGCGTTTTCAATATTGGCAAATTCTATAGACTTATTAAAACTCTGTATTGCATTGTCATATTCTGAAAGTAATATTTGACAATTTCCTTTATTATAATGTCCTATACTTCTATTATGATTGTAATTCCCTAATCTTTCGTATTCTTTTAATCCTTTATCAAAAAACTCTATAGCAATATCACAATTTAGATTGTCTTTGTATACAAAGCCTTTAACTAAGTAACTCGATGCTAAGACACCTCCAACGCTATCTCTTTCAGAATGATTTAAACATCTTTTTTCGACGTCTTCCATATATTCTATGGCCTTATCATAAATTTTTAGCTGTTGGTATAAAATCCCTGTTCTAAATAAAATCTCAATCTGTAATTTTTTATTATCTATTTGACGAGAAAACTCATTAGCTATAATAATATAATCTAAAGCCCTTTTATAATCTCTTTTTGAAGCATAAGCCGTAGAAACAACCATTAAGGCATTAGTTCTCGTTTTTTTAGAATGAGATACATTATCATAAACTGCTAAAGCTGATGAAATTGCTTTGTTTGGATCCTTAAAAACCGCTTTTGTCGCCTCTTTTACTAAACTGTCTCCTTGTTTATTGTTTGGTAACTGGATTGCAGCAAGTGAGAGTGTATTAAAAATTAACACACTAAAAAGAAGGTAATATTTAAGCTTTAAACTCATTTAGTGTCCTCGTTTTTCATAATTTCCTCCCTTTCTTTTACTAATAATTTAATAAATGTAGCAGGTGACATGCCTACAATTCCTTTAAATACTATCGTAAAATTACTATGTGAAGAAAAACCGCTCTCATCAGCTAAAAAACTGATTTTATAATTTATATAATTGGTATCGTTTTTTAATTTTTCAATAATATAATTAACCCTAAGTTTGTTTATAAAGGTGTTAAAGTTATCGTTATAGTTTTTATTTATAATCTCTGAGAGGTATTTGGTATTTGTTTCAAACTGTCCTGCCAAAAGGGCAAGCGACATGTCTTTATTTAAAAATTTTAAAGATTTTTCAAAGCGCTTAAGTTTTAATATAATATTTTGTTCGGTTTCTTCAGGTATAACCAAACGTTTTGAAGTTTGCTTCTTTGCCGATATTGTTGGTTTTACTTTTGTAAAAATATTTCGACTTACCTCTAAATAATTAATAATTTCTCTGTTGCGTTTTTTTCTACTTTCACTTTTTAAAAGAATTAAAACACCTACAATTATTATAAATAGAGCTATCGCAATTGAAAGATATAAATACTTAGTATATTTTTGATTATAACTTTCTAATTGACTTTCTTCTTGACTGCTAATAATATTATAATAGGTATTAACAGCCCCTTGTTCTATTTCTTCAACTGAGTTATTTAAAAATAAAAACTTTTCGTAATAGACCTTATGTTCATTTTTTTGATTAGACGCTAAATAACTGATTGCCAAATCCCTATTAATTTCTTTCAGTAAAAAGGGATTATCTAAAACCTCGGCAATTTGCAATGCAATAAACAGTGTTTCTTTACTCTTTTTAAATTCTTTATTTTTTAGAAATAAGAGTCCTGATTCTTTATAAATTAATGCTTTTTCATATAGGTTAATCTTATTAGAAGCATTTAATAATTCAAATGTTTTGTCTATATGTACAAATGCAGAATCATATTTAGTTAAACTATTATAAGCTTTTGCATAAACGAAATGATATGCTCTTTTTTCATCTACATTTTCATTTAAAAAATTTTTAAATTGAAGTTCGGTCTCTTTTAATTTAATAATTGCTTCATTTACACTAAGCCTATCCAAAAGCATATTTATGTGTTCTAAAAAAATATGATATTCATATAACTTTTTTTCAGATGAAACCTTAGAAACCAATACACTTGCCTTATTAAGATACTCTATAGATTGTGTGTCTAAATATAGTTTTCGTAGCAATGTAGATTTTAGAATATTATTTTCTATTCGTGTTTTTATGGCTACTTTTTCTAATTGATTTTGATCATCAAAGGCATAAATAATTGCTTTTTTATAATCACCTTTAGTCATATAGCTTTTTGCCAATAACATATTAGCTATTGCAAATTCTTGAGGTTCATGACTAATATTTAAGAGGTGGTCTGCTATTTTTATAGCTTCAGTTGGGTTAGAATACACAAGTTCTTTTGCCTTTAAAACAAGAGCATCTTCTTGTGAGTACACGCTTGTTAAAAACAAAAAACTTATAGCCGTAAAAAACAAAGCCTTTCTTAACAGAAGCTTCTTAAAATAGTGTGTTGTTTTTATATTTCTCAAATATATTATCATATAACGACTACAGTGCAAACATAGTTTTCAAACCAATAATATATTATAAAAATAAAAAGTAAATGCATTATTATTTCAAATAATATTACTCAGTAGGATTATAATATAACTATAAAAGTATTAAACTATGGTTATTCTACGTAACAATATAACTATAGAATTTTTATTTATATAAAAACATTAGTTTAAAACATAAAAAAGCAGCTGTGTAAGCTGCTTTTTCTTGAAAAAAATCACACTTTAAAAAAGTGCTAAATAAATACCTAAAAGTTTAGTTAAGGGTTTAAAGGTATTTAAAGCATGGACAGTCATTAAGGGTATTGCCCATGCATATTAATTTGCTATTAGTCAAATTAAAGTTATTACTGTTTATTTTTTTACAATTTTAATCGTGTTTTGAGAACCATTAGCTGTTACTGTGACAAAATACACGCCTTCATTCAATTCGCTCATATTAATTGTTGTTTCCATGCTATTTGGAGTAACCATTTGTACTTTTTGGCCAACAATATTGAAAATACTAACATTTGAAATTGTGTTTTTAGCATTAATAGTAAGTGTATTTACAACAGGATTTGGATAGTATTTAAATTCTTCAAAACTATTTGATTCTACACTTAAAGATGCATCTGGATAAACGGATAAGTCAAAAGATTCAACAGTATTGTTATCAAAACTAAAAATTGAAATTAAATAAGTGTTTCCTGAGACTAAATCTGCTGAATTTTCGCCTGAATTAAAACAATATGTACCAGTAACAAAATTATCTGTTGTTAAAGAGCAATCATCAGTATTGTATATTGTGTAATTAGGGTAACCTACAGTATTTACAAAATTAAAGTGATACGTACCTGTGTAACTAGGTGTAAAGCTATACCAAATTGTTTTAGCACTTGGAGCACAAGACTCAGGTGATGAGTAAGCGTTAGCAAAATCACCAGAAATCATATTATTACCTGTTTCATCTGTAGATTCTAATAGAACTGTTGGTGTAGAACAACTATCATTTTCAACAGGTGGTGGTAATTTAAATACGCATAAGTCAAAATCAATACCAGGACCATCATCACCAGATCTAACCATTACATAATAACTTTCTCCACTGGTAGCTGAAAGCACAGTAGGTTCTGTATTATAACAACCAGTACTTTCTTCAACTAGAGCACCACAAGTCCCTGAATAAATAGAGTAATATGCACTTGGTTCAAAATCGGTTCTTTCAAAAGTAAACTTATAAAGCCCTGTTTCTGCTGCAGTAAACACATACCATACGTCTTTGTAAAAAGCTGTAAAATCTGAGTTACAGGTATTATCTTCCGAGATTGTTGCACCTACAGTTGTTCCTGATATTATGTTATCACAACTTTCATCTGTAGAAGCGGTTAACACAATAGCATTAGAACACTCGTCGTTTGCAGGTGGTACTGGTGCTTCTTTTAAACAAATGTCATAGTTTTGAGCATAGTCACCTACATTATTTGAGTTGTTTCTAATATAGTAAGTATCTCCTATTGTTAAATTATTTAATGTAACATAGTTTGACATAAAACATCCTAAACTTGTAAAAGAACCACAACTACCTTCTAGTAATTCTGTAGATTGAAATATACCTCCATCACCAATTGCTGAAACAATATTTGAATATTCTAAAATCAAAGTTTCACTAGTTGCAACAAAGCTAAACCAAACATCATTGGTATTTGTAAACTCACAATTAATTGGATTATTAGTAGCTTCTGAAGCTCCTGCGTTAGTAGCGCTTGTAAAAATAGTACATGTACCATCTGTATTAATAGTTAATACTGTACTATCTGTACAATCGTCATTTACAGGAGGACAATAAAAGAAAGTAGAATCTGAGAAAGAACAGTTGTCATCATCATTATTAGTTAATGTAAATTCTACTGTAGATCCTGAAGCATAAGGTCCAACATTTACAATTCCTGTTGAACTAATATTAGTGTTTGCATACCCAAAGTTATCTGTTAAAGTTAAACCTGAAGCATCACCTAAATAATTAACATCAACATCTACCGAAAACTCGCCTGAATCGCATTCGGCAACAGGAGTTACAGTAAATTCTGGATTAATACAATCGTTCTGAGTAATAATCATAGTATAAGAAAATGTACCATCCATACTAGCACGACTCAACACAATAAAATAAGAATGTCCTGCATTTAAAACCACTTCAGTTAATTCCATTGTATAAGGTGGTGTTGCCGAGTAATTATCGCCTAACATAGCAACACATTCTGTAGCTACATCTGGACAATCTTCCATAACATGAATAGCTGCAGCATATTCAGAAACATTTGCAAGACTAATATTAATAGACATATCTGTAGCTGGTGTTATTTCATAAAACACATCATTACCTGTCATAAAAGCCTCTGGATAATTACCACAAGGTCCAACGTTAATGTTATTTTCGTAATTAGCTGTATCGTCACTTTCTATAATATATGGAAGTGTAGCAATTTCTATTGGACTAGAACATGTAGCTCCTGGCAATGGTGTTAAGCGTGTTGTAAAACTTTCTTCTGTACAGCCTGTTGCAGATCCCACACCATTAAATGGTACAATAGTAACAAAATATTCAGTTTCGTAATCTAAACCTAGACCGTCTAATGAGTAGCTCGTAGTTGCTGTAGTAGCAGCATTTACTATATCTGTTCCTCCTGAGCTAGATCCCACATAAACCGTATATCCTGTTGGAATACCTGTAGCTGCTTGCCAATTTAGTATTGTATTTAAATCTGCGGTTGTAGACCCATTTACAGGGTTTAATAAAACAGCATCACAATTTGGTACTGAAGTTGCTACTTGTGTAATTGAAATATCATCAATAGAAATAATTAATTGCGCTGCTGAAACATTAGTAACTGTAGTAACAAATCGCGCTTGAAAATCACTTCCTGCAGCAAGAGGTCCAAGGTTAACAGCTGGCATGGCAACACAACTATCTACTCCTATATATGTAAAATTAGAATCATCTACAGTATAAGCTGTTACCCAACTAACACCTCCATCTAATGAATATTCTAACACTACTGTTCCCCATCCTTCTGCAGGTGCAATATGTGAAATGGGTGGCCAAAAACTAACCTGTTGATATGCATTAATAGAAAAGCTGACTGTTAAATCTGTATCATTAGTTATTCCAGAATAGTTTGGAGAAGTAATAGAGCCAGACCCAGCAAATTCAAAGTTAGCTCCTGTTCCTTTCCCTCCTTCCTCACAAGTATACCATGTTTCTACTAAAAAATTTTCAGACGCTGTCCAACCTTCAGGTAAACCGAAATCTGGAGCATTATCAAAGTTTTCAACAATCTCTACTTGAGCGAATGCTGTAATGCTAAGTAGCATTATTAAATAAAAAGTAATTTTTCTCATTGGTTTTTTGTTTTAGTTATATCGTTTTGTGGTTAGTCTTATAATGCTCTAATATAGATAGAGAACTACGTTATAAAAAGAGGATGTTTTTACTTTTTCCCGAAATAATAAAACCAAAAAACACAACAAAACAACTGACTAACAGATAGATACACGCAAACACATTACTTTATACAAAAACTTAAATAAAGACGAACCATTTGTTCATTTTAGAGCTTTTATAACCATATTTAGAACTAAAAACAGGAATAACTGTTTAAAATATAGCTTCACAAACAATAAAAAATTTCTTATTATAATAGGTTATAATAATTTTAAAAATCTAATTACTTGTTGCTTAATATATTCGGATAGATCTCTATTTTTTTTACTTAATAAGCATAGGCATCTCATTATAAAAAACGTATTCATATAAGTTTGAGTTTAAATAAACATAATGCTTACTTAAATGTACTTTTTATTGTTTTTTGTGAGAACAAAATATATAAGACTGCCGTATAAAAGTTTGGAATAGAAAATAACCTAGTAAACCTTTTTACTATTTAAACATTACCATATAGTTTATTAATACTTAGGAAATTGTTTTTTTATTTTGAAGGGCTTCTATTTTATTTTTTAAGATTGCTATTGTTTTTCCATTTCTTTTATTGATAAAAAACACACCAATAAAAAGAAGTAACACAAATAAAGAAAATAGTTTTAACCTATTTAAGGTCTGTTTTTGAAGATCTTGAAGTTTTTCATTTTTACGATTATTATTGTCATCTAATGAATCGCTTACCGAATTTCGTTCAGCTTTTTTTATTTCTAATTGGCTATTAGAGTAAAGCTCATAATATTTTTGATATTCTTCCCATTGGTTTAGTGCCAAATAATTCTCTAATAAACCATTATAAATACCTGAATTTAATACAAGATCACCTACCTCTTTAGATTCCTCCAAAGCCTCCTCTAAATAATCTATAGCTTTCTGATATTCACCTTGCTCTGTAAAGACAGATGCTAAGCCTTTTTTAGCAAATGCAACAAGACTATTGGCATGAACGACTTTGGCTAAGGCAATAGATCTATTAAAACTGTTTTTTGCATTACCATATTGAGAAAGCAAAGTATAGCAATTTCCCTTATTATAGTAGACAATACTCAGATTGGTATTTACTTCTTCATTTTTTACATTTTGATACTCTGCAATACCTTTGTCAAAATACTCTAAGGCAATATCACAATTAAGGTTATCCTTGTAAATAAAACCTTTTACCGTATAACTATTAGCAATATACTTGCTTACAATCGCACGATCTGGATATAAGAAAGCCATTTGTTCTGTTTTTTCTAAATAATCTATAGATTTATCAAAAATTTTAAGTTGTTGGTATAAAATTCCTGTTCTAAATAAGATTTCTATTTGTAATACCTTATCATTTAATGTTTTTGAAAGTTCATCGGCTAAAATTATATATTCTAATGCTTTTTGATAATTTCTTTTAGAAGTATAAGCTAAAGAAATTAGCATTAAAGCTTTAACCTTTGTTTTTATAGTATAATCTGAATTTTCATAAACTGACAGCCCTAATTCAATAGCTTCATTAGGGTTTTCATACACTCTAAATCTACTAGCTTCTAAGACACTATCAATTTTTTTTATATTTTGATTAAAACTTAATGCAAACGAAGACAGTGGCATACTAAATACCAAAATGAGAAAACCATATAAATGCTTTTTTTTCATTTAACTTGTAGTTTTCTTTTTTAATTGATCACGTTCTTTTTGAATCATCTTAATAAAGGTCACAGGAGACATACCTATTATAGATTTAAAAACTGTAGCAAAACTACTATGAGAGGAATACCCACTTTCTTCTGCAAGAAAACTAATCTTATAATTTATATAATTGGAATCGTTTTTTAATTTATCAATGATGTAATTAACACGAAGTTTATTTATAAATGTGTTAAAATTATCATCATAATGTTTATTAATTACACCTGACAAATATTTAGTATTTGTATCAAATTGTCCTGCGAGTACAGCCAGTGAAATATCTTTATTTAAAAATTTTTTTGAAGTTTCAAACCGCTTCAATTTAGACAAAATTAGCTGTTCTGTTTCTTCTGGTATAGCAATACGTTTTGGTTTTGCTTTTTTTATAGGTTTTGTTTTAATATCACTATTTCTAATGACTTCCAAATAATTAATAATTTCTTTATGTCTTTTTTTTCTCGCTTCACCTTTTAAAACCACATAACCTCCAATAAACAGTGCTCCTATAAAACCTGCTACTAATAAATACAAATAATTACTATGAGTTTGTCTTTCATCAATTAAATCATCTTCTTCTTGATTAGAGAGCATTGTATATAATGTATTCACTGCCAATTGCTCTGTTCTTTCTACTTCTGTATTTAACGTTAAATATTTGTCATTAAAAACCTTATGTTTAATGTTTTGACCAGAAGCTAAATAGTTAATAGATAAATCCCTATTAATCTCCATTAAAAGTATAGGGTTATCTATAATTTCTGCATATCTCGAAGCAATAAAAAGAGATTCTTCACTTTTACTGAACTCTTTTTTCTGTAATTGTAAATAACCTAATTCTTTATAAATTAAAGCTTTTTGATAGAGATTATTTATTTGAGATGCATTAATCAGATTTAAAGTTTTTTCTATATACACTTCTGCAGAATCATAATTAGATAAATTATTATAAGCTCTTTCTTTAGCAAGAAGTATTGCTCGTTTTTCTGTTGAGTTTGTTTTTAAAAACGCTCTAAATTCACTTTCAGTATTTTCGATTAATGTTATAGCTTTCTCGCTATTTCGTCTCTCAATATTTGTGTTAATCTCCTCAAGTTTTATTAAATATTGTGTTAAGTCCTTATAGGCACTTTGAGGCATTTTTTTTAATAGTTTTTCTCCCTTTTCTATAAAGTACTGCGCCTGTTTATCTAAATAAATAAGCCGTAAAAGTTGTGCTTTTAGAAGATTTAACTCTATTTGTATATTCACACTAATTGATTCTGATAAATTATTTTTATCAAAAGCATGAATTACAGATTCGTGATAATCTCCCTTAATAATCTGAGCTCTAGCAATTAAAAGATTAGAAGCAACTATCTGCTCTAAATCTTGACTGGTATTTAATAAGTGTTCTGCTATCTTGAGTGATTCATCAGGGTTTGAATAAACTAACTCTTGTGCTTTAGTAATGAGATCGTTTTCTTGTGAATAGCTAAAACATGCCAATGTAAGACTTACCCATAAACTAATTGAGCGTATATATTTATAACAACGTGAATCTTTATGTGTCATTTTAGTGCGCTAACCCAAATTCTTAACGCAAAGAATTATAATATTTAAAATTGTATGCATATAATTATTGTAAGTTAGTAAATATAATAAACTTTCTAAAAGAACAATTATTAGATAAACCATAGAAGCATATTTAATCTTTAGGTATATCTTCTAGTCACAATTATAAGAATAACGCTTTTGAGTATTATGTGATGTGATATAATTAAAAAAAAAGAGCAACATTTTATGTTGCTCTTCCTGCTATTAATCCAACGATCTAAAGTTATTCCTTTATAACTCTAAAGGTCTTTTGAGAATTATTCATAATTATTGTTACAAAATAAACTCCTTTATTTAACTCATTCATATTAATTGAAGTCGTTAATGTATTTGGAGTCATCTCTTTTACTTTCTGACCAACAATATTATAGATACCAATTTGTGATATTGCATTATTTGCCTCTACAGTTAATGTATTTTTTACTGGATTAGGGTAATACTTAAATGTTTCAAAATCATTTGCATCAACATTTAACAATTCATCAGCATACGCAAAGAAACTGTATTCTGCAGCACTAGAAGAATGGATCAAAATTAGGTATGTGTTTCCTGCTACCAAATCTCCTGTTTTTGGTGTTAAACCACTATTAGAACAACTTGTAATACCAGGTACATAACCAGCACTCGTTGTTTGCGAGCAATCACCTGTATTATATACTGTATAATTTGCACTACCACTTACTCTTGTAAAGTCAAAATGATACGTCCCTGTATACTGAGGTGTTAGTGAATACCAAACAGATTCTGAAGAAGAACTTTCACAACCTTCTGGTGAATTATAAGCGATACTAGTAACATTTATATTTCCAGAAATAGCATTATTACCAGTTTCATCAGTAGATTCTATTATAGAAATTGATGATGCACAATCACTATTAGCAACTGCATCTGGTAATTTAGTGATATCTAAATCAAAAGTAATCCCAGGATAAGATTGGCTAGATTGAACCATAGCATAATAAGTAGATCCCATATTTAATGTTATGATTTCACTTGAGTTAGTACAAGAGGGTATTTTAGAGACTAAGGCACCACAAGTTCCTTCATAAATGGAATATGAAACAGATCCATCTTGTAAAGTAGGGTTCTCTGCAATAGAAAACTCATAGACACCTGTTACAGTAGGGTTTAACACATACCAAACATCACCAACATTTGAAGTGTCACAAGAATTATCTGAAGATAAGGTTGAACCAACAAGCGTACCTGAAACTAGTTCTGTAGCGCCTTCTACTGTAGGTACCAATAAAGTTACTGCATCTAAACACTCATCGTTTGCTGGTGCAACTGGTGCCTCTCTTAAACAGATATCATAATTTTGCTGAGAGCTACCTATATTAGTTTTACTCCTAATGTAGTAAGTCTCATTAATTGTTAAACCACTAAAAGTGACGTATGCTGAAGAAGAACATAACAAGCTTGTAAATGCCCCACAAGTTCCTGATAATAGTTCTGTTGATTGAAAAGTTCCACCATTTGGAAAACCAGGAGCTGATTCTGCATTTAAATATTCTAAAATCATAATTTCAGAAGAAGCTGTAAAACTAAACCACACATCATTAGTGTTAGATGATGTACAAGCACTTGGATCTGCAATAGATTCTGTAGCTCCTGTATTAGTTGCGCTTGTAAATAAACTACAAGAGTCATCTGAATTAATTGTAGCTGTTAAATCTATAGCATTAACACAATCATCATTTGAAGGTGGACAGTAAAAGAATGTAGAATTAGTATAAGAACATAATCCGTCATCACCATCGTTAGTTAATGTGAAATTAACAATTGTACCACTTGGGTATGGTCCTGCTGTTACAATACCTGTAGAACTAATATTAGTAATGTCAGATGTACCTGAAAAATCATCAGATAAGGTTAAAAATGTTGCACTCCCTAAATAAGAAATCTCTACATCTACAGAGAATTCATCATTATCACAATCTGCAATTGGAGTTAATGCTCCTAGTGTTGGATTAATACAACTGTTTTGTGTAATTATTAAACTATATCCATACGTGCTATTTGCATTTGAAGAACTTAGAACGACATAATAAGTATTACCTGATAATAATACAACATCTAATAAACTTCTTGAAGCTCCTGAGTAAGACCCAATATAATCTACACATTCCGTAGCAACATCAGGACACCCTTGAACAACATGTACTCCTGCTCTATTACCTGTATCTGGAAGAATACTATTAACTTCTATATTAATTGACATATCAGTAGTTGGTGTAATTTCATAAAAAACATCATTACCTTTCATATATGTATTATTACATGGACTAACATCAATATTATTTTCGTAGTTAGCTGTATCACCATTTGATTCTATATAGGGAAAAGAAGAAACAACTATTGGACTACTACACGTAGCTCCTATTAAAGGTGCCGAACGTGTTGTAAAGCTTTCTTCATTACAACCAATAGCATCACCAATACTATTAAAAGGTACAATGTTTACATAATACGGTGTAACATAACTTAATCCTGTTAAATCATAACTTGTTTCAGTCGTTATTACTCCATTAACAATATCTGTACCACCTGAAGTTGTACCTACAGAAACGGTATAACCTGTAGCGAGACCTGTAGCTGCTTGCCAAGTTATTGAAACATCTGTATCTGCATCATCTGCACCATTTAAAGGAGATAATAATACAGCATCACAATTAGGTATTGCATCTGCTTCTTGAGTTATAGATATATTATCTATTACTACTATTGTTCTAAACCCTGCAACATTCACAAGATTAAACAAAAATCGTACTTGAAAATCACTTCCACTTGCTATTGTTCCCACTGAAACACTCGCTGATTGACACGTACTAGCATCAGTGAAAGTGTAATTAGAATCATCTATCGTAGATATGTTTGTCCATGTTGTTCCACCATCTGTAGAATATTCAAAAACTAAACTTCCCCAATCTGTAGTTGGATTCACATTTTGTGCTCCAGGAAACTGACTACTTCTCTCAAAAATATTATAAGAAAAGTTAGCCGTAAGATTTGTTCCATTAGATATCCCAGTGTAATTCTGTGATACCATACTAGCAGTATTACCTGCCGGCAAAAAGGACCATGCGCTTAGTCCTTCACCATCACAAATATAACTAGCAGTAGTCTGCATCTCACCTGTCCAGTTTGTAGGTGCAGATCCGCTTGACTCAGAATTGAAATTGTCAACAATTTCAATTTGCGAAAAAGCAGAGACACTAATTAGCATCATTAAATAAATTGTAATTTTTTTCATTGGTTTTGAATTTTGGATTAGTTAAATACTATGTATTAAAGACTTCTAAGATAGTAGAAGATCATATGCATAAAAAGATTCTATATTTGGCATTTACCGAAATTTGAAAGTAAAAAAAACCAATAAACCACTAGATAACAACAATTTAAATCAAACAATTAACATTTATTATAAAACATGCCTAACCTTCTATTTTTGATGTGATTTCTCACAATTACTTTGGTTTAATCCTTCACTTTTTGAAATTTAATAGCGAATATATTTAACCTTTTTTCAATCATTTATGCTCCTAATCCGCCAAAATTATTTCTTACCTTTAAGGCATGAATTTTATAAAAACCACTGAACAAGACTCAAACTATAATGATCTCGAAAAAATGTCAATTAACGAGATTATAACACTTATAAATAAAGAAGATCAAACGGTTCCTTTAGCTGTAGAAAAAGCATTGCCACAAATAGAAACACTAATTGCCCAAGTTGTTTCTAAACTCAAAAGTGGAGGAAGGTTATTTTATTTAGGAGCTGGTACTAGCGGAAGATTAGGTATTCTTGATGCTTCTGAATGTCCACCTACATTTGGTGTACCTCATGACTTGGTAATCGGTTTGATTGCAGGCGGAGATAATGCTATAAGAAAAGCTGTAGAAAATGCCGAAGATTCAACTAGTCAAGGTTGGTTAGATTTACAAGCACATCATATTTCTAATAAAGATATTGTCATTGGTATAGCTGCTTCAGGCACAACCCCATATGTTATTAGTGCCTTAGAAAAAAGCAATGAACATAATATTATAACAGGTTGTATTACTTGTAATCATAATAGCCCTTTATCTTTAACTGCTCAATTTCCTATTGAAATTATTGTAGGCCCTGAGTTTTTAACAGGAAGTTCAAGAATGAAAGCTGGTACAGCTCAAAAACTAGTTCTTAATATGATTACTACAACTGCAATGATCCAGCTAGGCAAAGTGAAAGGCAATAAAATGGTAGATATGCAGCTTAGCAATGACAAATTAGTAAATAGAGCTACAAAAATGATTATGACAGAACTAAACATTTCAGAAGCAGAAGCAGCTATATTATTAAGTAAACATAAAAATGTAAGAGATAGTATTACCCATGGACGAAAATAATAGAACAGACAGAGACCTATTAGCGAAAGGATTAAAACGATTAGGAATTTGTTTAGGACTCATGTTCGCAGGTCCGACATTATTACATTTAGCATTAGATAATAGCGAAAAACCACTTTATATACCGCTTCTAATTATAGCCTTTATACTCTGCATTGGTGCTATTGTTTTCTTATTTCTAGGGATTAACACTATTCTAGATAGTATCTTTAAAAAGAAAAAATAATATTTATTCTTTTTAAAGAATTATATTATAAGTCACCTAGCTAAATCTCTATTCTCAATTCAAAACTAAAATATTAAACGGTTTTTGCTTAGGTAAATAAAATAGAGCTTTAGTAGTTAATAGATTTTTCCTTTGTATTTCAAAANACGCTTAAATCAAACTCTTCAAAACCATCATTACTTAAATCATCACATAATTCTAAATCTAGAGCAGGATTGATGGTAGGTTGGCCAGCTACATTTAAAGAGAATGGTAATATTTCATAACACCCAGAATTTAGATATTCTACCCTAATAAATATAATTTCCCCATCTGTTCCTGAATAATTACTCAAATCAGCCATAGCATTAACATCAGCTTCAGCATCAATAAGTGAATTATGGTAGGTAACAATTAACTCACTAGGGTTAGGTGCGCTTGCTAGAACTACTGGAGTATTAGAATCTAATTCAAAAATATAAGGAGGAGCACCAGTATCACAAACAAATAAATCATCAGGCGCTTCCGTAATTACCTCTGGTAATACCTCAACACAAACTTCCTGCGTATATTCACAACCAAAATCATCTGTAACTCTATAAGTATAACAATACAAACCAGCTGTTGGTGGCTGAACTGTTATTATGTTTCCTGCAGTACCTGTTATTGTAGCATCTGCATCCCATGCTTCAGTCTCAATTACAGGTGTAAAAGAAAGCTCTGGTGGTTGTAAATTAGGATCAAACTCAATACTCCAAGCAAAAATATGTCCGTTATCTGCTCCAATATTATCAACAACTCTAATCGTCCAATCTCCATTTAAAGGCGAACCAAGAAGCCCCTCTAAAGAGTTTATAGAACTATAAGTTCCTGCTGGAACATAAGAATCATTGTAAGTTCCAGGCCCATCTCCGTTAGGAAACGTACCGCCAGTTTGAATACCTCCAACCAAAGTTGGAAATCCACCAACAGGTACAAAACAATACTGACGACCTTCTCCTGGTGTTGTATTACCACTATTTCCATCAACTGTTCCCGTTGCCCATGGAATACCTAAATTTGCACTAGAACCACCTTGATCATGCATCCTAACAACTTGTCCGTTAGGCGATATTATCTCTATATCTAAATCTCCTAAATACGAATGCTCCATGGTTACACAAATACTAATCAATTGACTAATATCTGTTAAAGCTTGTGCAGAATCATAACAATCTACAGTTATAGATGTCTCGTAAACCGCCCCACTTCCATCTGGTAAAAATGTAATACCACTCACAGGAGGTGTACAGTTATTAATAAATTCAACAGCTTCAACTTCACCTGTTATATCAGTACTCTCTCCATAACAAAGCACAGAGTTTGCTGCGCCTGTTCCTGAAAAATCAGGTTCAGTAGCAACTTGAATAACTTGGTTAATTAAATTGTTATTATCACATCCAAGTGGATCAATTGAAGTATTTGCATCACGTATATTTAGATTTACAATATATACGCCTGGATCAGGATACGAAAAAGTTACGCTTTGGCCAGATGCTGTATTACCATCACCTAAATCCCACTCATAAGTAGCACCAGCTCCATCAACAGAAAACACACCGCTTCCATTTAAAGTAATATCTTCATTAGGACATACTCTTATATAGCCATCTCCGTTTGGAGCAGGAGATGTAGAATCAATCTGAGAATTAATAGTTTGGCATGGTGTTAAACAAGCGATATTCGCTTCCCAACCATTTATATTACCAGCTGCATTTGAAACGAATTGAATTGTTATACACCCTGAAGTATTATCCTCAGTAGGCTGTACTAAACCAGGACTATTAGAACCTGAAAAATCACCAAAAGAGGTTGCCGCAACACTATCTCCATCAAAAATAGACATAATATCTTGGTTTACCTGTGTTACAAATTCGGTAAAATCTAATTGTATTTTCTGACCTGGATTTTCAGGACATAATGTTAGGATAAAATTTTCACCATCTCCATAGTTGCCAAATTCACCTCCTGAATCGTAAAAAACCCCACCACATTGACTAACTGTTGCTGTTTGCATATTTACATCCTGAGCCAACATTAGCGATGTAAATAATATAGAAATTATAGTAATTATATACTTCATGTTTATAATTTTATTGATATTGAGACTTAATAATGATATAATAATTTGTACCATTTACCTGATACATCGCTGCTGCTCTAGAATGAAATTCAAAATTATACTTTAGTGGATTAAAAGTATTAGGATTAAAGTTTTCATCTCGTTTTAGTTCTGAAACAAAACCATCAAAAACGGACACCTCAGATAATTTAGGACACGCTTTTTTATTTTTTTCATCAGTTACTAATTTAATCTCTACTCTATTTCTAAGAATATGTTTAATACTCCTAAGCCTATGTGGATTGTTAAAAACATATTTATCAGCAAATTCACCATAAACCTCTATAATCTGAGCACGCTCAGTAGCTGTTAATGGCAACTTTACATTGTCATTAAATTTTGCCAAAGGAACTGGATTTTTTTGTTTGGACTGCTGGCTAAACATACATAAAGGCATGAGTATCAGAGTAAGAATAATCATTAGTTTTTTCATTGTTCAAATGGATTTTTTAAAGTTTCGAAAATTAAGAAAATTTTAATAAAACCTATGTTAATTCACCAAGGATAATGACATTTTAACGGTTTTTATTATATAACAGTTATATAATTAATTTCCCTACCTATATGATGCTATTTTTATTGCTTATCTTTGCCACTTGCTTTTAAAAACTGAAAACCAATTTATTTTACAATGAAAATCAATAGTGATTTTAACGATATAGATGCTTTAGGTGATAATCACATAGGATCATCTAGCGACACACCATTAAGAGCTGATGCTTTTAAACTTTCTAACAATGACAAAATTGACATTATTAAAAGTGATGTTAAACATATTTTAGAAACTCTAGGTTTAGATTTAAATGATGATAGTCTTAAAGGCACTCCAAACAGAGTTGCCAAAATGTTTGTTAATGAGATTTTTGGAGGTCTAAATCCGGATAAAAAACCAAACGCCTCAACATTTGACAATAAGTATAAATACGGCGAAATGCTTGTTGAAAAAAACATCACAGTTTACTCAACCTGCGAACACCACCTATTACCTATTGTTGGACGAGCACATGTTGCGTATATATCTAACGGGACTGTTGTTGGCTTATCTAAAATGAACAGAATAGTAGATTATTTTGCCAAACGACCACAGGTACAAGAGCGACTAACGATTCAAATTGTTAAAGAGCTTCAAAGTGTTTTAAATACAGAAGATGTGGCTTGTGTTATTGACGCAAAACATTTATGTGTTAATTCTCGTGGCATAAGAGATATTGAAAGTAGCACTGTTACTTCAGAATTTGGAGGTCAATTTAAATCTAAAGAAACAAGACGAGAGTTTTTAGACTACATTAAATTAGATACACAATTTTAATTTTTTCACTCAACACACTAATTCAATTTATTGATTCATTTTTCAAAATCGCATCATGTCATTATATAATACAAATCAAATAAAATTATACAATACACTTTCTGGTGAAAAAGAAATTTTTCAACCTATAACTGATGGCTATGTTGGAATGTATGTTTGCGGCCCAACAGTATACAGTAATGTGCATTTAGGTAATGTGAGAACATTTATGTCTTTCGATATGATTTTTCGCTACCTTAAACATTTAGGTTATAAAGTGCGTTATGTTCGAAACATCACAGATGCTGGTCATTTAGAAAATGATGCAGATGTAGGTGAAGATAAAATTACAAAAAAAGCCAGATTAGAAGCTATTGAACCTATGGAAATAGTACAGCGTTATACTGTAGATTTTCATAATGTACTCAACACTTTTAACTTTTTACCTCCAAGTATTGAACCTACTGCTACAGGTCACATTATTGAACAGATAGAGTTAATTCAATCTATAATTGATAATGGTTTTGGCTATGTTGTTAATGGTTCGGTTTATTTTGATGTGCATAAATACAATGAATCTAATGAATATGGTATTTTAAGCAAACGTAAATTAGAAGACTTAATACATAACACCCGAGCACTTGACGGTCAGAGCGATAAGAAAAACCCACAAGACTTTGCCCTTTGGAAAAAAGCAGAACCAACACATATAATGCGCTGGCCTTCACCTTGGAGTGATGGTTTTCCTGGTTGGCATTTAGAATGTACTGCTATGAGTACTAAATATCTTGGTGAGTATTTTGATATTCATGGAGGCGGAATGGATTTAAAGTTTCCGCATCACGAATGTGAAATTGCCCAAAATCAAGCCGCAAAAGGTCAAGATCCCGTAAAATATTGGATGCATGCCAATATGCTTGAATTGAATGGAGCTCGTATGAGTAAATCTACTGGAAATTATATAAATCCAGCTGAATTACTTTCAGGAGACAATGATATTATGTCTAAAGCATACAATCCAAGCGTCATTCGATTTTTTATGATGCAAGCATCTTACAGAAGTATTTTAGATTTAACAGATGATGGTTTGGCAGCTGCCGAAAAAGGATTTCACAGACTTATGGATGCGATTTCCTTAATTGATAATTTAAAAACAAGTTCTACATCTTCATTTAATGTTGCTGAATGGAAGCAAAAATGCTACGATGCGATGAATGATGATTTTAATACTCCTATTTTAATTGCCACACTTTTTGAAGCTGTAAAATTTATTAATCAAATTAAAGATGGAAGTGCTAGCATAACATCTACAGATTTAGAATCTTTAAAAAGCACCATTAACATTTTTGTGTTTGACGTGCTTGGCTTGGTAAATATTTCTAAAACAAATACTGGTAGCGACAAACTAGCGAGTGCAGTAGAAATTCTAATTAACCTTAGAAAAGAAGCCCGATTAAACAAAGATTTTGCACTGTCTGATAAAATTAGAGACGAATTGGCTGAAGCAGGTATTAAACTTAATGATAGTAGAGAAGGCACAACTTTTACGACAAACTAATCGTGAAGAAACTTTTAACATATCCTTTTTTATTACTGATTAAATTATACCAAATATTTATTTCACCAATGACTCCTGCGACTTGCAGGTACCAACCAACATGTTCTCACTATGCAAAAGAAGCACTTGAAGTACATGGTTTTTTTAAAGGCGGTTGGTTGGCTTTAAAACGGATTTTTAGTTGTCATCCCTGGGGAGGTAGTGGTTTTGATCCAGTTCCGAGAAAGGATGACAACTAAAAATTCGCCAACGCGCCTGCTCGCCCGTTCTCTAAAAATGTACCCCGTACATTTTTTTTACGTTCCGTCGCCCTGGGGAGGTAGTGGTTTTGATCCAGTTCCGAAAAAAGATGACAACTAAAAACTTATCTAGAACTACAGTTAACTCAATCACTAAAAAAGATGCTTCATCTATTTTTTATCCACTACAATCTTTGATAAAAAGAGGATTTATTCAAGTTCCTTCAAAAGAAGACTAATTTTACGTTAATCTCATTTTCAATCCCTTTCAAAATATTATCTTTACCTCATAAAATAGAATATTTATGTTTTTATTACAAATTGATTGGGATCCTATTAAGTTTATAGATTTAGGATTTTTTAAACTTCACTTTTATAGTCTTATGTGGATTACAGCCTTTATTTTAGGCTTTCAAATCACTAAACGTATCTATAAAAACGAAGGTCAATCTGAGGAATCATTAGACTCCTTATTTATTTATTCTGTTTTAGGAATTATGCTTGGTGCAAGATTAGGCCACGTTATATTTTACCAACCAGAACTCATTACAGAAGATTTCTTTAGCATCTTTTTACCTTTTAAATTTAAAGGAGGATTTGAGTTTACTGGCTTTCAAGGCTTGGCTAGTCATGGCGCAGCAATTGCAATGATTATTTCTATGTACTTATACAATAAAAAAGTATTACACAAAACAGTACTTTGGATTTTAGATCGCGTGGTAATCCCTGTTGCTTTAGGAGCTGTATTTGTTAGAATTGGGAACTTTATTAATTCTGAAATTATAGGTAAATATACCGGAAGTGATTTTGGCGTTGTGTTTAAACAATTAGGCGAAACACAACCTAGACATCCGGCACAATTGTATGAAGCATTCTGTTATGTTTTTGTATTTCTAATTCTCTTTTACTTCTATTGGAAAACAAAAAAATCTGAACAACAAGGCTTTTTATTTGGCTTGTTTTTAGTCTTATTATGGACTGTAAGATTCTTTGTAGAGTTTGTAAAAGAAGCTCAAAATCCAGAACGTGCAGATTGGCTTCTTAATACAGGACAGTTGTTAAGTATTCCGTTTGTATTAATTGGACTATACTTCATGTTTATCTATAAACCAAAAACCAAATTGAGCTAATGAAAGTTCAACTCTATTTAAAATCTGTATTTATTGTTTTAATTTGTACTTTGTTTGCATCTTGTAAAGAAGAAAAGACAACCAAATCTGAAGACAAAGTTGTTGTGAGTTTCAAAAAAGAAGGTGTTTTAATGCTTAAAAAAGCAGATTCCGACTCTGTAATAAAGACCTTAGATATTGAAATTGCAGATGACGAATATACCACCCAAACAGGCTTAATGTATAGAACGAAACTTGAAACCAATCAAGGTATGTTATTTGTATTTCCTAATATGCAAATGCGAAGTTTCTATATGAAAAACACTAAAATCCCTTTAGATATTATTTATATAGATAACGATTTATCTATCGTTAGTTTTCAAAAAAATGCAAAGCCTATGGATGAAACCTCTCTTCCATCAGAAGCTCCTGCTAAATATGTTTTAGAAATTAATGCTGGGCTTTCTGACGCATGGCAATTGGCTATTGGTGACAAAATAAGTTTTACCTCAACAAACGAGTAACACAATAGATTACTTATACATCAACATATCTTTAGGCTATAATAAAAGAGAACAAATTCTCAAAACAGGTTAAACCTATTCATCAGTAAACTTTCTGATATCTATACACGCAACTATATTATAGCTAATGAAAGCCAAGTTTAGTCACGACTAAAACAACACAAAACATTGCTATTATTGCATACAATAATCTCAATTTAATATTGTTGCACAAAAACAAGCCAGAAATGGCAAGCAAGGCCATAAAACCTGTTTCTAATCGCGTACAAAGTATACCTATAATCATCATTATAAAAAGCAAATGCGTCCACCTACTTTTAGGTTTCCATAAAATAGCAATTGCAACAATAAATTCCATAGCAATAGTCAGCATTGCAAATACTTGACTAATTACACCAAGATTTGGAAATACATCTTTTAAAACAATGCTTTCACCAATATTGGGATCTGTAGCTTGCAAGGCTATTAAACTTTCCGTATTGCTTTTTGTTACCTCTGAAATTTCAGGAAAAAATCCTAAAAAAGGGTCAAACAGAAAACCTCTATTCAACATATAATAATAGAAGTTACCACTTATAAACTGATTAGATATTAGTTTTTGCAAAACCGACGCCAATATAACAATAACCAAAAGTATCTGAATGTTTTTTAAAAGTATATCACTACGTTTATGATAGCGATAACATAAAACAGAAAGCGTCATAAATGTTAACACAAAATGATGATTTGCCACTCTCAAATACATGAGATAAAGATCAAAAACCAGTAGTGCAGAAAAGACCATCCAAATAATAGGATGCTTTGTCTTGTGACGAAAGAAAAACCAACAAAATAAGCCTAGAAAAAGCACTGGAGTTTTCCATATACCATATTTTTCAGACATAATAGAAATATAGATTCCAAGCATTAAAAGCAGCAACTGACTTGCAAGCTCAATGTGATTATTTAATTTCTCTTTTATACCTATCCAATATATCACAGGCTTGTTTTTTTAAAATAGATCTCATTGACCAAAGCTCTCGAATAGACACCATTTTTTGAATTAACGGATGGTTTCCATATCTGAATATGAATACTGTCTTTGTGAGTTTTTTTTACTACAAATTCTGCAGCGCTCATTAAATTATCATCATTAGGCATTAATTTTAAATGCTTAAAAACCCTTTCCATTTCATTATTATTTGCAATCAGAGAATCCACTGACATGCCTGGAATATATATCTGATTGTAGTAATAATGGATTCCTGTGTACATACCATAACCACCACCTTTCCATTTATTAAGACTTTGTGTATTTACAAAAAAGAACTGCACAGCAATTACTATAACAGCAAGGCTAGGAATTCCGTACTTCAACAAAAGCACTTTTATTGTGTTAGACATGAATTACAATTGGATTATAAAATAAATATATGCTATTAAAGATTTAGAAACAAAAAAATGCCTCTCTATTAAGAAAGGCATTTTTTAAACTCTGAATTAATTCAGAATATTATTTGTTGTAAGCTTAAGCTTCTTCAACGTCTTCTTTCACTTTGTTTTTAAGTGCATCAGTTACGTTTCCTTTTTTAGCTGTATCATACATAATTGGTGTTGCAATAAATACTGAAGAATATGTACCAACAATTACACCAACGATTAATGCAAATAATAAATCTTTAAGTGAATCTGCACCAAATAAGAACATTGCTAATAACACCACTAATGTTGTTAACGAGGTATTTAATGTTCTACTAATAGTACTGTTTATAGATTTGTTAATAGTTGTATCAAAATTCCAACCTAAGTTTTCATTAAAGTACTCTCTAATTCTATCAAATACTACAACCGTATCATTTAAAGAGTAACCAATTACTGTTAAGATTGCCGCAATAAACGTTTGGTCAATCTCCATACTAAATGGCATAAATCTCCATGTTAATGAATAGATACCTAACAAGATTAAAACATCATGGAAAACAGCAGCTACAGCTCCAAGAGAGAATTGCCATTTCTTAAATCTTAATAAGATGTATAAGAAAACTACTACTAAAGATCCTAAAATAGCCCAAATAGATGATTTCTTAATATCATCGGCAATTGTTGGACTTACTTTACTAGATAACATTTTACCTATTTTCTTATCTCCTGATCCATCTAAAAATTCTTCATATGTAATTCCTTCTGGAAGGTATTTTTGAAGCGCAGTAAACAACATAGATTGTACTTTTTCATCGGCTTCAACAGACGTATCTTCTACTAAATATTTGGTAGAAATCTTTAATTGATTTGGTCCACCAATGGTTTTTACTTCTGCACTTTCAAATACATTATGTAGGTCGTTTTTCACTTCCTCAACACTCATATCCTGATCAAAACGTATTTGATAAGTTCTACCTCCAACAAAGTCAATACCTTGATCTAATCCTGTTGTAAAAAGAGACCCTAAACTAGCTACAATAAATACCGCAGAAATAGCATATGCAATCTTACGTTTCTTTAAGAAATCAATATTTACATTGGTAAATAAGTTCTTCGTTAAACCAGTAGAGAAATCTAATTTACCACCTCTATTTATATACCAGTCTACTAATAGACGCGTTATAAAAATCGCTGTAAATAAAGACGTTAAAATACCAATGATTAATGTTGTTGCAAATCCTTTAATTGGACCAGTACCAAATACAAATAATATTAAAGCGGTTAAACCGGTTGTAATATTCGCATCTAAAATTGAAGATAAGGCGTTAGAGAAACCATCTTTAATAGATTCTTTTTGCGATTTACCTTTTGCTAATTCTTCTCGTATCCTTTCAAAAATAAGCACGTTTGCATCGACCGAAATACCAATAGTCAATACAATACCTGCAATACCCGGTAAAGTTAATACAGCTCCTAAACTTGCTAATACACCAAAGATTAATAAGATGTTTAATAATAAAGCGATATCTGCAAAACCACCTGCTTTACCATAGTAAAATAACATCCAAAGTAAAACAAATGCTAAAGCGATAACGAATGACTTCATACCACTGTCAATAGCCTCTTGACCTAATGAAGGTCCAACCTCATCTGCTTGAACAATTTGAGCAGAAGCAGGTAATTTACCAGCTCTTAAAACGTTAGCTAAATCGACAGCCTCTGTTAGCGAAAATGCTCCAGAAATTTGTGAATTACCACCTGCTATTGGACCTGTAGATACACTTGGCGCAGAATACACAATATTATCTAAAACAATAGCAATATAACCTTGAGTTTCATAAGCCTTTTTGGTCATTTCTTCCCAAATCTTAGCCCCTTTAGCATTCATCTGCATACTTACAGCTGGTCTGCTTACTTGGTCATAGTCTTGTCTAGCATCTGTAATTACAGCACCACTTAATTCTGGTACACCATCTCTGTTTCCTTTAATTGCATAAAGTTCTGAATACTCAGAATCTTCTGTTTGTATTCCCCAAACAAATTTTACATAACGCATTTCTGCAGGAAGTGAAGCTCTATTTTTTGGTGCATTTAAATGCGCCATAACTTTTTCTTTGTCCTTAGCTAAGAACATACCAACTACAGAGCCACCATTTCCGTACCCCTGAATACCTAATGGGTTTAAATCGGCTACATTAGTTGAGTCTGACTCTATCTGACCCGTTAAGTCATCAATAGCACTTGAAGTTGAATCTTGATCTACTGTTGTTTCTGCAATAGCATCGTTTTTAGATTCTTTTGCTTCTTTTGCCTTATTTTCTTCAACCAAAGTTTGGTTAACCTGCATTAAATAAGGTAAAACTTCTTGAGTCTTATACGTCTCCCAAAACTGTAATTGTGCTGTCTTAGTTACTAAATCTTTAACACGCTCAATATCTTTAGCTCCTGGTAATTCTAAAAGAATACGACCTGAGTTCCCTAAACGTTGAATATTTGGAGATGTTACACCAAATTTATCAATACGCTTACGTAATACTTCGAAAGCAGAAACGATAGACTCATCAATTTTTGTTTCAATGATACTTTTAACTTCGTTATCTGACATATCGAATTTAATCTCATCACTTAACGTACGATTTGCAAAAATGTCTGGAGATGCTAATTTAGTATCACCTTTAATAGCATCAAATGCTCTAAAGAAAGATTCTAAGTAAGATTCTTGTGCATCTTTTTGTAACTCTTCTGCATCATCTAAAGCTTTATTAAAAATAGGGTCTTTACTATTATTAGCTAATCCCTTTAAAATGTCTCTAACCGAAATTTGAAGGATAACATTAATACCACCTTTAAGGTCTAAACCAAGGTTCATGGCATTATTTTCAACTTCAGTATATGAATATTTTGCAAACCCTAAATTATAAACTTCAATAGGTTCAAACTTATCACCTACCTTAATTTTAGTGGTTTTTAATGAATCTAAATAGCGAACCTCTTCTATGTTCCTTTTAGATTGGTAATCGTCTTCTGTGTCTGCGATTTTAGCAATTGCTGCTTCTTTTGCTGTATCTTCTAGCTGGTTTGCTTTGAATGTAAATGATAATTGGTAAATACTTACCAAACCAAATAAAAGCGCAAAAAGCTTAATTATTCCTTTGTTTTGCATTGTAATTATTTATTTAATGTCGAATTTTTTGAACGCGCAAATATAGAGTATACACTATAATTCAACAATGTTTTTTATGATTTTGATTTTTAGTCTTTTCTATTGAATAAGAAAGACTTGGAATGAAGTAAAAATTCTTTTAGAAAGAACAGTTTTTTAAACGGTTGGCCCTGCTCTAACCTCTGGAATTATATAGGATATATTATCTATTGCATTGGCAATAGCCGTATTTACTATAACAGCAACATTAATAGTGTTGTTACTTTGTTTTGTATTATTCAGTTCGCTTGAATAATTAACTTTTAGTGGTTTGGAGTGGTCTGTCTTTTGATTTATCTCTGCAACTTGAGTTCCTTCAAAACTCCAATCAATATCACTACCTGTCTTAATTTCAGAAATATTAAGCTCATAGTTTTTTGCACCTTTCTTCTCTGGAAAATTATTTGAATGGTTTTGAGAGGAATTGTAAGCTAACTTTAACTCTTCAACGTTAAAAAGTGTCTTCTGAATATAAGCCACATTTGCATCACTATGATAGGTAATTCTAAGCTGACCTTTATTATTTTGACCAATCTGAATTTGAGTAACACCAATACTTTGTAATTTGCCTTGAATGGCTTCAATAGCATTTTCAGTATCTTCAGCTGTAATAGACGTATCTGAAAACTGAATTACAATCTGTTGATTTGGTAGCGTTGTATGCTCTATAAACGTTCCTAAAAACGCTAAGAGTAAAGCTAATATTCCAAATTTCAGTTTGGTTTTCATGCGCCAAATATAGACAAAAAAATAAAGACTGTATTTCTACCGTCTTTATTCTAAATATTTTGAAATTTATGACCTACAAACCTTCTATTTTGGTCACATCTTCGGGTGAAATCTCATAAACTTACCTTAATTAAAACAAAAACCTCACCAACTGATGAGTTAGCAAGGTTATTGTGAAATAATTAATCTATTGATATAATTAAAGTTCTAATAATCCATTAGTCTTTTTTACACCTTCTGCACTTTCTACCATATGTGCTTTTTCAGCAGCACTTAAAGGTACGTCTACAATCTTTTCAATTCCTTTTCTACCTAAAATTACTGGTACACCAATACATAAATCGCTTAAACCATATTCACCATCTAACAAGGCTGAACATGGAAATATTTTCTTTTGGTCACAAGCAATAGCCTGAACTAAGCCACTTACTGCAGCACCTGGAGCATACCAAGCTGAAGTACCTAATAATTTTGTTAGTGTTGCTCCGCCAACTTTAGTATCTTCTTTCACTTGGTTTAAGCGTTCTTCTGATAAAAATTCAGAAACTTTAATACTGTTTCTAGTTGCATGAGACGTTAATGGTACCATACCTTTATCACTATGACCACCGATTACCATACCATCTACATCACTAATAGGTGCTTCTAATGCTTCAGCTAATCTGTATTTAAAACGTGCAGAATCTAACGCTCCACCCATTCCTATAATTCTGTGTTTTGGTAAACCTGTAGTTTTGTGTACCAAATACGTCATTGTATCCATTGGATTACTTACAACAATAATAATTGTATTTGGAGAATGCTCTACTAAACTTGTTGATACTGTTTTTACAATACCTGCATTAATACCTATTAATTCTTCACGTGTCATACCTGGTTTACGAGGAATACCAGAAGTAATTACACAAATATCACTATTTGCTGTTTTAGAATAATCGTTTGTACTTCCTGTAATTTTAGTATCAAACCCATTTAAAGATGCACATTGCATTAAGTCCATTGCCTTACCTTCTGCATAGCCTTCTTTAATATCTAAAATTACAACTTCTGAAGCAAAGTTTTTAATTGCAATATACTCTGCACAACTTGCCCCTACAGCTCCTGCGCCAACTACGGTTACTTTCATTTGTTTTATATGTTTTATTATGTGAAACTAATTGTTTTAAATGATTGTAAAATTACGAATAAAATTGCTTTAAACGAAGAAAGCACAAGAGTAAATCTTGTGCTTTAGTCTCTTGTTTTAAGATCTAATCTTATCTGAAGCTCAACGCTATACCAACTGTAGCTGTATTATATTTTTGAAACGTATAATCGCCAAATATTTTAAAGAATCCTAAATTTAATCTTGTGCCTAATGTTGCTCTCATTCCATTTGCCTCAAAATTCAAATTTATAGGGTCGCTTATCTCTTCTTGAACCGTCCCCATTTGGTTTCCATTACTATCTTCTACATCGTAAGTTAGTGTATAATCCCCTTTCATTTTAGCTGTTGTCTTCCCGTTGTTATAACCAAGACTTCCGTAGAATGTAATTAATTTAAAATCTAAAGAAGCTAATGCCTGAACCGTCCATGTATTCATTTTAAATTCTGCTTCGCCATTTGTAACAAAAACGTTATCAGAATTATCGGTATCTGACATTGCATAAGTGACACTCATACTCGTAAATGCACCTAAAACAGATACACTAAGCGGCAATTTATCTAAGGGGCCTAAATATTGTGTTAAGTCGTGCTGCAATCCAAAACCAAGCAGCTTAGCTTCAACATCATCATAATTTTGAGTTGGCACAAAACGCGCCTTAATATCTGTTTTAAATGGTAATCCAAACCCAATCTGCACTGTTGGAGCAGGCACTGCATTTACAGGTAAATCTTCAGTAATACCTCCAGGCATATCAAAACTTATTACTCTAGAGGTGCCATCTCCATTTGGTATTGAAACATCTATAGTCGCTTCTGTATCATCCTCGCTCATTACGGTTGGTAACTTGTTTTGCCCACTAGCTACAGATAAAAAAGGGTAATCTGCTGGATTAAATGCAAATGTTTTAGCTGCATCTGGTACAAAAGAGGCATTAACACCAATAGTAATATCAAAGCCAAACTTTTTATGAACTTTTGCTGTTGTTGCCCAACCACCATTCATACTATACATTAATCCCACCATTGCTGGATTTAAATAATTCTGCGTAAGCAAACTAGCATCCTCTGATGCAAGCAAAATAGTTTCTAAATCTTGGGCTTTAGTTAATTGCACACTAGCAATAACAATAATTAAAGTGATAAATTTTCTCATAGCAATAGTGGTTTTTACATAGGCCTAATTTATAAAAATAATCACAGAAATGGTTTATTTTCATCACATACATGGATAATTAGCCTCCGAACCTTATACTAAATAAGCTTAAAAGCAATGATTTTTTATTACTTGATATTATAAAAATCAAAAAAATAAAGGCACAAAAAAACACCCAAAAATGGGTGTTTTTTTTATATATTAAATCATTAATACTTAGGCGTCAATATTTGCATAAATAGCATTTTTCTCTATAAATTCTCTACGAGGTGGTACTTCGTCGCCCATTAACATAGAGAACACTCTATCAGCTTCTACACCATTTTCTATATGAATTTGACGCAAAGTTCTAAACTCAGGATTCATTGTTGTATCCCAAAGTTGACTTGCGTTCATTTCTCCAAGACCTTTATAACGTTGAATTTTTGCTCCATCACCATAGCGCTCCATCAAAGCTAAACGCTCTTCATCATTCCATGCATACTCCTTTTTTGCTCCTTTTTTCACTAAAAACAAAGGTGGAGTTGCGATATAAATGTGTCCATTTTCAATCAATTCTCTCATGTAACGGAAGAAGAACGTTAAAATTAGTGTTTCAATATGTGAACCATCAATATCGGCATCACACATAATCACAATTTTATGATATCTTAATTTTGAAAGGTTTAATGCTTTACTATCTTCCTCTGTTCCAATGGTTACACCTAAAGCTGTAAAGATATTTTTAATTTCTTCGTTTTCGAAAACCTTATGTGTCATTGCTTTTTCAACATTAAGAATCTTACCTCTTAATGGTAAAATGGCTTGAAACGCTCTATCACGACCCATTTTTGCTGTTCCACCTGCAGAATCTCCCTCTACTAAGTAGATTTCACATACTTCTGGATTTTGCTCAGAACAATCTGATAATTTACCAGGTAAACCTCCAATACTCATTACGGTTTTACGCTGTACCATTTCACGTGCTTTTTGAGCTGCGTGACGTGCTTGAGCTGCAAGAATTACTTTTTGAACAATCGTTTTTGCATCATCTGGATTTTCTTCTAAATAGTCTGTAAGCATTTCTGAAACAGCTTGAGAAACAGATGCAGAAACTTCACGGTTTCCTAATTTGGTTTTTGTTTGTCCTTCAAATTGAGGTTCTTGTACTTTTACAGATACAATTGCCGTTAAACCTTCACGAAAATCATCACCTGCGATATCAAACTTTAACTTGTCTAACATCCCTGATTCATCGGCGTACTTTTTAAGCGTATGTGTAAGTCCACGACGGAACCCAGAAAGGTGTGTTCCTCCTTCGTGTGTATTAATATTATTTACATATGAGTGTAAGTTTTCAGCATAAGAAGTATTATATACCATTGCTACTTCAACAGGCACTCCATTTTTTTCACCTTCAAAAGCAATAACATCTTTCATTAAAGGCTCACGATTTCCGTCTAAGAATTTAATAAATTCACTTAATCCTTCTTTAGAGTGAAATGTTTCTCCTTCAAACTCACCATCTTCTTTTTTATGACGTCTATCAACTAAATGAATGGTAATACCTTTATTAAGATATGCTAATTCTCGTAAACGGCTTGCTAACGTATCATAACTATATTCTAAAGTTTGTGTAAAAATTGTTGGATCTGGTTTAAAAGTTACAATCGTACCTCTTTTTTCAGTTTCACCAACTCTTTTTACAGGATACGTAGCCTTACCTCTTTCGTACTCTTGCTCCCAAATTTCTCCTTTTCTGTAAACGGTTGCCTTAAGATGCTCAGATAGCGCATTTACACAACTTACACCAACACCATGCAATCCACCAGACACTTTATAAGAGTCTTTATCGAATTTACCACCTGCACCAATTTTAGTCATAACAACCTCTAATGCAGAAACTCCTTCTTTTTTATGTAAATCTACAGGAATACCACGACCATCATCTTCTGTGGTAATAGAATTATCCTCGTTGATAATTACAGTAATATTATCACAATGACCAGCTAAAGCCTCATCAATAGAGTTATCAACTACCTCATAAACTAAATGGTGTAAACCACGGACACCTACATCTCCAATATACATGGATGGACGCATACGTACATGCTCCATACCTTCTAAAGCCTGAATACTATCTGCAGAATAATTATCCTTATTAAATTCTTCTCTTTTCTCGCTCATTATTTTGAATAAATTTTAGTTCGAATCTTTATTAAAAAAAGTTCCGTTTATTTTTTTAAACGGAAGCAATCCAGCTATCCTAATTTCCTTCAATTTCATTTTAAAAATTAAGACCGCTTTGACATAAAAAAAATGACACAGTTGTATCATTTTTGAATACTAACAAATATACGATTTTAAAACACTTTATAAAAGCTTTTTATGGATTGAAACCGATAATTATCAACATTTGTTAATTACTTAATAATGCCTTAAAAAGGCTAAAAAGCGCCTTAAATTTGATTTAACTAATTTTAAGGCTAACTCAGAATCGCCAAAAACCAAAAAAGCTTTACAAGTCGAATTTCGAAGTTTGAATGAGCGTTAAAATTGATGAATTTCTTCGTTTTTAAGTGCGACATCCTGACAAATTTATCGTACAAAAGGAGAAAAAGTCAGCTTTAAAACTGACTTTTTATAAATCGATTTATAAAAAATAGATTAGACTTCAACCTCATCTATTAAGGTTTCCATTTTTTTGTCTGGCATTAACCAAATTAAAGCTACAATCGCATAACAGACAATAGCGAGCCACGTGTACACAAAAGCTAAAGGAATAGCTATAATATACAATGCTGTGGAGACATAATCTTTTACTTTATATATAATTAAACGCGCCAATAAATAATCTTTATCGTGATTTTTAATTAGCGTACGTTCTAAAATAAAGTAAGCTACAGCACTCATCAATAACACAAAACCGTAAGTAGCTACTGGTAACGCTTCATAATAATGTTCATTTTCTCCCAACCAACTTGTAGTAAAAGGAATTAAAGACAACCAAAACAGCAAATGTAAGTTTGCCCAAAGAACGCTTCCGTTTACCTTATGAGAAATCTGAAATAAGTGATGATGGTTGTTCCAATAAATTCCGATGTAAATAAAACTTAACACATAGCTTATAAATACTGGTGCCACAGATAATAAACTTTGAAAAGTAGTGTCTTCTGGAGCTTTCAGTTCTAAAACCATAATGGTAATTACAATAGCTAAAACACCATCGCTAAACGCTTCTAATCTTCCTGTTCTCATAACTTAATTTTAATCAATGTGATTCTACTAAATTCTAAATTAACCACCAAAGCGTTTTGGAGTTGGTAATGGAATACGTACAGTCTCATTAATCACTTTTGGGAATTTATCTGCTTTCCAATCGTTTTTAGCTTTCGCAATAAGAGCTTTATCTGATGCGACAAAGTTCCATTCTATAAACCGTTCTTCGGGGAATGCATTTCCGCCAAAAATATAAATAGTTGAATTAGCTTCAATTTCAAACGCACATAAAGTACTGTCTTTAGCCACTAATAACTGTTTTGTTTCGTAAGTATATCCATCACTTTTAATACTACCTTCTAAAATATACAATGCGCTTTCACCAAATAAATGTTCGCCTATTGAAATGGTTTTCGTTTCGCTTGATTTTATTTCTATAAAATAAAGAGGACTATATACTGGAACAGGAGATTGCTTTCCAAAGGCTTTTCCTGCTATGAGTTTAAAATGCACATTGTTATCTTCCCAACTCGGAACTTCATCTGCAGAAACATGTGTAAACGACGGATCGCATTGCTCGTCTGCTTTGGGCAAGGCCACCCATATTTGTAAGCCATGAAGCATTTTTTTTGAGTGACGTAAATATTCTGGTGTACGCTCTGTATGCACAACACCTTTTCCTGCTGTCATCCAATTTACCGCTCCTGGTTTTATTTCTACTTCTGTTCCTAAGCTATCGCGATGCATAATAGCTCCTTCAAACAAATATGTTAAAGTAGACAAGCCAATATGCGGATGCATTGCAATATCCAAGTTTTCAGAATCACTTAGACAAGCAGGCCCCATATGGTCTATAAAAATAAATGGTCCCACCATACGTTTTTGTCGAAATGGCAACAAGCGACCTACCATAAAATTGCCAATATTGGCAGCACGTTCCTCTATAATTAATTTTGTATTTGACATATTTATAATTTATCGTAACCGTTAAAACTTGGATCCACTAAGGATTTATATTCTGGATGCTTCTTTATATATGCGAAAACATAAGGACAAAATGGTAATAGTCTTTTGCCTTGGATTTCAATATAATTTAGCGTTTTCTCAACCACAGCACTTGCAGCTCCTTTACCACTTAAAGCAGATTGAACTTCCGTATGAATTAATGCTATTTGATCGCTCATCTCCTTATATTGGATAAAAGCAAAACTATCATCGATTTCTATTTCGAAACACTTTTTATCTTCGTTTTTACGAAGTGGAATATTTTTAAACTCGTCCCTCATGTCTTAAAGATATAAAAAAGTAGTTCAAAAAAATGAACTACTTTTTAAATTACTAATCCTCTAAATAACCGAATTTTCCGGTATTAAAATCCTGAAATGCTTCAATGAGTTCCTCTTGTGTATTCATCACAAAAGGTCCATGCGCTGCAATTGGTTCATTAATTGGCTCACCACTTAGCACTAAAATTATAGCATCATTTAAGGCTTCTACGGTAAACGACTCTCCATCGTTGCTAAACATCACAAAATGGTCTTGCAGTGCATCTGTATTTTCGTTTACTATTGCATCACCTTCAACCATTAAAAGTGCTGTTGTATAGTTTGCTGGAAACGACAATTGCGTTTTAGCTCCTTTTTTTAATTTCAAATTAAACATATTCACTGGCGAAAATGTAGAGGCAGCACCTTTGTGCCCTTGATAATCGCCTGCTATTACCTCTATTTCTCCTGCTTTATTTGGCAAGTCAATTTTTGTAATTTCAGAATTAGAGATAGCCTGATATTTTGGAGTACTCATTTTATCCTTTGCAGGTAAATTCACCCAAAGTTGTACCATTTGAAACTCTCCTCCTGTTTTACTCCATTCGGTTTCATGAAACTCTTTGTGTAAAACACCAGAAGCAGCTGTCATCCATTGCACGTCTCCTTCTCCAATTACGCCTCCACCACCCGCACTATCACTATGTTCTACACATCCTTTATAGGCGATGGTTACCGTTTCAAAACCTCTGTGAGGATGCACTCCTACACCTTTTGGCTTATTTGTTGCAGGAAAATTATACTTGGAATTATAATCTAACATTATAAAAGGATTCATACGTTGCATGGTTGATGTCCTTGGAATAAAATTGTGAACTCTAAATCCATCACCTACAAAATGAGGTGTTCCTGGTTGGGTTACTCTTTCTATACGTCTTAGTTTATTAGTTTTCATGTTATTTTATTTGTTTAAGTTGATACGGTTTGCCAATGTAATTTCAAATGAATTGTCTAAATAATTGCTTTGACTACTTGGCTTGTTTGCTCTCCAATAGGCCGCTTTTACGGTTTCTGCTAAAATTTTATTATCAGTATATTCTACTAAAATTGCATTGTCAGACAATACCGATACAACCTGACTCAACTTGACTTTGTCTATTAGATTAAATTTGTTAGAAATAGCAACGACATTATAAGGTCGCTGTTGTATTTTTTCTATAGCCATCTCTATAGTATCTACTGTAGAAACCTTCCAATTTAAGATTCTTGGAATTGTAGTGTCTTTACTGACAACTAATACTTCTAAATGTCTCATAATATATTTCCTTTCTTTTATTACTGTAAAATTACAGGAACAAAAAAAGGTATGCATTGACATTTGATAAGAAGCAAAAAACTAGACATTAATAGGATTAAAATATCACTTGAGTTTAAAATTTTCTTTAGCTAATGCTTTTCGCACTCTACTTAAACTCTCTGGAGTAATACCCAAATAAGAAGCAATCATCCATTGTGGTACACGCAACATGATATCTGGATACATATTGACAAATTCTAGGTATCTTACTTTTGCAGAAGCTCCTATTAATAAACTGATACGTTTGTATAAATGTCGAATGTGATTCTGTAATAGTTTTTCGTTTTGAATTCTAAAATTTGAATTGACTTTGACCACCTCATTAACAAATTCTTCATCTAACATTACAGTTAATGTATCCTCAATAGCATCTATATAGTAAGTTGAAGGCTCTTGAAAAAAAACACTTCCACGATCACTAAGAATCCAATTTTCGGTCGCAAACTGAAGGACGTGTTCTTTACCTTCTTCATTTAAGGCATAAAATCGAAGCACACCTTGTTCTACAAAAAAAGAATGCGAACAAACCTCGCCTGATTTTAATAAGAACTCGTGATTAGCAACTCTTTTCGTTTTTATAAAAGGGATTATTTGGGTGAATTCCTCTTCAGATAATCCGCCTTTTTCAATAAGAAATTTTTTAAAATTTGGTAATAACATTGTTACAATTAAGATTATGAAATTACAACAATGCTACATATAAAAAAAGACCAATCTTTTTTGATTGGTCTTTTTACTTCGTTATTTAATTCCTATTTAAGCTTTGACATAAGAATCTGAATGCACCTTAGCTACTGCTCTACCCGATGGGTCATTCATGTTTTTAAAGGCTTCATCCCATTCTAAAGCTGTTGCTGTACTACAGGCCACACTTGCCTCTTGTGGCACACTTAATGCAGCGGCATCACTTGGAAAATGTCCTTCAAAAATAGTTCTGTAGTAATATTCTTCTTTGTTTAAAGGTGTGTTTATTGGAAAACGGAATGATGCATTTTCTATTTGTTCATCTGTAATTTCATTTTCAACAAGCGCTTTCAAGGTATCAATCCAACTGTAACCTACTCCATCAGAAAATTGTTCTTTTTGTCTCCAAGCTACGCTTTCTGGAATCATATCTTCAAACGCTTTACGAACGACCCATTTTTCCATACGTTCTCCATTAATCATTTTATCACTTGGGTTAATGCGCATAGCTACATCCATAAATTCTTTATCTAAAAATGGTACACGACCTTCTATTCCCCAAGCGGCCAAACTTTTGTTTGCTCTTAAACAATCATACATGTGCAATTTATCTAATTTACGAACCGTTTCTTCATGAAATTCTTGTGCACTTGGTGCTTTATGAAAATATAAATACCCTCCAAATAACTCATCTGCTCCTTCACCAGATAATACCATTTTAATTCCCATCGATTTAATCACTCTTGCCATTAAATACATTGGTGTAGATGAACGTATTGTAGTAATATCGTATGTTTCAATATTGTAAATCACATCTTTAATTGCATCTAAACCTTCTTGGATGGTGAATTTAATTTCGTGATGCACAGTTCCTATATGGTCTGCCACTTTTTTAGCTGCCGCCAAATCAGGTGAACCTTCTAATCCAACTGAAAACGAATGTAATTGAGGGTACCATGCTTTTTCTTTATCATCCGCTTCGATACGTCTTTCTGAATATTTTTTAGCAATAGCAGAGGTTACCGATGAATCCAAACCACCAGACAACAATACACCATACGGCACATCACTCATTAGTTGTCTATGTACAGCATCTTCTAAGGCCAGCTTTACTTCTTCTATACTTGTTTCGTTATCTTTTACAGCATCATAATCCGTCCAATCGCGTTTATACCATTTTACAAATTCGCCATCTTTACTAGACATGTAGTGTCCTGGAGGAAATAGTTCAATTTTAGTACAAATACCTTCTAGTGCTTTTAATTCTGAAGCGACATAAAAAGTTCCGTTTTTATCCCAACCTATATATAAAGGAATAATTCCCATATGATCTCTAGCGATAAAATACTCATCTTTTTCTACGTCGTATATAGCAAAACCAAAGATACCGTTCATTTCATCTACGAAATCCACTCCTTTTTCTTGGTATAAAGCTAAAATCACTTCACAATCACTTTGAGTTTGGAAATCGTATTTTCCTTCAAATTGTTGTCGCAAAGCTCTATGGTTATATATTTCTCCATTAGCTGCAAGAATTAGTTTTTGGTCAGGACTCAACAAAGGTTGCTTCCCTGAGGCTGGATCAACAATCGCTAAACGTTCGTGTGCCATGATCACTTTATCATCACTATAAATTCCACTCCAGTCTGGTCCACGATGACGAATGGTTTTTGCCATTTCTAAAACCTGAGGTCTTAAATCTTCAACTTTCTGTTTTATATCGAACGCACATACTATTCCGCACATAACTTTTACTTTTTATTTGAATTTGGCTTCAATTAAGCTTAGCCCTTATATTATTAATTATACGACAAATATGAAATTAAACTTTCATATTTAAAACGCAATACAACTAAATGGTTTCAATTTAAAACTTTAAATACATAATAGATGTTGTTTTAAAACTAACTCATCTCGAAATTATTAGTTTTACTATGAATATGTAAATTTTAATATTTAATTGCGACTATTCATAGAATTAAAAACTATTTTTAACAAAATCTAAAACACAGTATTACTTATGAAAAAATCAAATTTAATGACTTCAATCGCTTTTGCGTTTTTAATGTTATTTACATTTAATGTTGATGCACAAGAATTTAAAGGCTTAGATAAGAGTCCTATGGATGTTGCCGCTTTCCCTTCTAATTACAAAGATTCAAACAAAATAATTAAAATCGCCTATAGTCGTCCACAGTTAAATAATCGCTCGGTAGGTGAATTAGTAAAAAACGGGGAAGTATGGAGAACAGGAGCAAATGAAGCTGCCGAAATTACACTTTATAAAGACCTGATGTTTGGAAATAAAGAGATAAAAGCAGGAACTTATACTTTTTATGTCATTCCTGGAAAAGAAGAATGGACAGCAATTATTAGCACAGACTTAAATGTTTGGGGAAGTTATTCTTATAATGAAAAAAATGATGTTGCACGTCTAAAAGTACCCGTTACAGAAGCAAAAGAATCTTTAGAAGCATTTTCTATTGCATTTAATAAATCTGACAACGGAATTAATATGCATTTAGGTTGGGGAACTGTGAGAGTTGCTGTGCCTTTTAAAGGTTAAATCTATCTGGTATATACAATACAAAACGCCCTGATTTCTCAAGGCGTTTTTTTTTGTTTCATATATACTCTAATAAAATCTTACATCTTTTGTTGCCATTGTACCTGCTCTACCACCTACTCCAGCCGTTAACGCTACCGTTTCTGTATTAGAATAAGTAACATAATTACCTATTGTTTTATCCAAAAGGTTAAAAGAGAAATATTGTGTTTGTGCTATTACTTCTCTAAGTTTAACAAATATAATACTATTGTATACGTAATAGTTTACAGGACAAATGCAATAACTATCTATTTGAATTTTAAGGGATATTCAAATACTTATGTGTTTGAAGTGACACTTTCCATTTGGGGTTTGCCATAACGTACTCTACAATTAACGGCATCATTTTCTCGCGTTTACTCCACTCTGGTTGTAAATACAAAATACAGTCCTCATTTACCTTAGTAGCCTGTTCTTCTGCAAACTTAAAATCGTCTTTATTATATATGATACATTTCAGTTCGTTTGCTTTTTTAGAAACGTCTTCTGTTGGTAATTTCATTTTTTTAGGCGACAGACAAATCCAATCCCATTCTCCTGATAATTTGTAAGCCCCTGAGGTTTCGATATGTGTTTGCACTCCTTTAGCTTTTAACTGAGCTGTTAAAGGTCCCATATCCCACATTAATGGCTCACCACCTGTTACAATAATGGTGTCGCTATATTTAACCGCATTTTCAACAATCTTTTCTGTTTCTGTAGGCGGATGTAATTCTGCTAACCAACTTTCTTTAACATCGCACCAATGACAACCTACATCACAGCCTCCAATTCTCACAAAATAAGCAGCAGTACCTTTGTGAAATCCTTCGCCTTGAATGGTGTAAAATTCTTCCATTAAAGGCAATAATAACCCTTTATCTATTAACTCTTGTCGTTCTCTTCTTGTCATAAGGCTGCAAATATATTAATAAGTAAGCAGTAGGCAGTAAACTCTGAGTAATAATTAAACATTCTTATACTATCAAAACAAGATTAGGTATTAATTGCTGATAAATACTAAGACTGCAATCTAAAACTATTTCATACTTGATTAAAATTACATTATTTTTATCCAAATTTTCTGACTCATGAAGAATTCTGAAGCTTTCATAAAAGACATCAACGACGGAAACACGTTTAAAGGTGATTATATTACCTTAGGTTCTGCTATGCTAGATGGTAAAACCATGACTAACACTTTTGTAAACGTACCATTAAAAACCATGAACAGACATGGTCTTATTGCTGGTGCAACAGGTACTGGAAAGACAAAAACATTACAAGTTTTAGCAGAAAATCTTTCTGAAAAAGGAGTTCCTGTTTTACTTATGGACATCAAAGGAGATTTAAGTGGTTTAGCAAAACCTAGTCCTGGACATGCAAAGATTGATGAACGCCATGCGCAAATAGGTTTACCCTTTGAGCCAAAAGCTTTTCCCGTAGAAGTAATGACCTTGTCTGAACAAGATGGAGTTCGATTAAGAGCAACTATAAGTGAATTTGGACCTGTTTTAATTTCGAGAATATTAGACGTTACAGAAACCCAAGCCGGAATCATTTCCGTAATTTTCAAATATTGTGACGACAACCATTTACCGTTATTAGACCTCAAAGATTTCAAGAAAATTTTACAATATGCTACTAATGAAGGTAAAAAAGAATTTGAAGAATCTTATGGGCGTATTTCTACCGCTTCAACAGGTGCTATTCTTAGAAAATTAATAGAAATAGAACAACAAGGTGGCGATTTGTTCTTTGGCGAAACCTCATTTGACACACAAGATTTATTGCGCATTGATGAGAATGGACGCGGTTATATTAACATTATTAGATTAACTGATATTCAAGATAAGCCAAAATTATTCTCCACGTTTATGTTGAGTTTATTAGCTGAAATCTATTCTACTTTTCCTGAACAAGGAGATAGTGGCCGACCAGAACTTATCATGTTTATTGATGAGGCACATTTAATTTTTAATGAAGCTTCGGACGCGCTATTAAATCAAATTGAAAGTATTGTAAAGCTTATTAGAAGTAAAGGAGTTGGATTATATTTTGTTACTCAGAATCCAACCGACGTCCCTGAAGCTGTTTTAGGGCAGCTGGGTTTAAAAGTACAACACGCTTTAAGAGCGTTTACTGCAAAAGACAGAAAAGCCATAAAATTAACAGCTCAAAATTATCCTGATACGGATTATTACGATACAGCAGAAGTTTTAACATCATTAGGAATTGGTGAAGCCTTAGTCTCTGCTTTAGATGAAAAAGGAAAACCAACACCTCTGGCCGCTACAATGTTGCGTGCACCAATGAGTAGAATGGATATTTTAACAGAGTCTGAATTGGCCAGTTTATTAGCACAATCAAAACTCGCTAAAAAGTATAATCAAGAAATTGATAGGGATAGTGCTTATGAAATGTTAAATAAAAAAATTAAAGAAGCCGAGGCTGAAGAGGTAAAACAAAAAGCAAAAGAAGAAAAAGAAGCCTTAAAACGTGCCGAAAGTAAAAGAAAAACAAGCTCAACTAGAAGACAAAGTACACGAATGAATCCTATAGTAAAGGTTCTAACCAGTGCAACAGTAATCCGTGGAGTCTTGGGAATATTAAGTAAAATGATAAAATAATAAATGCCTAAATCTAACATGAAAAACACTTTATTAATGGCACTAATTTGTGCTCTTATTATTACTAGTTGCGCAAAAGAAAAAGTTGTAAATCCATTTACAATTACTAAGAATCATATTGGTTTACTAACAGACTCTACGCAAGTAAAAGAATTAGATGCCATTTTTAGCAATGATTCGGTTGTGCGTTATATTGCCGGAGATGAATTTATTGGAGCTGTAAACAGCATTGAAATTTTTGAAAAAGGTGGCAAAAAACTATTAGACTTATCTCCAAAAGAAGCTTTAGATTCAACATCTGTAATTTCTAGCGTAAACATTATTGATTCACGTTATAAAACAGAGAAAAACATCTCAACTTTAAGTACATTTAAAGATATAAAAGAAGCTTATAAAATTTCAAAAATAGACAACCTCATTAATGTAATTGTCGTTTCTGTTAATGAAATAAACGCCTCTTTTACTATTGACAAAAAAGAGCTTCCTGCAAGCATGCGCTTTGACATGGATATGACTATTGACCCAATTCAAGTTCCTGAAAAAGCTAAGATTAAATATTTCATGATTCATTGGTAAAAGCAATAAACAAAATGAAAAAATATAAAATTCAAAACTCGCCATTTGTAGTTCCAACAGAAGATGGTAAAATTATAAAAGAACATTTTGGAAATGCAACAGATGGTAATTCAGAAATTAGTATTGCACACATGGTTGCTCCTGCTGGTTGGTCCGAGCCTTTTCAAACACCAGAATTTGATGAATATACGTTTATCATTAAAGGAAAAAAACAATTCATTATCGATGGAGAAACCATAGTTTTAGAAGCTGGCCAATCTATTAAAGTAGAAAAAAATACTCGGTTACAATACTCTAATCCTTTTACAGAACCATGTGAATATCTAGCGGTATGCTTGCCTGCATTTTCAGTTGAAGCCGTAAATAGAGAAGACCAATAAGTATGAGTAGTTTTGTTATTAAATCAATTGGTAGAGCTCTTAACGCAACCAGTCTAATCTCGTCTAAATACGCCGCAAAAAAAGCTATAAATTTATTTGCTTCACCTAGAAAAGGAAGTTACAACGAACAGCAAAAACGTGTAATCGAATCTGCTTTTTATGAAGAAATAAACTATAAAAATCTAGATATAGCAACCTACCGTTGGGTGGGCAAGGGCAAAACTATTTTACTAGCCCACGGTTGGGAAAGTAATGCATCACGTTGGGAGTATATTTTAAAAGATTTAAAAGCACAAGACTATAATATTATTGCCTTAGATGCTCCAGCTCATGGGAGGTCTGACGGAAAACAATTTAATGCCATTTTATATTCTGAATTTATAAATGTAGTCGCCAAAAAGTTTCAGCCAGATGTACTAATTGGACATTCAGTTGGTGCAATGTCAAGTGTTTTTTGTTTATACAAACATCAATTACCAAGTATACATAAAATGGTTTTATTAGGAGCACCAGCACATTTTACTGGAGTTTTTGATAGATACAAAACCATGATGGGTTTTAACAATAAAGTTTCAAATGGCTTAGACAATATTATTGTTGAACGTTTTGGACAGCCTGTTTCATACTTTTCAACTGCAAATTTTACCAAGTCAATTGAAGCCAAAGGTTTAATTATCCATGATAAAAAAGACCGTATTATTCCTTATGAAGACGGACTATTAATTGCTAACCGTTATAAAAATTCTGAATTTATTTCTACTTCAGGATTTGGTCATGGATTAAAGGATATTTCTTTAACACCAAAGATTATTGAGTTTATTAATAACTAATCTTTATTGTACTTTTACAGCATGTCACAAGAACTAAAACGCCTTAACAAATACCTCAGCGAAGCTGGTTATTGCTCTCGTAGAGCTGCAGACCGTTTAATCGAAGCAGGAAGAGTAACTATTAACGATGTTGTTCCTGAAATGGGAACTAAAGTCGCATCCGAAGATGTTGTTAAAGTTGATGGCGAAATCATTGGAGAACGCAAACAAGACTTTGTGTACTTAGCTTTTAACAAACCTGTAGGTATCGTTTGTACTACAGACACTCGAGTAGAAAAAGACAATATTATTGACTATATCAACTATCCAAAACGCATATTTCCCATAGGAAGATTAGACAAGCCAAGTGAAGGTTTAATTCTTCTCACTGACGACGGAGATATTGTAAACAAAATATTAAGAGCGAGTAATAATCACGAAAAAGAATACATCGTAACTGTTGACCAACCAATTTCTCAAACCTTTATTGAGCGTATGTCTGGAGGAATTTATTTAGAAGATTTAGACAAACACACTAATAAATGTAAGGTTAAAAAGATTGACAAATACACGTTCAGTATCATTTTAACTCAAGGATTAAATAGACAAATCCGTAGAATGTGTGAATATTGTAATTATGAAGTACAAGCGTTAAAGCGTATTCGAATAATGAATATAATGCTTGATGTACCTGTTGGAAAATATAGAGAATTGACTAAAGCCGAATTTAAAACGCTAAACGAATTAATAAGCGATTCTACAAAAACGTATGAGGCAAGTCAAAACAATACAATAAGAAAAAACAGACGCTAGTTATGGCTTTATCTCCGTTTCACCTTGCTATTCCTGTTCATAATTTAGAAACCTGTAGAAATTTCTACACTAATACATTACAACTTGAAGAAGGTAGAAGTAGCGACCATTGGGTAGATTATAATTTCTTTGGACACCAATTAGTTATTCATTTTAAAGACAAAACAGAAGCAGATACGCATACAAATCAAGTAGACGGCAAAGCTGTTCCCGTTCCGCACTTTGGTGTTGTTTTAGAATGGGAAGCATTTCAAGAGTTTTCTAAATTATTAAAATCTAAAAACATAGCCTTTATTATTGAGCCATACATTAGATTTAAAGGGCAAGTTGGAGAACAAGCTACCATGTTTTTTAAAGATCCTTCAGGAAATGCATTAGAGTTTAAAGCCTTTAAAGATATGACTCAGTTATTTGCTAAGTAATGTTTCGTTTGTTGGAAAGGTAAAATGGCCCATAAATTAACAAAAACAGAGGAATTATTATTAGCTGACCTACCAAAATATAATACGGCCATTCTCCAAAATAATCTAACAGTGAAGCCGACTTTGGCTTTTCATTTAAGTAAAAATAATTAGCATCTAACAGGTAATTCAAAAGCATCATTAAAGCAACATAACCTTGAAGTGCAAAGAAGGATTTAAATACACTTTTAAGTGTTGGTCTCATTTTTAATTCAAATATGAAATAGAAAATGATGGATAACAATCCCAAATGGATTATCCAATATCTAAAATAGTCAAAACTTGGAAATCCTGTAGTAATGTCTGGTGTTATAACAGCTTGTAATGTGCCTCCAATAATCCAAAACACTAGTATTTCAAACATCCAATATTTACGATAATACGTAAACACAGGAATTAATAAAGCCATTAAACTACAGAGGTAAAGTGGTAAATCGGTTTTAAAATTATAGTTATCAAAAAGCATTCGGTATACATGAAACCCAATAAGCGTCAGGGAAACAAACCAAGCTAAATAATGAACTGCTTTTTGTTTTTGAAATGCATTGAAATTCTTGCTAGAATAACTTACAAGACAAACAGTAAATGCTATTGCAAATAGAATAGGAATGATATGTTGAAAACTACCTAACGTGACTTTTGCCTGCACGATACATAGTAACCACGATTCCATTTAAAAAATTATCTGTAATTTTTTCTGTGTTGCTCTCTTGCCAACAATGTGTTTTTTAGCAACATGGCAATTGTCATTGGACCTACTCCACCAGGAACTGGTGTAATAAAACTTGCCTTTTTGCTTACGTTTTCAAAATCTACATCACCAGTAATATAATAGCCTTTTTCTGAATCGTCTGGTACTCTTGTGATTCCAACATCAATAATTACAGCATCATCTTTTACCATTTCGGCTTTTAAAAACTTAGGCACTCCTAAGGCTGAAATAATAACATCTGCTTGTGAAGTAATCTGCGTAATATTTTTAGTGTGACTATGAGTTAAAGTTACTGTTGAATTTCCAGGAAAACCTTTTCTTCCCATTAGAATACTCATGGGGCGACCAACAATATGTGAACGACCAATAACAACTGTATGTTTACCTTTAGTTTCTACTTCATAACGGTCTAGCAATTCTAAAATACCAAATGGTGTTGCCGGAATAAATGTAGACATATCTAATGCCATTTTCCCGAAGTTCATAGGATGAAATCCATCGACATCTTTATCAGGATTTACAGCCATTAATACTTTTTGCGTATTAATTTGTGGAGGCAATGGTAATTGAATTATAAAGCCATCTATATTATCGTCATTGTTTAATTCTTCAATTTTATCGAGCAACTCAACTTCACTTGTTGTATTTGACAAACGCACCATTGTAGATTCGAAACCAACACGTTCGCATGCTCTAACTTTGCTACCTACATAAGTTAAACTAGCCCCATCGTTACCGACAATAACAGCAGCTAAATGAGGCACTTTTTCACCATTAGCTTTCATCTTATCGACTTCGGCTTTGATTTCGTTTTTAATGTCGTTACTTACTTTTTTTCCGTCTAAAATTGTCATGCTTTTGGTTATTGTTTTCTTGCAAAGACGCTATGGCGCAAATCTCTTATTGATTAATTTATTATTTTTAAAAGCCAACTGAAGACTGAATTTTGTAACGGTCAACTGAGGACTAAATACTGTAAACTTTACTTTGGCATATTCTGCATAGCTTGCATCATACGTTTTCCGCCTCCACCTTGCATCATCTTCATCATTTTACTCATTTGCGTAAATTGCTTTAAGAGTTGATTTACTTCTTGTACTGAAGTTCCAGACCCTTTACCTATACGCTTTTTACGGCTTGCATTTATTACTGATGGATTAGCACGTTCTTCTGGTGTCATAGAATGAATAATCGCTTCGATACCTTTAAAAGCATCGTCATCGATATCAATATCTTTCATCATTTTTCCTGCTCCAGGAATCATTCCGATAAGATCCTTCATGTTCCCCATTTTCTTGATTTGCTGAATCTGTTTTAAGAAATCATCAAACCCAAATTGATTTTTGGCAATCTTCTTCTGAAGTTTTCTTGCTTCCTCTTCATCAAACTGTTCTTGAGCACGTTCAACTAAAGACACCACATCACCCATGCCTAAAATACGATCTGCCATACGTGATGGATAGAAGACATCAATTGCTTCCATCTTTTCACCTGTACCAATAAATTTAATTGGCTTATTAACTACAGATTTAATAGAAATTGCAGCACCACCTCGTGTATCACCATCTAATTTGGTAAGGATAACACCATCAAAATTTAAAATATCGTTAAAGGCCTTTGCAGTATTTACCGCATCTTGACCTGTCATAGAATCTACAACAAACAAGGTTTCTTGTGGCTGAATCGCTTTATGGATGTTAGAGATTTCAGTCATCATGGCTTCATCTACAGCCAAACGACCAGCGGTATCAATAATCACAACATTATGACCATTGGCTTTTGCATGTGCAATACCTGCTTGCGAAATGGCAACAGGATCTGTATTGCCTCTATCACTAAAAACCTCAACACCTATTTGATCACCGACAACATGTAACTGATCAATTGCAGCAGGGCGATAAACATCACAAGCTACTAATAAAGGTTTCTTCGTTTTTTTATTTTTTAAATAATTGGCAAGCTTACCAGAAAAAGTGGTTTTACCAGATCCTTGAAGACCTGACATTAAAATCACACTAGGGTTTCCAGAAAGATTAATACCTTCTACATCGCCTCCCATTAATTCGGTTAATTCGTCTTTAACGATTTTAACCATTAATTGGCCTGGCTGTAATGTTGTTAATACATCTTGACCAAGTGCTTTTTCTTTTACACGTACGGTAAATTCCTTTGCAATTTTAAAGTTAACATCGGCATCTAAAAGCGCACGTCTTACTTCTTTAAGCGTCTCAGCAACATTTACTTCTGTAATGCTACCATGACCTTTTAATACGTGTAACGCTTTATCTAACTTATCACTTAAATTATTGAACATGTTTCTAGTATTCTGTTTGCAGTCTGCAACAAAGCAGCCTGTAATTATTTAATAAGCTGCAAATTTAAGAATTTATGAGGGAATTACTAATGTGTTTAAGAATTAGTTTTTTAGTTATAAATGAAGGTTTAAGAAGAAGGAACATTAAACAAATTGATAAATTACTATCAAATAAAAAGAGCTGCTCATGGCGAGCAACTCTTTTTTATCAACTTAACTAACTTACTAAAATTACTAACTTTCAGCATTTTCTTTATTCACAGGTTCTATCTAGAACTATTTCATTATTGCTATCATTTATGGCATGCAATACTAATTGCTCTGTGGTACATTCTACAACTAACCAACTTCCGTTTATGGCTTGGATATTTGGTCCTGAAACGTTTGTAAACTCTATTACTACACCATCACTAGTTTGTGTTGTAGACCAATAAGCATCTATTACTATTGTATCGGTATATATCACTACAATTCCTGAATTTTCTTCGAAATTAAAATTATAACTATCAAGGTTATCACTACCATTATAACTTGTGATGTTCCATTCACATTCAGTTAAAATACTATCAATATCTCCTTCCGTACAGCTGCCTGTACTACAATCGATAACATTTAGTTGAATTGGGAATACTTGATATTCATTACCAATATCTACTCTTACATATACCGTTTGCTGAGATGCTACAAAATTGGTAAAACTCTGTGGATTTAAAATAGGACTTATATTAGCATCAGCTTCAGATTGTGTTAGATGATAAGATATATTATAATCTGGATTGCTTGTACAATTTGAGAAAGCAATTGTTAAATCAAAAGTTGCGGAAGTATTATTATCTTCTTCACACCGTTCTAAAACGGCATCAAAACCTTGAAAACATTCAAAATAATTACACTCTTCTGTATTTAAATAAACATTAAATATTTGAAAATTTCCGCTTTCAGCTTCAATTCTTAAATAAACTTCAGTAGCTAAAGTACCATAAGCTTCTGTGTTTGCTATTGGATTAATATTGTTCTCTGCATCGGATAATGTTTCGTGAAATGAAGGTGTAAAAGGATATTGGCAATCTACTAACCCAATAGTGTTAGCACTTAGATTATAAACAGGCACATTATTAGGTTGATTACATTCTACAATTTCAAAATCTCCAAAACAATTAAACACATCATCATTACAAGCTTCAACTATTAGCTCTAATTCTTGTACCGCAAATTCTTGTGTTTCTTGATTAAAAACTCTAAAATATATTGTTTGAGATGTTAATTCTGTTGGTGTAGTTAATTGAATATTTAAATGATTCGTAGAAATTATAGCATCGTCATAAGTAGGATGATAACTGCCAGATATTGGATAAAGCTCAATACATTCTGAACTTTGTAAACTATTAGTTTCAAAAACAAATGTGGCTATACCATCATTATTATCATCACATTCTTGAGACAAAACATATAAACTATAACAATTTAAAAGATCTTGGTTATTTACTTCACATCTTTGCTCTAGAGTAATAAAGTTATCGCCATTGATTAAGTATAGACTTCCTTCTTCACATTCTACAACTTGCCACTGCCCGTTTAAGGATTCGTAACCTTGTTGTAAAGATAAATTAACAAAAACATCTGTAGCAATGGTAACAATTTCCCAAGTCCCAATTTGCGATTCTAAATTATTGACATCCTCAATTAAAACGTCGCCATCTGAATTGAAATGCATAAAAATAGGTACAAACGAATCTAAAAGATTGGTTTCTAATTTCCATACACACTCGCTAATATTAGCATTAATTTCTAATGCAGAACAGCCTTCAGTTTGCGGACAATCTTGAACTAATTCAAGCACTGTATTAGCACGCGTAATTGTGATAGAACCTGCATTATTACACGATACAATTAACCAATCTCCTTCTAAATCATCTTGAAATGCTGTTAATTCTGATAAGCTTAAGAGAACACCATTATCTGTAGTAGACAAGCTCCAAGCCCCACCAATTGCAGAAGTTGCTATACCTTCAGAAATAAGCAACTCTCCATTATCATTAAAAATTAACTGGTAATTATCATAAGTATCTGTTCCATTACTAAAATTCCATGGACACTCAACTAAATTCAATGCAATTTCATCTTCAAGACAATCATCATCGATAACATTACAAAACTGCTCTGCAGCTTCAATAGCATCTGTTAGTTCTTGATTTGTATTAACATCTACAGTTTCGCCGTTGGCATATTGTATAGTTATAGGAAAGTTTAAACTCACTATTAAAACGCTTTCGTCTTCTTCTAATTCATTAAGAAAAACATATAAAGCTTCGTCATTTTGAATAACAACTGTATCAATTAAATTAAACCCTGAATTAAATACTGAAAATGAAATTGGATATACAAAATCTGCACATTCAATTACAGCGTTCTCATTATAGACGCATTCATTAACAAAAGTTTGAAGCTCGTCTTCATTTTCAATAAAAATTTCGCTGTAATCGTTAAATATAATTGTAATTGGAAAAACAAAATCTAAAATATCTTCATCAATTACTACGTCACTTAACATATCTTCAAGCGCTTCTAAATCGGCTTCTGTTTCAATTATAGTCGTAATATCATTAACAACAACTGTTACTGGTAATTCTACAGAGAAGCAACTTGCACCATCTAAAATATCATCAGCAGCTCCAGAGTTTGCTGCCGTTCTTCCCATAAGATTTACCAAGGTAGAATTAGGTACAATGGCTTCTTGATCGTTTGGGTTTTCTATTTCATTAATCTCATCTTGACAAGATGTAAAACAAAAAAAGACAAAAAGTAAACTTATAACTATACTGTTGATTCTAAAACTCATAACTCAGATAAATTTAACGATTTATTATAGAACAGTTTAATTGTAAAAAGTCCTACTCTCAATTATTAAAAATTTATTTATAATTTGTGCAACCTATAAAAACCTATGAGCAAACCTTTACAAGATAATATTTGCGAGTCACAATTATTTGAGCGCTTGTATAATAAACATGCTAAAAATCTTCATGATTTTCTGTATTACAAGTTTGGACAACAATTGAATCCGCAAGATAAAGTGCAAGAAGCTTTCATTAAATTATGGCAAAATTGCGGCAAAATTACTCCTGACAAAGCAAAAAGCTATTTGTTTACAACGGCAAATAACCTAATGCTCAATGCCGTAGCTCATCAAAAAGTAGTTTTAAAATATAATAAACAACCTCAAAAACACGCTACTAATGAAACACCTGAGTTTGTACTACAAGAAAAAGAATACCATCAAAAATTACAAAACGCAATAAATAATTTAACCGAAGCGCAACGCACCGCTTTTTTAATGAACAGAGTTGAAGGGAAACGTTTTAAAGAAATAGCAAAGCTTTTAGATATATCTGTAAAAGCCGTTGAAAAACGAATTTATGGAGCTTTAAAAAAGTTAAGAGAAGAAATTAACGAACTTTAAAACTAAAAAAGTAGGGATTTTTAAACCTAAGCTGTTATATACTTGAAATTACATTTATGAAACGAGAGGAACTCATAAAAAAATGGTTAGATCATAACCTAAATACTGAAGAGCTAAAAGCTTTTAAGCAGCTAGAAGATTATAATGATCTTATTAAAATGGATACTGCTTTAAAATCTTTTAAAGCACCCGAATTTGCTATAGATACATCTTACAAAACATTAAAGCAACATCTTAAACCTAAACCTACAAAAACGAAGCAATGGCTAAAACCACTGCTTAGAATTGCGGCTATTTTAGCCATAGGATTTAGTATTTACTATTACACTTCAACTCTAGACACTGAAGTTGGAACACTTATAGCACAACAAAGTACTATTGAGCTACCAGATAATTCTATTGTAGATTTAAATGCCAATTCTACAATCACTTTTAATAAGAGTCACTGGAGCAACAATAGAGAGGTAAAACTACAAGGTGAGGCCTTTTTTAAAGTTGCCAAAGGTCAAAAATTTGATGTTATTACTTCTGAAGGAGTAGTTAGCGTCTTAGGAACACAATTTAATGTAAAGCAACGTAAATCTTATTTTGAAGTAACTTGTTACGAAGGTTTAGTTGGTGTAACACATAAAGACAAAACGGTTAAATTAAAACCAGGCGACACTTTCCAGATTATAGATGGAAAATTACTAACAACTGAAATAGAAAACACAACTCAACCACAATGGTTACAAGGCGAAAGCAGCTTTAACAGCATTCCTCTTAAACACGTCATTGCTGAGTTTGAAAATCAATACAAACAGAAAATAATTACAGAAAATATTGACACATCTCGTCTATTTACAGGAAGTTTCACTCATAATAATTTAGATTTAGCATTAAAGTCTGTTACAATACCATTAAATTTAAGCTACAGCAAATCAGAAAAATCTATTTTATTAAAGCGTGAATAAAAAATTACTTTGTTTAATTTTCTTTTTTTCATCTTTTACCTTTTACAACCTTGCCTATTGCCAAGAGTTAAAGGAAAAACAGACGCTTGCACAAATACTTTTAGAACTTGAAAAACAGTACGATGTTAAATTTTCTTTTGAAACCAAGACAATTGAAGGCATCTCAATCACTCCTTTACGCCATGGACTTTCTTTAACACAAGCTGTTAACCAACTAAAACTTGACACCAACCTTAATTTTGAAATTCTAAGCAATCGTTTTATTGCTATTACACCGCAAAAAGTCACTGAAGTACAAAACAGTATTCAGCACCTAGAAGAGGTTGTTGTTACGAATTATCTAACTAAAGGTATTTCTAAAACAAACAACGGAACCATTGAGGCAGACACCAAAGCCTTTCAAATTTTACCCGGATTGATTGAACCAGATGTATTACAAATAGTACAAAACTTACCAGGAATAATTAGTGTAGACGAACGCATTTCTAATATCAATGTTCGTGGTGGTACAAACGATCAAAATCTTATTTTATACGAAGGAATAAGAATGTATCAAACGGGTCATTTTTTTGGGTTAATATCTACTTTCAATCCTTATTTATCTAATGATGTTACAGTTTCTAAAAACGGAACTAGCGCCAAATTTGGCAATGCTGTTTCTAGTACTATTGCGATTCAAAACACAGACAATTTAAGCGAAAAAACAAGTGGTGGAATTGGAGGCAACCTGCTAAGCGTTGATGGATTTGCAAAAATCCCATTATCTAAAAAAACAGAATTACAATTAGCCGCTAGACGTTCTTATACAGATTTTATAGTTTCAAAAACTTATGACTCCTATTTTGACCGTATTTTTTCAGACTCAGAATTAAATACTTCAAATGCTATTAATACACAATTGGCATTAGACGAGCGTTTTATTTTTTATGATTTTAATGCTAAATTTTTATATAACATCAACGACTCCTCTAAGTTACGCGTTAATGTCATGAACATGTATAACAACTTAGATTACAAACAGGTATACACAACAACAAATAACGATTTCCAAGAGACAAAAAGTGAATTAAACCAAATAAGTTTTGGAACAAGTGCTACCTATTCTAAACGATTAAAGGATGGAACAAATCTTTCTGCTCAAGCTTATTATTCTAATTATGATTTAGATGCTACAAATAACAATATTTCTAACAATCAATTCTTAAAGCAAGAAAATAAAGTTGAAGATTATGGTTTACGGTTTGATATTTCAAAAGTATTAAGCCCTTCCTTAAAAATAAATTTGGGCTATCAGTTTAACGAAGTTGGTGTTACCAATTTTGAAGATGTAACCAATCCTAATTTTACGAGTTTAACAAAAGAAATTATAAGAACACATGCCATATTTGGTGAAGTTGTACGCTATTCGCAATCTCGTAATACATATTTACGTTTAGGTTCAAGAATTAGTTACTTTGGGAAACTGCAAAAGCTTATTATTGAACCTCGGTTTGCATTCAACCAAAAACTATCGGACTATTTTAGGTTAGAAATATTAGGCGAATTAAAGAGTCAATCTATTACTCAGGTTATAGATTTACAGCAAGATTTTTTAGGCATAGAAAAAAGACGTTGGCAATTAGCAAATACGAATAACATTCCTTTAATTAAAAGCCAACAAGTATCAGCAGGTGTTAGCTATAACCAAAATAACTTATTAGTATCTCTAGAAGGGTATTACAAAAATGTAAATAATATTACCGCTCTTAGTCAAGGGTTTCAAAACCAGTTTCAGTTTACAAACGATATTGGTTCTTATACCGTAAAAGGTATTGATTTTTTAATTAACAAACGCTTTAATAATTTTAGCTCTTGGCTAAGTTATACCTTTAGTAAAAACGATTATCATTTTGAAAATCTAAATAATGGCAATTCTTTCTCAAACACGTTAGATTTGCAACATGTTGCCAACGCTTCTTTAACTTATAATATTGATAATTTTAAAATTGGCCTAGGACTTAATTGGCATTCAGGAAGGCCATACACAACACCTTCAACAACACAAGACAACAGTAACAATATTATAGAATACGCGTCTCCAAATAATGCACGTTTACCCGATTATTTTAGAACAGATATCTCTGTAATTTATAATTTTAAATTTTCAAAAGGTGTAAAAGCCGATATTGGAGCTTCTGTTTGGAACATCTTTAATCAAACCAACATTATCAATCGGTATTACACCTTTAATTCTGATGATTCTATGGTTGAAATTAATAATAGGTCTTTAAAATTTACACCAAATCTTAGTTTTAGAATCAATTTTTAGTTGTTTATTGTAACACCAACCAACCAGTTATTAATGCGCTTCAAAAATTATTTAAGCTTATCTTTAGCTATTACTATATTCTTTTTTCTTCAAAATTGTTTGGCCCAAACAACTACTACCCCCCCTAAGACATCACTCTTTTTTACACCCGAAATTATTGTTGGAAAAACACAAGAAGCCAATACTGATTTCCCTAAAACCAAGCTACAAAAAAACGTATTTTTAAGTATTGGCCAATACAACTATAACTCTAATAAAGAATGGGCTGCGAGATTAAACTATCCTAAAACTGGTATTTCATTGGGTTATACAGATTTTGGTAATTCTACCAAAGTTGGGCATGCTTATAGTATATTGCCATTTATTGAATTTTCAATATTAAAAAAACAATTAAACGGTTTAAACCTCCAAATAGGTTTTGGTAGTTCTTATATGGACACTCAATACGATATAATTACCAATGCATTTAACAGAGCAATCACCACAAAAATTAACTGGTCGTTTAGATCTTTTTTCTATTACGATGTTTTTAAAACCCATGCTACAGACTGGCGATTTGGCTTGGGATACTTACATCATTCTAATGGCCATACGAACTTACCAAACCAAGGCTTAAATTCTTTTACAGCAAGTGTTTCTGCTAAAATTGACAAAAACTCTAATAGTAATAACGATTTTAAAAAACCTACTTTCGCCTCTAAATCTCAAACGTATATGGCTTTTCGGTTGGGTTTAGGCCAAAATGTATTATCTGAAAAGTTTAATACCAAAAAAGAAGTTTTTACAGTTTCTGCTTCTGCTGGAAAAATCCTAAATAATACATTTAAATTTGGTGGTGGTTTTTATTACAGGTTCTATGAGCACTACTACGATTACATAAAAAACAATGAAGCTTTAATTGAAGAACAATTTCCTCACTTTAAAGATAACCCTTATGGTTATGCAACTAGTTTTGGGATTTTTGCAAGCTCTGAATTATTAATAGACCATATTGGTTTTGAATTTGATTTAGGTTTAAACATACACAAACCTTTTTACAAAATAGATTGGCAACTTAACCAAGGGTTTACTTATGAAAACGCAAATGGAGAAACCATAGAAGTTTTAGGTGAATTAGATTGGTATTATGAAATAAAACGAACTATTTCTGCTAGAATGGGATTAAAATATTATTTATGGACAACCAACAAAGCTCCAAAGCACAATATTTTTCTTGGTGCACATATTAATGCAAATCTTGGTCAGGCAGATTTTACAGAATTAAGCTGTGGTTATGTATACCGTTTTAATTTAAAAGAGAAATCCATATAGTAAGAATTAATAGTGATTTTAGACTTTAATAACGTCCTCTTATAGCATTAAATAAATGCTTATTCTAAATCTACTTATATAACGCATTTATAGTTGTGCTTAGCTACTCTTCTTTTTTTTATCCTGTTTTTCTTTTTCGATATTCTTTTTAATTTTAGCTATCGCAAACTCTATAGACTTATCTGGTTCTATTAGATTATATTTTCCCCAAAAATTAGGATCTGAAAACCCAGAAATTGCGTCAGTAATAACCATAGTTGGTTTTAATCTATCCTTAATTTTAATTCTTTTATCAGTAGAATTAACTTCCCAATTTGTTACAGCCATTTCACTAGCCAAAGTATAAACCTTATTAAATAACTGCTTCTTTTTATTAATTTTAAATTTCAGATTCAAATTAGAATAATTGTAATACCATGTTTTACCATTAACTTTATATGCCACTTTATAACTTGCTTCTAAAGGGTAAACAACAATATCCTTAGGCTTTTTTTTAACTAATAAATTTTTGGTTCTTTTTTTATCACTTAAATCTAAAGCATAGTCTGCACCTGCCAAAGCCAATAATTCTACATCTATAAATAATTTACCAATATAGTTTACTCCAACAACGTTAGCCTTTGGAATAAAATTTACCACATAAACTGCTCTATTATTTATAACTGAAGGCTCATCAAAAGAGAAATTATATATTTTAATACTTTCTTCTGTAAAAATATGTTCAGGATACTTCATAATATCTAAATACAATGCCGAAAATGGACCGCCTTGTAACTTTACAGAAACGGTATCTAAACGTTTATAATCTGTACTTTTTCTTGCTTTACTTAGCTGAATAGCATCCCGAAGAGATGAGGAATTGGGCTGTTTAAGAATATTAACAACCGCTTCAGTTAATGATACATTTCTATTACGACGCTTAATAGTTTCACGATAAAAAGCTGTCATAAACAAAGACTGATCGTCTAAGTGTTGCATTTTATCTCGAAACACTTTTTGTACTAAACTTTCAGCATTTTTAAATGCAGAAATACTAACAGCAGATAATTCGGTTACAGCGACATATAATTTTATAACATTATCTGCTTTGGCCAATTGAGATAACGGAACGCTGTAAGTATCATAACCTAATAATGAAATCGTCACTTTAGAATCTAAGTAATCGCTAGCAACTTTTATTACAAACTCGCCTTCAGAATTTGTAATGGTACCAATATTGGTTTCATTGATATTTAAGCTAACTGCTTCTAAAGCTTTATTAGAACGCCCATCAATAATTTTACCACTATATTCTGTAAAAACAGCTTGAGCATTTAACGAAAACACCACTAAAACCATTAACAAAAACGTAATGGTATAGCGTTTTAAAGTGTGACATTTTTCCATAGCAGTAGTTTAAAGAACAATTGAGCTCTTACTAAATTACGAAAAAATACACAAATCACTCTCTTACAAAGTGTTAAACCTCACGAGAAATAATTACAAAAAAAATACAGATAGAAACGGCGTCTATTTAAAATAAGCTCTAAAACAAGTTCAGAATAACACATTTCATATGATAAAAATTAGATGTTATCTAAACTTACATACGTTCTGGTACCTCAATTCCTAAAACTTGAAATGCATTTTTAATTGTCTGACTTACCGATTTAGACAATGCTACTCTAAAGCTTTTTTCTTCTTCTGTATCTGCACCTAGAATAGATACATTTTGATAAAATGAATTAAAATCTTTTACCAAATCATAAGTGTAGTTTGCAATTAACGCAGGGCTATGCTGCTCTGCTGCATTTTGAATGACTTCAGGAAATAACTCTAACTGTTTGATAAGTTGTTTTTCTTTGTCGTGAAGCACTATGTTAGCATTATCAAGATCACTAAGCGAAGCTGTAGTAGCCTTTCTTAATATAGACTGAATCCTTGCATAGGTATATTGAATAAAAGGCCCTGTATTACCTTGAAAATCAATAGATTCTTTTGGGTCAAATAAAATTCGTTTTTTAGGATCTACTTTTAAGATGTAATATTTTAATGCTCCTAAACCAATGGTTTTGTAGAGTGCTTTTTTCTCTTCTTCCGAGTAATCTTCAAGCTTACCTAATTCTTTAGAAATTTCTTCAGCGGTATCTGCCATTTCTTGAATTAAATCATCCGCATCTACAACCGTTCCTTCTCTACTCTTCATTTTTCCGCTTGGTAAATCTACCATACCATAACTTAAGTGGAATAGATTTTTAGCCCAATCGAAGCCTAATTTTTTTAAGATTAAAAATAAAACTTTAAAGTGGTAATCCTGCTCGTTACCAACCGTATAAACCATACCTCCAACATCTGGGTAATCTTTTATACGTTGAATCGCTGTACCAATATCTTGAGTCATGTAAACTGCAGTTCCATCGCTACGTAATACAATTTTTTCGTCTAAACCATCTTCGGTTAAATCGCACCAAACAGATCCGTCTGCTTTCTTAGTAAAGACTCCTGTTTTTAAACCTTCGGCAACAAACTCTTTCCCTAATAAATAGGTATTACTTTCGTAATAATAAGCATCAAAATCTACTCCTATATTTTTATAAGTCACATCAAAACCATCATAAACCCATTGGTTCATTTTTTTCCAGAGTGCTACAACATCCTCATCTCCAGCTTCCCATTTAATAAGCATTTCTTGTGCTTCTAATAATAATGGAGCGTTCTTTTTAGCCTCTTCTTCAGACTGACCTTGGGCTACTAATTCTGAAATTTCAGATTTATAAGCCTGATCAAACTTTACGTAATAATTACCAACCAATTTATCTCCTTTCAAGTCTTTAGTAGGAGTTTCACCTTGACCAAATTTTTGATAAGCCAACATACTTTTGCAAATATGAATACCTCTATCGTTAATAATCTGCGTTTTATAAACGTTCTTACCAGAAGCTTTTAAAATTTCAGCAACACTATAACCTAAAAGCACATTTCTTACGTGACCTAAATGCAATGGTTTATTGGTATTTGGCGAAGAATACTCTACCATTACGGCTTTGTCTTCTTTTACCTCAACAAACCCAAACGTGTTATCGTCCTTTATAGACTGAAAGAAATCGAGGTAATATGCATCATCAATTTCAATGTTTAAAAAGCCTTTAACAACATTAAATCCTCTAACCAAATCCACATTATCGAGTAAATACTGACCAACTTGCTCACCAATTACAGCAGGATTTCCTTTTACTACACGCAACATCGGAAATACAACAACCGTAATATCTCCAGCAAACTCTTTGCGAGTCGCTTGAAATTCTACCGATTCTAATTCTGATTCAAACAATGCTTTAACAGCTGCTTTTACATGTAATTCTAAAGTTTCTTGAAGCTTCATCTTATCTTTATCTTTTGGCATTTTAAACGCTTGCAAATATAGAAGTTTTATTGTTTTATTTAAGATTCTAAATAGACATAATTACAGAACATTAAAGCTACAACGATATAAAAACCACCCTCCACTAACTATCTAAAAAAGAGACCACTAAGCCAATCGTGCATTTCGTCGATGAAACAGTAATACTCCCAAGATTTGTGCCGTTGGTCGATAAGTGATTTTTTAACAAAACTATATTGTACATTTCATCTAATTTATTCGTATTAAAACCTAATTATTAGCATATTTGTAATCATAATAGCACTTTTGGTAGGCTATTAATCAATGTCCCAAACATTAATGAGGCTTAATAATCAAACATTAACCATGTTGTTATTGTTTTGTGTTAACTTACTTTTTTATCCCTCTCTAAAAGTTATTCGCACCAAAACAGCGCAATACGTTATAAAGCTATTTTAAGATGAAACAGTTACTATTTTTAGCTGTTTGTCTTATGTCTTTATCTGTATTTTCTCAAAATGAAAAAATAGATGAACTGACAGTACAAATAGCCTTTAAAAAACCAGACTCTACAAAGGTGGACATGTCTTTGGTGCTCATTAACGAACTCTATAAAAAAGCAGATTACAACAAAGCTTTACTTTATGTTAATAAAACTTCTAAACTATCTGAGGAGCTTAATTACATAAAAGGTCTTGCAGAAAGTAGCTACTATAGAGCTTTAATCTATACCGAACGCAACGACTACTTGAATGCCATAGATAATTATAAGAAATCTAGAGATTTATACTTAAAAATTAGTGATACGCTTGGTGTAGCTAGAGTGAGCAATAGCATTGGTCTTATTGAAATTAAACGAGGTAATTATGCGATTGGATTACAGAACTCTTTATCTGCAATAAATATTTTTGAAAAGCAATACCTTAAAGATGAATTGAGTACTGCTTATAATAATTTAGCTGAAGCTTATTTTAAAACTAATCAAATTGATAAAGCTATAGAGTTTAACTACAAAGCTTTAGACGTTAGAAAGCAACTTAATGACACGGAAGGCATTAAAATTTCTACAAAAAATATCGCCGAATTATACTCGTTATTGAAAGAACACCGTAAAGCAATTGAATATTACGAAAAGGTATTAGACATTTTAAACCCTAAAACCGATCAGAATTTGCGAGGTGAAATTCTACCAAAATTAGGTAGTGAATATTTACGCTTTAAAGAATATGATAAAGCTTCTAAATATTTAGTAGAAGGTTTAAAATACAATAGAAAACAAGACAATAAAGAAGGACTTTTAAGAGCTTTAAATGCTATTGGGAACTTAAATCTTCAGAATAGAAAGGTAAAATTAGCAGAAAAGCAATTGAATGAAGCCTATGCTATTGCTCAAAAAATTGACAACAAAAAAGAGCTTTTAGAGAACTACAAACTTCATATTGCGTTAGATTCTACACGTGGTTATTTTCAAAATGCATTCTTTTGGCAGAATAAATTCTACGACTTAAAGGATTCGCTGTCTAAAGTAGACCAACCTGTATTCCCTACAGATATAAGTCCAATTGATCTTATTAAAACTGAAAACACCTCAGAAAATGACACTGTTACAGTTAAGGAAAACGAATTACCAGAAACCAAAGATTCTTGGCAGAATAATTCATTTTTACTGTATGCATTAATTGCGCTTTCAACTGTGTTATTGATACTTTTAATTTACAGTCTATCAAAAACAAAGTACCATAAAGACAATTTAAAAAAAGAAAAAGAAAAATTAACTCAGGAACAGGTTAGAACAGATGCCATCTTAGAACAAACACATCATTTAGAAGAAGTTAACCAAGTAAAAGACAAGCTTTTCTCTATTGTTTCTCACGATTTAAAAGATTCTATTTCTTCTATAAAAGCCTTTTTAGATTTACTAAAAGAAGACAGTATTTCTAAAGATGAATTTTATGAATTAATTCCAGAATTAAGTGAAAACGCGAATAATGCATCGTCACTTTTATTTAATTTATTAAACTGGTCTAAATCACAAATGCAGAATTTAGAACCAAAACCTGAGCTATTTAATATTCAAGATGTATTTCAGACTAAAATTGCCTTAGTTGAGCAAAAAGTTGAAGACAAACGCATTGTATTAATTGATGAGTCACAACGCGATTTTGTTTATGCAGATCGTAGTATGATAGAAATTGTTATTCAGAATTTAATTACAAACGCTGTTAAGTTTAGCAGAATAGGAGATGTAATTACGATTTCTAATGTAGATGCTAATGGTAAATCTTTAATCTGTGTAGAAGATTCTGGTGTTGGTATTGCCAAGGAGAATATTGACAAGTTATTTGCTGCACATAAAAACTTTACAACGGCAGGTACAAAAAACGAAAAAGGTACAGGTTTAGGATTAACTATTGCTAAAGATCTAGTGGAACTTAATAACGGTAGAATTTGGGTAGAAAGCACAGAAAATGTTGGTAGTAAATTCTTTGTCGAACTTCCTAAATCAGAAGCTAAGGCTTAATTTATTTTATCTATATTTAGCTTCTAAATTGAGGCTTTATGAAACATTTACTCCCTATTATTATCCTTTTATCTTTTTTCTACAATTGTAAAAACGAATCCAAATCCGAAATTAAAGAAGACAAGGAACTCAAAGAATTGTTTGCTTTGATGCAAGGTTCTTTTAATTCTGAAATTCAAGCCCAAATTGATTCTTCCTATTACAATATAGCATTACACATGTATCCTATTTGGGAAGATAAAGGAAACTTTCTATACGTAGAACAAGCTCTAAACAACAGACAGAACAAACCTTATCGCCAACGTATATACGAAGTAACAAGAGCTTCAGATAGTACATTCAGCTCCGCTATTTACGCGTTAAATGTAGACTCTCTTTGGATTGGCAAATGGAAAAACCCTAAAGCTTTTGACGCTATATCTTTAAATGATATTGCTTTAAAAGAAGGCTGTGAGGTTATCTTAAAACGCACAAAGCCAAATCAATTTATAGGTAAAACAGGAGATACCACATGTGTTAGCACAATGCGTGGAGCCTCATTTGCAAGAAGTGAAGTTGAAATTTTAGAAGACAAAATTATTTCTTGGGATCGTGGTTTTGATGCCAACGGAAACTATGTCTGGGGAGCAGAAAAAGCAGGTTATATTTTTAATAAAATAGACTAGCTTAAAACTCAGAATCACAAATTTCAAAAAAACGTTACCTTACTAAACATTAAAAAGAAGCACTAACAACCAAAAATGCTTAAAACCTTATGCTTTAGGTAAAAAGACCTCTGCCATCATACAGCGTGCACTTCCGCCACCACAGGTTTCAATTGTTTCTAAAGAACTCGATATAATAGGACAATGCTTTTCTATACTAGCAATCTGAGATTTCGTTAAACTTTTATGCGCAGCTTCACTCATAACCAAATAGCGTTGCTCATTTTCACCTCTAAGCTGTAACATATTACCCGCAAATTGATGCATTTGAGCTTCTGTAATAGAAATAATTTCTTTACCATCTTGCTTTAAATGTTTAACAACATTTTTTCGCTCTTTTTTATCATCAATGGTGTCTAAACAAATTACAGCAAAGTTTTCTGCTAAACACATCATGACATTAGTATGATAAATTTCTAAACGTTTTCCATCAACAGTTTGATTAGCCGTAAAAATTACAGGAGTATATTCAAAGTCTTCACAAAACTCTATAAACAACTCTTCATCTGCTCTTGGAGATAATGCACAATAAGCTTTTCTATTTACACGATCCATTAATATACTTCCTGTACCTTCTAAAAAAACACCTTCGTGCTCAGCAGACGTATAATCAATAATATTTTCAATCTTAAAGCCTTCTTGTTCTAATCTAATAAAAACTTCGTCTCTACGCTCTCGTCTTCTATTTTCTGCAAACATTGGATACTTAGCAATATCACCATTGGCGTGAAAACTCACCCAATTGTTAGGAAAAATTGAATCTGGTGTATCCAATAGTATATCATCTTGTTCAACAATCACATTAACACCAACAGACCTTAGTTTTGCAACAAAAGCATCAAATTCTTCTTGTGCTTTAATATTAATTTCGGCATTTTTTATATCTAAATCTTCCTGAAAATAATTATTAACTGCTGTTTGCTCATTCATCCTAAAGTTTACAGGACGAATCATTAAAATAGTATTTGTAGTTTGTTGCATAAAATAAAAAATAGAGTGATAAATTTTGTGCAAAGTTATTGTTTTTTAAGACGAAAACAATCATAAAATTACACATGATTTTCTAACCAAATCATCGCCTCTGTTCTTAACCTAAACGTCTTAATATTCCACTTTTTTTCTTTATTCATTCCTATTAGAAAATTGGTAGACAATTTGGCGTTAAACCCCTCAACAACAACAGCCATAGCTTTAATTTCTTTTAAAGTAGCAATTGTTTTTTGAGCTTTATAGGTATAAGCATATGCAAACTTTTTATTTACAAGAAGAGAAAATGGAGCTTCTAAATGTGTTAATAAAAATGAATGATATTCTTCAACCATTTTTATATCCATTAAAACTCCTTCATTAATTATAACTTCTGCGAGATTTCTTTTTAAGATAGTTATTTCGCCAAAGCTCAACCGATGTGTTTTCATATCAATAAATATAAGTAAATTTAAAGCAAAATTGTAATAATGAAAAAACTCATCCTACTTTTCTTAATTATTTATTCTTGCGCTGACAAAGCAGAGAAGCAAGATTCCGAGCATAAAAAAGTTAAATTAGATTTTACAACGGTTTTCGAAAAAAGCGACGGTTTAGAAACAGCTACATATCAAGAAACTATAAAATACTATAAAGATTTAGCAAACAGTTATCCTGAAATTTCAATTCAAGACATTGGTGAAACAGATTCAGGAAAACCGTTACATATAGTCACTTTAAATATGAATGGCTCTGGTGATAATTTTGAAACACTTAGACAAAACAATAGAATTCTATTAATTAATAATGGTATTCATCCTGGAGAATCTGATGGTATTGATGCCACCATGATGCTATTTAGAGATTTGGTTCAAGGTAAAATAGAGGCACCTAAAAATACAATTGTGGTTACCATCCCAATTTATAATGTTGGTGGTAGTTTAAATAGAAACGCTACTACACGAACCAATCAAAACGGCCCAAAAGCTTATGGGTTTAGAGGAAATGCTAGAAATTATGATTTGAATAGAGATTTTATAAAAGCCGACACCAAAAATGCCAAAGCTTTTACTCAAATATTTCATTTGGTACAGCCCGATGTTTTTATCGATAATCACGTAAGTAATGGAGCTGATTATCAATATACACTGACCCATTTATTTACCCAACACAATAAATTGGGAGGTCAATTAGGAAAATTTATACATACTGAGATAATGCCGTCGCTAGAACAAAAACTAGAAGCAAAATCTTGGGACATTACTCCTTATGTTAATGTCTTTAACCGTACACCAGATTCTGGATTTACACAATTTTTAGATACTCCAAGATATTCTACAGGTTACACATCCTTGTTTAACACTCTTGGAATGATGGTAGAAACTCATATGCTTAAACCATACAAACAACGTGTAGAAGGCACATACGAATTAATGAAAAGCATGATTGAAATCACCGAAGAACAAGGAGATAAAATCACAAAACTCAGAAAAGCACAAACCAAAATATGGTCCGCAGGTGATAACTACCCATTAACTTGGGCTGTAGATACAACGCTAACCTCTACTTTAAAATTTAAAGGTTATGAAGGCGAAATGATTCCAAGTGAATTTACGGGCGCAAAACGTTTAAAATATGACAGATCTAAACCATTTACTAAGGATGTAGTCTATCAAAATTATTTTAAAGCAACCGACTCTATACGTATTCCTAAAGCTTATATTATTCCGCAAGGTTGGCATAATATCATGGATTTATTGAAGCTAAACAACGTTACATATACCCAATTTAAAAACGACACCACACTAACTGTTGAGTCTTATAAAATTGGAAGCTACGAAACTCGCAAGTCCCCTTATGAAGGTCATTACGCACATTTCAAAACCAACATTAATACCGCTGTAGAGAAAGTAACGTTTAAAAAAGGAGATTATCTCATTTCTACAAATCAAAAAGCTATGCGTTATCTATTAGAAACATTAGAACCTTCTGCGACAGATTCATTTTTTAATTGGAATTTCTTCGATACAATTTTACAACAAAAAGAAGGCTTTTCTCCTTATGTATGGGAAGACAAAGCAGAACAACTTTTAAAGAACAACCCAAAGCTTCAAATAGAGTACAATGTAAAAATTAGCTACGACGAAGATTTTGCGAATAACTGGTACGCTCAATTAGATTGGTTACATAAACAGAGTAAACATTATGAAAAAGCGCATTTACAATACCCTGTATATCGCATAAAATAAGTTTTAATTTATAAAATTTGCTAGAACAAATTCGTTTAACATAACATAAAATACCCGTATTAAACGAGTCTAAACATTAAAATAAAGCTTCTTAGAACAGCATTAAAACAACCTAAAAAAGGCAATAAAAATATTTTTTTACCCCTGTAAAACCAATCAAAAAATAATATACATTTGTTTAAAATTATAATAGCGTAACGCGCTCTAAATGAACAAATACATTGTTGTTAATCAACCTGAAAAATGGAACTTTTCAATTGATAATATAACCGTAATTTCCTCTCAAGATTACCTAACAAACCCTAAGTTTTCCTTATTAAAAAATGCACGAATTTTCAATTTATGCAAGGACTACTCATACCAATCCAAAGGCTATTACGTATCACTTTTGGCAGAAGCCAGAGGCCATTTACCAATACCAACTACAAAAAATATTGTAGATCTTAAGGCTTTAAAATTAGTTAGAATCGTTTCTGACGAATTTGATGATGTTATCCAACAAAGCTTAAAAAACATAAAGTCACAAGATTTTACCTTGAGCATTTACTTTGGTCAAAATGTGGCTCAAAAATACAAGGCGCTAAGTGCACTTTTTTATAAGCATTTTCAAGTCCCATTTTTACGTGTAAATTTTAATCACACCACCAAATGGAATATTCAAAGTATAAAAGCGATATCAGAAGCTGAAATTCCTGCAGAACATATCTCAAGTGTTCATGAGTTTGCAAATCAGTATTTTGCAAAAAAGCGTTATGATACGGCAAAAATTACGAATTACAATTTTGACTTGGCCATATTAGTACATCCAAACGACCCAGCACCTCCTAGCAACCCTAGAGCTTTAAAAAAGTTTATAGAAATTGCTGAAAAGATGAATATCTATGCCGAAATTATTGAACCTAAAGACTTGTCCCGCCTCTCGTCTTTTGATGCGCTCTTTTTAAGACAAAGTACAGAAGTCAATAATGAAGCTTACACCTTTGCTAGAAAAGCACAACAAGAAGGTATTGCGATAATTGATTACCCAGATGCGATTTTAAAATGCTGTAATAAAGTATATATGGCAGAAGCATTAAATAATGCTAACATTAGCACACCAAAGACAGTCATTGTACATAGCAATAATCGCAATTCTGTATTAGAACAAACCGGTTTACCTTGTGTCCTAAAAGCACCTGATTCTACCTTTTCTTTTGGAGTAAAAAAAGCAAAAACTAAAGAAGAATACAATGCTTTGGTTACCGAAATGCTGAAAGAGTCTGATTTAATTATTGCTCAAGAATTTTGCCCTTCGGATTACGATTGGCGTATTGGTATCATTGACAACAAACCATTCTACGCTTGTAAATATTATATGGCAAAAGGTCACTGGCAAATTTACAACTGGAAAGCCACAGACAAAAACGAACAAGATGGAGATGCCGATTGTTTACCTATTGAAGACGTTCCAAAAAACGTAATTGACATCGCATTAAAATCAGCCAAATTAATGGGATTAGGTCTTTACGGCATTGACATTAAAGTTGTAGACGGCAAACTGATGGTTATAGAAATTAATGATAACCCAAATATAGATTTTGGTGTAGAAGATGCGCATTATGGCGATTTGGTCTATACGGAAATTCTTTCAGCATTTAAAAAACGATTAGAGTAATACATGAAAACAAAATATCACTTATTCGACGTTTACGGCATAGAACTCGAATATATGCTTGTTAACAACAACAACTTTAAAGTTGCTCCACAAGTAGATGAGCTACTTACCTTGAAAGCAGGCAAATTAGTATCAGATATTGAAAATGGTAGCATTGGATGGAGCAATGAACTTGTGGCACATGTTATTGAACTAAAAACTAATGGGCCTGCAAAAAGTACAGATGATTTGGCTGATAAATTTCATGCCAACATTATGGAAATCGCTGCGCTTTTACACCCTTTAGACTTAAAGCTTTTAGGCTCGGCATCACATCCATTAATGAACCCTAATACAGACACGCAACTTTGGAAACATAGTTATAGTAAAGTCTATGCACTGTACAATACTATTTTTAACTGTAAAGGTCATGGCTGGAGTAACGTACAAAGCACACATATTAATTTACCGTTTTATGACGATAAGGAGTTTGAACAACTACATGCTGCTATTCGAATTTTGTTGCCATTACTACCAGGACTTTGTGCAAGTTCTCCGATTCTCGAAGGGCAAATCACAGGTTTTAAAGACACGCGTTTAGAGTTTTATAAAACCAACCAAAAGGAAATACCCGAGTTAACAGGTGTAGTTATTCCTGAGCGTACTTTTTCAAAATTAGATTATTATGCAACAGTTTTCGAACCAATAAAACGAGCGATTCAACCTTATGATAAAGACAAAATTTTAGATCAGCATTTTTTGAATTCACGTGGAGCTATTGCACGTTTTGATCGCAATGCTATCGAGATTCGTTTGATGGACATTCAAGAATGTCCTAAAGCAGATATCGCTATTTGTGCATTAGTTATTGAGGTTTTAAAAGCTTTGGTAAATAAAAATTTCTGTTCATTAAAAGAACAAAAACTGTGGGTAAAAGAAGATCTATTTGACATTTTAAACGATGCTATAAGACATGCTGAAAACTCTAAAATTGAAAATCTAGCGTATTTACATTTATTTGGAATAAACAAGAGTTCTACAATTAACGACGTATGGAAACATTTGTATAATGCTGTAAAACAAAAATTACATAAATCGCATCACAAGGCTATTGAGCTAATTTTAAAAGAAGGCACATTAGCAACACGATTATTAAAAGCCATTGGAAATGATACTTCTGAAACACATATTATTTCGGTTTATCGAGATATGCAAAAGTGTTTAAAAACGAACACCTTGTTTCAACCGTGAAACACCTCCATCTAGATTTTGGTATAGAAGTGTATGATTATAAAAATGAACCATGTGACTTAAAAAAACAATACGAATAAACACATGAAACTCATTCTAACATGCGAACATGCAGGAAATAACATTCCTGATACGTACAAAAAACACTTTAACAATGAAGCGGTTTTAAAAACTCATCGCGGTTATGATTTAGGTGCTTTAGATATATTTCAATATTTACAACCATTGGCCGATGCCTCCTATTTTAGTGAGACGAGTCGTTTATTGGTAGAGTTAAATCGGTCCTTGTTTAACAAGCAACTTTTTTCAGAGTTTAGTAACAGCCTACCTAAAAATGAGCAATCAGAAATTCTTAATACGTATTATTTTCCTTATAGAACTGAAATTGAATATAAAATAGCGGCATATATTAAAAGTAAACAGCAAGTGCTACATTTATCTATTCATAGTTTTACTCCAAATCTAAATGGCAACGAACGTAAAGCTGATATTGGATTACTATATGATTCACGCCGTAAAAAAGAACAAGAGTTTTGTAAACAATTTAAAGCAGAGCTTCTAAAACAAGATCCCAATCTTAACGTAAGGTTTAACTATCCTTATTTAGGAAAAGCAGATGGATTCACTACGTTTTTAAGAAAACAATTTTCAACAAATTATTTAGGGATTGAGATTGAAGTTAATCAGAAATTTGTAGTCAATAACAGCACAAACATACATCACGCACTTTTTAACACTATAACAATCTTAAAATCAATTAATCACCATTTTTAATCACTTGAGTTTATAGAATTAAAAGCTTAAATTCGTCTAAAACTTGATAACAACAAACCATGTCTGCAGCCGAAATTATAAGCAATATATTTTTACCCTTATCATTAGCTATTATTATGCTCGGTATGGGAATGACTTTAATTCCTGCAGATTTTACGAGATTAGTAAAATATCCTAAAGCTATTTTAATTGGCTTAACTAATCAACTGATATTACTTCCTGCTGTTGGTTTTACTTTAGCAATAGCTTTTAATTTAAGTCCAATAATGGCTGTTGGCTTAATTATTTTAGCCACATGTCCTGGTGGCCCAACAAGTAATTTAATCACTCAAATTTGTAAAGGAAACATTGCTTTATCAGCTACATTAACTGCTATTACGAGTTTTGTAAGCATTATAACGATCCCCTTTATTTTAGCTTTTGCATTAGATTATTTTGGCACAGCTACAGGAGTCACTATCAAATTACCCATATTAGACACCATACTACAAATAATGGTCATCACGGTAATACCTATTTCCATAGGTATGCTTATACGTAAGTACAAAATTAAATTTGCATTACGAATGAAAAAACCAATGCGTATAGCTTCTACTGCAATTTTTATTTTAGTTTTTATAGCCGTTATTGTAGCTAATTTTGAAATACTAAGTACTGCAATGAGAGAAGTAGGTTTAGTAACTCTACTCTTAAATTTAATAACAATGGGATTAGGTTATGTAACCGCTCGGTTATTTAAGTTACAATTAAAGAATGTTATTTCAATTACAGTTGAGAGTGGCATACAAAATGGCACATTGGCATTTGTAATTGCGACATCAATACTACATAATGTAGAAATGGGAATTCCTACTGGTGCTTATGCGATATGGATGTTTATCACTGGTGGCATTTTAATGTGGCAACTTGGAAAAAAACCAGAAATCGATTCTAAATAAAAAAGGCTAAGTCATAAAACATTTACAAAATGACAAAACGCACTTAAACCAAAATCCGAATATTAGCATAACTATTCTCTAAAGCTTTTTGAGAGGCTTTAGCGTCTAACCATTCAACTTTAGTGATGCCTTCATTTTCTTGCGGAAATAATTCCCCATCAAAATCGGTTGTCATTTCAAACCAATACGTCACTTTAATTTTATGTTTACCATGTCGTTTAAAAATATGATATGTTGTTGGTAATGGTTTGGTAATTTTTAAACCTTCAACACCTGTCTCCTCTTCTACTTCACGTATAGCGGTTTCTTCAATTGTCTCTTTACGTTCCGCTTTTCCTTTTGGTAAATCCCATTTATTATTTCGGTAAATAAAGAGTATCTCATTTTTAGAATTGTAAGCTTTTCCACCACCTGCAACTACATTAGGCAAAAGCTTTAAAAACTTTTTGAGTAACTTATCTTCATTTTTATGAATTAAGTGTACGGCTTTCAAATCTGTATTATTTAAAGTTTTTATCACTTTACCAATATTTACAGATTTTAAAAGAAAGGATTTAAAATCAGTTTCTTTTTTTACTTCAGTAGTTAAAATTATAGGTTTATCACCTACATAAATAGTGTACATCGTTTGAGTTTGTTTCAACTTTCCTTTTGTAAATTTATTATTTTTTCTGAGAAACCATTTGAAATGAAATTTATTTTCGTTTAAAATTTTCTAACCTCGAAAAATCATTATTTTTGTACCATGATTTTTAACAAAGATACTGCCAAAAAAACAGCAGAAGTTTTATTGCAAATTAATGCTATAAAATTACAACCTAACGATCCTTTTACTTGGGCTTCTGGCTGGAAATCACCTATATATTGCGATAACAGAATTGTACTATCGTTCCCACCTATTAGAAACTATATTAGAGCAACAATTGCCAAGAACATTGAAGAAATCTATGGAAAACCAGATGTTATTGCAGGTGTTGCCACAGGAGCTATTGGTATTGGAGCTTTGGTAGCAGAGTATTTAAACCTACCTTTTGTATATGTAAGACCAGAGGCCAAAAAGCACGGTCGCCAAAATCAAATTGAAGGTTATATTGAAAAAGGACAAACCGTAGTTGTTGTTGAAGATTTAATTAGCACCGGAATGAGCAGTCTAAATGCTGTACAAGCATTAAAAGAAGCTGAAGTAAACGTAAAAGGAATGGTGGCTATTTTCTCTTACGGCTTTGATATTGCTAAAAAGAATTTTGAAGACGCTAATGTCGAATTGCATACACTTGGTAATTACGAAAACTTGCTAGAACAAGCTGTTGAAACGTTTTATATAACCAAAGACCAACAAGACATTTTAGCACAATGGAATGCCAATCCTAGTGAGTGGAACGCTAATTGATATAGCATTATAGTAAAATTGTTGAGTCGCTTAACTAACACGTTAAAACTTAACAACAAATAAAAACAACATAACACAATACTTATGAAATTAGAATCCCCAAAAGTAACCTTAGATAAATCAGCAGAAGAAACTTTTAATTTTCTTTCAGATGTTAAAAACTTTGAAAGTTTAATGCCTGAAAACATTAGTAAGTTTGAAGTTTTAGAAAATGATAAATTTCTATTCGCTTTAAAAGGAATGCCCGAAATTATATTAAAGAAAAAGGAAGCTGTTCCTTACAATAAAATCGTTTTAGGTGCTGCAGGCGGAAAATTAGACTTTGCTTTAATTGCTGATATTACAGAAATTGAGTCAAACAAAACCGATGTAAAATTAAATTTTGAAGGTGAATTTAATGCTATGATGGCAATGATGATTAAAGGCCCAATAAGTAAATTTATTGAGACTTTAACAACGAATATGAAGACTGAGATCTAATACAATAGTTTCACATCTTTAAGATCAAAGGTTCTAATAATCTCATCTTCTGTCCAAACTTGCAATTGACCACTTTTGGTCACTCCTTGTATAATTCCAGAGAAGCTATTATTGTTAGAACTTCTAAAAGTTGATGGTTTATCTTTTCTAAAAAGGAAGCTTTCATATTCCTCTTTGATTTCAGAATGATTATTAGACTCTAATATATTGAAATAGAATTTCATCTGTTTTAATATTTCAGAAAGCACTTCATCTTTATTATAAATTACTCCTGTTAATAAACTCATAGAGGAGGCTTGTGGTAAATTATCAAAATATTTCTGATTCACATTAAGACCAAATCCAATTATAGAGCCTTGTAAATTATTGTTTTTTATGACATTCTCTATTAAAATACCACATATTTTAGTGTCTGCTGACAAAATGTCGTTAGGCCATTTAATACGTAATTGTGGTATTTTAAAAACGCTTAACGCTTTAAAAATGGCTAAAGAAACAGCCATACTAATATAAAATTGCTCTTTAACATCAAAAGACTCTAAGCTCTTAAACACACTTACCGTAAGGCTCTTACCACTTTCCGCTTGCCATTCTGCTCCCATTTGCCCTCTGCCTTTTGTCTGTTTTTCTGCCACAACAACAGTGTAATCCTTAGGTAACGTAACCGACACTATATCCTTTAGATAGCTGTTTGTTGAGTCAATGGCATTAAGTTTGATTATATACATAAAAACGGAAAATTTATTTTATAGTTTTCTTATGATATTTAGAGCTTACAAGAACTAAAAAAATAATAACTTTGCACAAAATTAACTGAAATTAATGACGAAAGAAAAAATCAATCCAGACCAACTCATTACAACCATCATTGGAGGCATAGAAGAAGTTAAAGGAAAAGAAATTACAATTTTAGATTTAAGAGAAATAGAAAATACGGTTTGTGATTATTTTATTGTCTGCGAAGGATCTTCAAATACGCAAGTAAATGCAATCGTCAATTCCATCCAAAAACAAGTTAGCAAAACGCTTAAGGATAAACCTTGGCATGTAGAAGGTACCGAAAATGCCGAATGGGTTTTGATGGATTATGTTAACGTTGTAGTCCATGTATTTCAAAAACACATTAGAGAATACTACGATATTGAAAGTCTTTGGGGAGATGCAAAAATCACCCAAATAGAAACAAGTTACTAAAAAGAGAAACGCTTATAATGGCTAAAGACAATAAAAATTTAAACAAAAAACCGAAACTAAATCCGTATTGGATTTACGGAATTATCATTGCGATATTTATATCTATACAAATTTTCTCAGGTGGATTTGGAAGTTCTACAGGAAAACAAACTACTCCAACAGAGTTTTTTAACTATTTACGTAACGGAGAGGTTAAAAAAGTAGAAATTATTAATAACCGTGAGGCTCGAGTATATTTAACTAAAGAAGCACAAGCTTTAGATGTACACAAAGGTTCAAAACCAAATACAATTCTACCATCTGTAGCTGCAGCACCTAATTATAAATTCGAATTTGGTGATTTAAAATTATTCCAAGAAGAAATAAATGCTATAACAGCTGAAAATAATCTAGATGTTGCTGTAGGATTTAAATCTGAACAAAATGTATGGGGAGATTTATTACTTACATTATTACCTTTTGTTCTTATTATTGGTGTTTGGATTTTTATTATGCGACGCATGTCATCTGGAGGTGGCGGAGGAGCTGGTGGACAAATTTTTAATATCGGAAAATCTAAAGCTAAACTTTTTGACGAAAAAATAGATACGAAGACGTCTTTTAAAGATGTCGCTGGTTTAGAAGGCGCGAAAGAAGAAGTTCAAGAAATTGTAGACTTCTTAAAGTTCCCAGAAAAATATACTGCTTTAGGTGGTAAAATCCCAAAAGGTGCATTATTAGTAGGCCCTCCGGGAACAGGTAAAACCTTATTAGCTAAAGCCGTTGCAGGTGAAGCACAAGTACCGTTCTTTTCACTATCTGGATCAGACTTTGTGGAAATGTTTGTTGGTGTTGGAGCATCGCGTGTAAGAGATTTATTTAAACAAGCTAAAGAAAAATCTCCTTCAATTATTTTTATTGATGAGATTGATGCTATTGGTAGAGCAAGAGGTAAAAACAACATGTCTGGTTCTAATGATGAACGCGAAAACACGTTGAACCAACTCTTAACAGAAATGGATGGTTTTGGAACTAATACTAACGTTATTGTATTAGCTGCAACAAACCGAGCAGACGTTTTAGATAGCGCACTTATGAGAGCTGGTCGTTTTGACCGTCAGATTTATGTCGATCTTCCAGACGTTAGAGAGCGTAAAGAGATTTTTGAAGTGCATTTACGACCACTAAAAAAAGAAGAGACATTAGATATCGATTTCTTAGCCAAACAAACACCTGGTTTTTCTGGTGCAGATATTGCTAATGTTTGTAATGAAGCAGCTTTAATTGCAGCAAGAAAAGGAAAGAAGTCTGTAAACAAACAAGATTTCTTAGATGCCGTTGATAGAATCATTGGAGGTTTAGAAAAGAAAAACAAAATTATCACTCCAGCAGAAAAAAGAGCTGTTGCTTTTCACGAAGCTGGTCATGCTACTGTGAGTTGGATGCTTGAGCACGCTGCTCCATTAGTAAAAGTAACCATTGTTCCTAGAGGACGCTCTCTTGGTGCTGCATGGTATTTACCTGAAGAACGCTTAATAGTACACCCAGAACAAATGCTAGATGAAATGTGTGCTGCATTAGGAGGTAGAGCTGCAGAAAAAGTAATTTTTGATAAAATTTCTACAGGTGCTTTAAGTGACTTAGAAAAAGTAACAAAACAAGCGAGAGCTATGGTTACTGTTTATGGTCTAAGTGACAAAGTAGGAAACCTAACGTATTATGATTCTTCTGGACAGTCTGAATATGGTTTTACAAAGCCATATAGCGAAAAAACAGCAGAGCTTATTGATAGAGAAATTTCTGATATTATTGAAGAGCAATATCAACGTGCCATTAAGTTATTAGAAAATAATAAAGATAAACTCACCGAATTAGCAGAAGTACTTTTAGACAAAGAAGTTATCTTTAAAGATAATCTTGAAAAGATATTTGGTAAGCGTACTTTTGAAAATACGGTAATCTCAAACGAAGAGGAAGAATAACCTATATACAATCATATAAAAAACTTAAATTAACCCAATGTTAATTTAAGTTTTTTTATATTTGAAAATCACACAAACGACAGGATTAATCGCAACTATTGAATGAGCTTATTTCGTAAATTCTTCGGAAAAAAGTCTGAACAGACAGAAGAGCACATACCGAATCAAGAGCGTGGCAAATACATGCCAGAGGTTAAGCTACCTGTAGATGAACGCTTTACTATTAATTTTAAAGCCAATGGTGGTAAGTTTTTGTATTGTGAAAATATTGAAGAAGTTAAAGAAAGTTTTAACGCAATACTAGACGAAAACAATTGGCATAATGATAAAGTTTTCTTAATAGACCAACGCTTGTCTGAATTATTTAAAGATTTCAATCTTAATAGTACTAAAAATCTTTCAGAAAGTGCCTATTTTTTATCTACTTGCGAATATTTAATTTCTGATGATGGTTCTTTATTGATTTCTTCAAATCAAATTGCCGAAAAAAAATTAATTGAATTACCAGACCACTTCATTATTTATGCTACAACAAGTCAATTTGTAGAAACTATTGGAGAAGGTCTTAAAGGCATAAAAGCAAAAAGTAAAGCAACAATACCTACAAATATTACTACTATTAAGCACTTTAAAACTGCAGATGATAAAGACTTTTTAACCTATGGCAGCAGTTCTAAAAACTTATACTTACTCTTGCTAGAAGATTTATAATGAAAGAATTAGCTATAAGAGCCTTATCTGGTGCTGTGTATGTGGCACTTCTTATTGGTTCGCTTTTTGTCCAAGAAGCTACAGTTATACTTATTGGAATATTTGGTATTATCTCGCTTACAGAATTTAGCAAGCTCATTAAGCTTAAGTCTTTTATTCAATACATCGTATATTTTATTATCTATATTGGGTTTTGGTATGTTTGTTTACAAAATTTAACTATCACAGGAACTGATGAGGCCATTCAGATTTTATTAGTTATTACTACGTTTGTCAACCTCATTTTAATTAAAGATCTATTTACGTCAAAGAAAATCCCACTTTTTGAATCTAAACGCTATATAGCTACAACATTTTATTTATCTAGTGGTTTTGTCTTTATGCTTCTTATAGCAAACTACCAAAATGAATTCACTCCATTATTATTATTAGGTAGTTTTATACTAATCTGGATTAACGACAGTGCTGCTTATTTAGTCGGTAAGAATTTTGGTAAACAAAAATTATTCCCAAGCATATCTCCTAAAAAAACAGTAGAAGGTTTTTTAGGAGGATTATTTTTTGCATGTATATCTAGCTATTTTATTGCTAAATATACAGAAACTCTTGGTTTTACACCATGGTTAATATTAGCTATTATTGTTAGTGTTTTAGGCACTTTTGGAGACTTAATTGAGTCTAAATTTAAACGTCAAGCTGGAGTAAAAGACAGTGGAGCAATAATGCCTGGTCATGGAGGGCTATTAGATAGGTTAGATAGTATTATATTTGCGGCACCATTTATTTATTTATTTTTAAGAATTTTAAACTATGTTTCATAAAGAAGGGCATAAAATTATATTCATAACTCTAGTGATTGTTGTGGGTTCGTTTTTTTTAATTGATGGATTTATCACTAATGAATGGATACGAAAAGGGCTAATGCTAGCTATTTTGGTGTTCTTTATTCTTATTTTACAATTTTTCAGAAACCCAAAACGAAATACGCATGCTAACGAAAAGCAAGCATTATCTCCGGTTGATGGTAAGGTGGTAGTGATTGAAGAAGTTATGGAGAATGAAGTTTTTAAAGATAAACGTATTCAAGTTTCTGTGTTTATGTCTCCTATAAATGTACATGTTACGCGTCATCCAATCGCTGGAAAAGTAACATTTAGCAAGTATCATCCAGGAAAGTATTTAGTAGCTTGGCATCCTAAAGCTAGTGAGGAAAACGAGCGTACTACAGTTGTAGTAGAAAATGATGGTTTTGGTAAAGTATTGTATCGTCAAATTGCTGGAGCTCTAGCTAGACGTATAGTTAATTATGCCAAAGTTGGTACTAAAGTAGAACAAGGATCGGATTCTGGATTTATAAAATTTGGCTCACGTGTAGATTTATTTTTACCTTTGGATGCTGATATTAAAGTTGAACTTAACCAAAAAGTAAAAGGCGGCGAAAGTATCATTGCAGAAATGAAATGACTTCAGAACAATTAGACATAGAATTTAAGACTGCGGTAAATCGTGTAAACGATCATACTGAACCTTTTCCTGCCGATTTTTTATTACGCCTTTATGCTTATTTTAAAAAAGCAACTAATAATTATGATCGCCCTAGCAGTCGTAAACCTATTATAAATGCTTTTAAAACTAATGCCTTATTTCAAGTCAAAAACATCTCTCAAGATGAAGCAAAACAAGAGTATATTAATCTTGTAAACAATTATTTTCTATATCGTAAATAATTATTCCCTAATTAAAGGCATTGTAGAACAACGCAATAAACCTTCTTGTTTCGCAATTTCGGCATAAGGCACTTCCTCAACTGTAAAGCCTTTTTCTCTTAACCACGTATTTAATCTTGTGAAATTCTTTTCTGAAATAATAACGTCTTCAGAAATAGAAAAGACATTACTATTCATATTATACATTTCCTCTTTTGTAATTTCAAAGACATTATCTTTTCCAAAGAAATTTAGTAACCATTCGTATTCCTTTTCAACTAAAAAGCCATTTTTATGAAGAATGGCTTTATCCTTACCAATAGGTTGAAAACAACAGTCTAAGTGTAATGCATTCTCTTTTGGATCGGTGTTAGACTTACGTAGTTCAAAAGCCTTAACGGTTTTGTGAGGAAACAACTCTTGTATGGCTATAACGGCATCTGTATTAGTCCTAGCCGTTATATAATCTGAATAATCATCACCAGAGTAAGTACCAATAAAAATATAATCGTTCCAAGGCATTACATCACCTCCTTCTACGTGGCATTCTTCTGGCAGTACAATAATATTCTCCTCTCCTATTTTATTTAGCACATGTTGAATTGCTGTGTACTCACGTTCGCGATCTGGTAATATGTTTGCTTTTATTAATTTATCTTCTATTACAAAGGCGATGTCTCTAGAAAATATTTGATTATAATCCGCTATAATTTCGGGCCTAAAAACCGTTACATTATATTTTTTAAACACTTCTACAACAGCATCCATCTCCTTTATCATATCATCTTCTGTTGGATAGGTACCAGCTTTTATATGCTGTATGGATTTAGGATCATAAGCGTCTTCTATTGATGGTATAGGACCAATACTTTTGGCTGTACCAAGAATAACGGCTTTTAAACGTGATGTTTCGTTTTGTATGTTTAATTTCATGTGTTAATATTAATTGTTATTTACAGTCAAATGAAACAGCCTAATTACAATTTCATTAGAATAATAAACTATCTGTATGAGCATTTCATAAAGTTGCGCATAAAAAAAGCTCCATAACATAGATGAAGCTTTTATAAGTTTATTACAATCAATTATCTCTTATCAATAGCCTTGAAAGGTCTATATGTTTCACCAATATATAACTGTCTTGGACGACCGATTGGCTCGTTATTTCGTCTCATTTCTTTCCATTGTGCTATCCAACCAGGTAAACGACCTAAAGCAAACATTACGGTAAACATTTCTACCGGTATTCCCATAGCTCTGTAAATAATACCAGAATAGAAATCTACGTTTGGATATAATTTTCTATCTACAAAATATGGATCTTCTAAAGCTTCTTTTTCTAACCCTTTTGCAATATCTAAAATAGGATCTTTAATTCCTAAATCTGATAACACTTCATCAGCGGCAACTTTAATAATCTTAGCTCTTGGATCAAAGTTTTTATATACACGGTGTCCAAAGCCCATCAAACGGAAAGGATCATTTTTATCCTTAGCTTTAGCCATATATTTTTTGGTATCACCACCATCTTCTTTTATGGCTTCTAACATTTCTAAAACGGCTTGGTTAGCACCACCATGTAATGGTCCCCAAAGTGCAGAAATACCTGAAGCTAGAGAAACAAAAAGTCCTGCATGAGACGATCCTGTAATTCTTACTGTTGATGTAGAACAATTTTGCTCATGATCTGCGTGTAAGATTAAAAGTTTATCTAAAGCATTTACAAGAATTGGATTTTGTTTGTATTCACTATTTGGGCTCTTAAACATCATTTTAAGAATGTTCTCTACATAACCTAAATTATCATCACCATATTCTAAAGGTAAACCTTGTTTTTTACGCATCGTCCAAGCTACAATAACAGGGAACTTACCTAAAATAGTAACAATAGAATTATACATGGCCTCTTCTGAAGCTACATTTACAGAAGATGGATAAAATGCTGTAAGAGCACTTGTTAATGAAGACAAAACACCCATTGGATGTGCTGACTTAGGAAAAGCATCTAGTATCTTTTTTAAATCATCATCTACAACAGAATGTGATTTTATATCTTCATGAAACTTGTCTAACTCTTGTTTATTTGGTAATTCACCAAAAATAAGTAGATAAACTACTTCTAAAAAATCAGCTTTTTCAGCTAACTCTTCAATAGAATACCCTCTATACCTTAAGATACCTTTTTCGCCATCTAGAAATGTTATAGCACTTTTACAACTTCCTGTATTTTTGTAACCAGGATCTAAGGTAATAACACCTCCTGTTGTACTTCTTAAACTCTTAACATCTATAGCGACTTCTTTCTCTGTTCCTATAATAACAGGAAAATCATACTTCTCGCCATTAATTTCTAATGTAGCTTTATCTGACATATCTTCTTTTCGGGTTTTAATAAATTATAAGGATTGTAAATTTACGAAATCTCAAACGATTTAGAAAGTAGATTTATAATGGTTTTAACATTTAAAATAACTTCAATTTTATTCCTTGATGTTTCCTAATTAAAAGCTTAAAAAATCATGCTATTTTTGTGCTTATTTTACAGATATGAAACGTTTTTTTTTACTCGTTATATTAGTTTTTAGTCTTAACCTCACATACGCGCAAATTGTAAATGTAGAATCCTTAAGACGTATTTCTGATACATCAAAATGGTCAGGTTCTGCAAGTTTAGATATTGGACTTATAAAGAACACACAGTCCATCTTTAAAATCACCAACAGTTTGAGGCTTCAATACAATACCAGAAAAAACCTTTATCTTTTTATTAATGATTTAAAGCTTGAACAAATTGAAGACAATTCTTTTGTAAACAAAGGCATTCAACATATTAGATATAATAGGAAAATCACAGAACGTTTAAAGCTTGAAGTTTTTGCTCAAAGTCAGTATGATGCTATTTCTGACATTAAATTCAGAGGATTATTAGGTCTTGGACCACGGTTTAAATTGTCTAAAAGTAAAGATTACAGGTTTTATTTAGGAACATTATTAATGTTTGAACATGAAGAATCCTCTGACAAAACCATTGACATCCTAAGAGATTTTAGAGGTAGCGTCTATTTTTCTTGTAGTTTATATCCTTTAGAAAATATATCTTTAGTGAGTACAACGTATTACCAACCACTATTAAAACAATTCTCTGATTTTAGAATTTCGAATCAAACATCTCTTGGTATTAAAGTCTTAAAAAATCTACTATTTAAAACATCTTTCACTTATAATTTTGATGCCAATCCTATTATTGGTATTCCTAAAACACAGTATGAGTTGACCAATGGAATTGTGTATACGTTTGATTGAATTAAGATATAAGAGCGCTACGCTTTTAGAAACAAGAACAAAGACGCCAATGTTACTAACTGATGAAATGATGGCACAAATAGAACTAAGATAATTGTGGATGCCTACTAATTTTGGTTTAAAACTTATCTAAACTTATAAAAAATGCTGTATTAATCTCAAGTTCATTGGGATAATTTATCTCGTGTCTTTTTTCATTGAATTCTGTTTTCTTATTACAAGTGTATTTAATCTTCTCTAGAAGGTGAAAGTTTCACACGGTTATATGATAATGAGCATAATCTTAATAAATCTCGAATAAAAAAAACCATCTAGATGTAATCTTTTAGATGGTTTTGTATATGTTCAAAATATTTACTTGGATGGTCTGTTCTAATTATATATCTTTCTATACATTCACAAAACAACCCTAAAGAGCTTCTCTCTTGTGGTTTCATTAATTGATCTTAATTTCTGTAAGGAAATTGATTTTTTATAATATTTGGCAATAATTTTTAGGCAGATTGGACCACAATCTTTGTGATCTTTTTATTTGTAAAAACGAAAATTAGTCATTCAGTATTTTAATCAAAATACTATTTAAGAAAATATATTGTTTATGTTGCAATTAAAATTTTTGAATTATATGTTTATTGACAATACTCCTATATACAAATCGATTTATTTTTTTTTAAGAGGGAAAATTATTTCTATTCTGATATTTCAATTTTATTAATAATATCATTGAATTCCAAAGTATCATTTGGAGAGGGCGAATTAATCAAAACAACATTATTATTATAATCTAAAATAGCATAATGAGGAATAGTACTCACGTTAAAAAATGCTATTAAATGATTGCTTTGAGTTTTACCAATCACATATTGATTTTTATTCATACCAAATTCTTGTAATTCGGCAACTTTTTTTCTCCAACTTTCTTGATTCTCGTCTATTGAAAAATAATAGAATTCTACATTTTTATTCTGAATTAATTTTTTTCTAAACTCATGACTACTTTTAATTTCTTCAATACATGGTGCACACCAACTTGCCCAAAAATCAATTATTTTAATTGTATTGCCCTGATTCTTTAAAATATCTTTTAATGTAATTCTGTCTCCATCAATATCTAATAAAATAGAACCGTAAACATTTTCTGCTAATCGATTATTAATCTTATTTAATCGTTCATTTATTCTCTCTAACACAACTTTATATTTTTCTTCTTTTATTTGCGGCAAGTAAATCATAATTTTATCTTGTAGGTTCTTTGAATCTTTTGCAATCGAATGACTATCAAATTCAAATATCATTTTTGTAATCGCATATTCTTTAGTTTTACCAACCAAATTTTTATTGATTAAATCTAATTGAAAATCTAGTGATTCTATTGAATATATATTATTGCCAAATTTTTCTTCAGATACAATATTTAGATATTTTGTTAATGCAAGATAAAAATTCACATTATCATCTTGGTCATTTCTATTAAAATCATTGATAGATATACCTTTTAAATATTCTGTATAATTAGTTATGGCGCCTTTAGGAATGCTGTTCTGATTTAATATCCCATTGATATATTGAAATTTAAAAACATCTTTTATTTTATTATAAAATAAATCTGAAACATTTTTGTTTTTTGCATACTGATCTAAAAACTGTTGCTTATTTTTATAATAATTTTCATGAACTTTCTTATATTCAGAAATTCCAAGTTGCTCATTATATCTTGGGTAATTTAGGTTTAAATTATAAAGTTCTTTAAAAAAATTATAATGGGCTTCATTATTGCCATTAAAAGTTATTATACTATTATCCAATTTATAACTAAGCGTATCACCTGGAGTTACATATATAAAAAACGCAATTGAGCTAGGTTTAAAACTAGCAAACCTAAATAGTCTTGGTGATTCCAATTTAAAACTAAAGTTTAAATTTTCATCTTCATTCTTTGCTTTAAGCAAAAAAGACTGTTTATTAAATTCAATATGGGTTTCATCAAGCAATACTGATTCTATTAAAGTGTCTCCTGCTTGTTCTGCAAACAAGTAAACTTGCTTTGATGTTTCTATTAGTTTTGATGTTTCTTTTTTTAGATTAAAAACAAGAATCCCAATAACAATTACGACAAGTAAAATTATTAAGACTCTTTTTGGGGCTCTTACCATAACATTATTTTTTTGTGAAATTTATATAAAAATACGTTTTTAAATTTAGCCACCTCTTGCCAAAGATGGCTAATCAAATTATTTAGACTGGCATTATAAAAAATTGAAATATTTAGTTGTTGTTCATATTTATCTAATAAAGATTTGAGTAGATAGTGAGGTTCTTCACAAAATCCACAATATGGACTGGTGATGATACTTATCTTTAAATTAGCATTTTTATTACCAAAAACTAATTTCGTTTCTGGGAGGTTATATCGATCTTCTGATGTTAAAAGCAATTTGAACGTATTATAATTCCTCTTAAACCTATTGGCTTTTAACTCAACAGTTTTTAAATCATTTACTTTTTTTAAGTTTTTTTTTAATGGCAACCATACTGCTGTTAGTAGTGAGATTGTGGCGAAGAACAACAATACGCTAAGCAATCCTATATTAAAGCCAAAATTTGAATGTATTAAAATTACAGCAATAAACTCCAAAATGACAACACCAATGATTGATAAACATATTGGACACCATTTTTTTTCGATATATTTTTGATAATACAATGAGGCAATTATAACAGGTACCGAAAAGAGCAGCACTACAATCTGTAATGAGAAATACGCAGAGTATAGATTTAAAAGTCCCATCAAGAACAACCCAACAAGTTGCGTAGAAAAGAAAAGGATGCCTAGATCGCTAAAGCTTATGGTATCAAAAAATTTCCATTCAGTTGAGTTAACTACAGTTTTACAACTGGTATTAGCTGTTACATTACAAAATTTATTGAAGAGTTCACTCTTTGTGCTAAATAGATCTTTTAGTGCAGCTGTAGAAAATAACAGCCCTAAGATTGGCAATGTGTAGAACAATAGAAACCATTTTTTTGGAGCGGTCAATACTATAACTGCAGTAATTAGTGCTATAGTAACTATTGGTATTATGTAATTGTATTTTGGCTTTGATTTCGCTTTTGGAACTATATTTTCATTCTCCACCAATAATACAATATCGGTCCATAAAGCCTCAAAATCAGTTTTTGCTATTGAATTGTTCTCAACTCCATTAGAATATATAACAGTATCATCCTTTTTTTGAACGTAGGATAAAAAATCTGAGTTACTCTTATTTAATCTTGCAAAGAATTTATTTGGCAATAATTCAATCTCTGACTTATTTACATTAAATGCACCATTCTTAATGTTGAAGAATGTTAAAGTGTCGCTTAATGCTAAAAGCGTAGGGAAATCTGGATGCGAATTAAACTGAAAATTAAATTCTTCTTTATCGAGATATATATCTTCTGCTTCTAAATAATTAAAAAGTGATTTTATATTACTCATATAAGAAATTTATTATAATAAAACAAAAATCTAAATTAGGACAATGAGCATATTTTACAGGATATAAATGCGCACAATAAGTAAGCAAAAACGGAAATCTAAATAAAACCATTTGTTCTAGCTGCCAGAACCAAGTCTCTATCACTATTACTCTCAATATTAAATTTTCGTTTTAAAAGTCGTTTTCTCTTATCTATCGCTGATTTAGACAAATGCACTAACTTTAATAAATCTCTCATATTAGAGCCATTGGCAAGTTCTTTAAGTATTATAACATCATAAGCATCTAACTGAATATTATTGAGCGACTTTTGCTTAATAGCGTTTATTATGGTTTTGCTGTAATGAGTTTCACCAAACAACACCTTGTTAATGGCACTAATATAATTTGAAAAACCTACATCTTGTTTATTTAAAAAGCCCAACGGATTATAGGCATTAATAGTCTGCCTAATTCTATGACTATTAGTATATGACGTAATGACCAAAATCTTAGTATTTGGAAATTGTCCTCTAATGCATACACCCAAATCATCACCAGAATATAAATTAAGCTGTGGAGCTGGTGGTAGACTTAAATCTAAGATGACCAAATCTAAAGGTTTTGCTGCAGAATAGCTTTGAATTTTTTGATGAGCTGTTTCGCAATCCCTAGCACTTTCGGTTTTAAAACACAACTTATCTGATTGGTCTTGCATATATTGAAGTGTGTTAATAATCGCTTCAATAATAATGGGATGGTCATCTATGATTAGGACGTTAATGGATTTTTAATCATAAATATTGCACAGGTTTTAAAGCCTAATGTTTAGGCTATCAAAAAATTAAATATGTGTAATCAACAATGAACTAATTAATCCTTAGGGTAAGAATTTTCATGAAACTAATACTTTTTTCTTACAAATAAAAACCATCTAAAATTAATATTTTAGATGGTTTAGTATATATTCAGCATATTTAGTTGAATAGTCTATTCTAATTGTGTATTTTTCTATACATTCAAAAAAAACACCCCTAAGAGCTTCGCTCGGTAGTTTCAAAACAAAAAATATTTTGTTTCTCACTAATCCTCAAGGGGACAATCCAAAAAAACTTATGCTTTCACCTTAAAAGCATTAGCTCCAGGAAAATAAGCAACACTTCCTAACTCTTCTTCAATACGTAATAACTGGTTGTATTTTGCCATACGATCACTACGAGATGCAGAACCAGTTTTAATCTGTCCGCAGTTTAATGCTACAGCTAAATCGGCAATAGTATTATCTTCTGTTTCACCAGATCTATGAGACATTACAGAGGTGTAACCTGCATTATGTGCCATGTTCACCGCTGCAATAGTTTCAGTTAAGGTACCAATTTGGTTTACTTTAATTAAAATAGAGTTAGCAATACCATTTTCGATACCGCGAGATAAACGCTCTACGTTAGTTACGTATAAATCGTCACCAACCAATTGTACTTTATCACCAATTTGCTCTGTAAGGTCTTTCCAACCATCCCAATCATTTTCATCCATTCCATCTTCAATAGAAATAATAGGATATTTTGAGGCTAATTCTGCAAGATATTTTGCTTGTTCTGCACTTGTTCTTACTACACCTTTATCACCTTCAAATAAAGTATAATCGTATTTACCATCTTTATAGAATTCTGCTGCAGCACAATCTAAAGCAATTTTAATGTCTTCACCAAAGGTATAACCCGCCTTTTCAACAGCTAATTTAATAGTGTCTAAAGCATCTTCTGTTCCTCCGGGTAAGTTTGGTGCAAATCCACCTTCATCTCCAACAGCTGTACTTAAATCTCTATCGTGTAATACTTTTTTAAGATTATGGAAGATCTCAGTTCCCATTTGCATAGCATGTGTAAAGTTTTTTGCTTTAACAGGCATAATCATAAATTCTTGAAAAGCAATAGGAGCATCACTATGAGAACCACCATTAATAATGTTCATCATTGGTAATGGTAATGTATTTGCAGAAACACCTCCAACATATCTGTATAATGGCATACCTAATTCATTAGCTGCTGCTTTTGCAACGGCTAAGGATACACCTAAAATAGCATTAGCTCCTAATTTTGATTTGTTCGGAGTACCATCCAATTCAATCATCATTTGATCAATAGCGTTTTGTTCAAAAACAGAAACACCTAATAACTCTTGAGCAATTGTAGAGTTTACATTTTCTACGGCTTTTAATACTCCTTTTCCCATGTAAGTGTCACCACCATCACGTAATTCAACAGCTTCATGCTCTCCTGTAGATGCACCAGATGGTACTGCTGCCCTACCCATAATACCGTTTTCTGTAGTAACATCAACTTCTACTGTTGGATTCCCTCTAGAATCTAAAATTTGTCTTGCGTGTACATTGATAATAATGCTCATTATTTTTAATTTTAATTTACTATAATTTCTATTGAAATACTGAAACGAGTTCAGCATGACTAGCCTCTAAGCTAGTCAAATTTACGAAAATCTAAGGCGCGAAACTTGACAAAAATCATATTTATGATAATTGCTTACGATAATGATTTCGTAACTAAAAAAACGCAATAAAAAGGGTGTTTTATTGCGTTTTTGGTATTATTTATTTTTAATATTTTCTATAAACTGATCAAATAAATACAAGGAATCATTTGGTCCAGGACTTGCTTCAGGATGATACTGTACTGAAAAACAATTTTTGTCTTTTAGTTTGATACCTGCAACTGTATGGTCGTTTAAATGCACATGTGTTATTTCAACATTAGCATTAGCTTCTGTTTCTTCTCTATTGATAGCAAAACCATGGTTTTGAGATGTGATTTCACCTTTTCCTGTCACTAAATTTTTAACCGGATGATTAATACCTCTGTGACCATTATGCATTTTATACGTTGATATTCCGTTAGCCAAAGCAATCACTTGATGTCCTAAACAAATACCAAATAAAGGTTTGTCTTTTGCTATAATTTCTTTAGCTAAATTAATAGCATCGGTTAACGGTTCTGGATCTCCAGGACCATTAGATAAGAAATAGCCATCAGGATTAAAAGCTTCTAGCTCTTCAAATGTTGCATTATATGGAAACACTTTAATGTAAGCATCGCGCTTCGCAAGGTTTCTAAGAATATTCTTTTTGATACCAATATCTAAAGCTGCAATTTTATATGTTGCATTTTCATCACCAACAAAATATGGTTCTTTAGTAGATACTTTAGATGCCAATTCTAAACCTTTCATTGAAGGGAATTCTGCTAATTGCTTTTTAAGAGCTTCTATATTATCGACCTCAGTAGTAATTACAGCATTCATGGCTCCATTATCTCTAATATAGCTTACCAATGCTCTTGTATCTACATCTGCAATGGCTAAGGTATTATGCTTTTCAAAAAAATCTTCTAAAGAACTATCAGCTGCTGGTCTGCTATAATTAAAGCTAAAATTTTTACAAATTAATCCTGCTATTTTAACATCATCAGATTCACTTTCATCTTCTTTAATTCCGTAATTTCCAATATGTGCATTGGTAGTTACCATAAGTTGACCGTAATAAGAAGGATCTGTGAATATTTCCTGATAACCTGTAGTACCAGTATTAAAACAGACTTCGCCAAAAGCAGAACCTTCTTTTCCTATGGATTTACCATGAAAAATTGTACCGTCTGCTAAAAGAATAAGGGCCTTTTTTCTTTGTTTGTATTTCATTGGTTATGTTATTGAGTCACATTAGTTGGAAGAAATAATTTTAAATACATTTTAAAACACCCCTAAAGTCCCCTCAAGGGGACAATACAACCAAGTAAAATTAATTTTTAATTTTTGCAAAAATCCAAAAAAAAAGGATAAACTGAAACAGTCTATCCTTTATATTTATCAATGCTTATTAACACGCGATAATCGCGATTTATGAAATGCAAAAAACGATTTCAAATTTTGATCAGTGTTGATTTCAAATTCCATTCGTTTTTTTACTAGCATTTTTACTCTTCTTCGTTAGAAGCTTTAGTTTCCGTAGGTGCAGGTGTAGCAGCTTTTGCTTTGCTTCCTCCTCTTCTACTTCTACGTGTTTTCTTCTCTGGTTTAGCAGCTGAATAAAGTTCGTTATAATCTACTAACTCTATCATTGCCATATCAGCGTTATCACCTAATCTGTTTCCTAATTTGATGATACGTGTATATCCACCTGGACGATCTCCAATTTTTGGTGCTACATCTCTAAACAATTCTGCAACGGCATCTTTTTGTCTAAGCTTAGCCATAACAATACGTCTGTTGTGAGTTGTATCTGCTTTAGATTTTGTAATCATTGGCTCAACAAACTGCTTTAAAGCTTTTGCTTTAGCTACTGTCGTGTTAATACGTTTGTGCTCAATTAATGAACAAGCCATATTAGCTAACATTGCTTTTCTGTGTGCTGTTTGTCTTCCTAAGTGGTTGAATTTTTTTCCGTGTCTCATGACATTTGTTTTATCATCTTGCTACTAAACTCGCAAATCGAGGAGCAAAATATGATTAATTAATCTTTATCTAATTTATATTTACTTAAATCCATTCCGAAGTTTAACCCTTTAACGTTTACTAGTTCTTCTAGCTCTGTTAAAGACTTCTTACCGAAGTTTCTGAATTTCATTAAATCGTTTTTATTGAATGATACTAAATCTCCTAAAGTATCTACTTCTGCAGCTTTTAAACAATTAAGTGCACGTACAGAAAGATCCATATCAACTAATTTAGTTTTCAATAGTTGTCTCATGTGAAGTGATTCTTCATCATAAGTTTCAGTCTGTGCAATTTCATCAGCTTCTAAAGTGATACGCTCATCAGAGAATAACATGAAGTGGTGAATTAATATTTTAGCAGCTTCAGTTAAAGCATCTTTAGGATTGATTGATCCGTCAGTTTGAATTTCGAAAACTAATTTTTCGTAATCCGTTTTTTGTTCTACACGGAAGTTTTCAATAGCATACTTTACATTCTTTATAGGTGTAAAAATTGAATCTGTAAAGATGGTTCCAATTGGTGCTGAAGCTTTCTTATTTTCTTCTGCAGGAACATAACCTCTTCCTTTTTCAATAGTTAATTCCATATTGATGTTTACTTTAGGATCTAAGTTACAGATAACTAAGTCTGTATTTAATACTTGGAACCCAGAAATAAACTTCTGAAAATCACCAGCTGTAATTTGATTTTGTCCTGAAATAGAGATAGTAACAGTTTCGTTATCTATTTCATCTATTTGACGCTTAAAGTTAACTTGCTTTAAGTTCAAAATCATTTCAGTAACATCTTCAACTACACCAGAAATTGTAGAAAATTCGTGATCTACGCCTTCTATTCTAACTGAAGTTATTGCAAAACCTTCTAAAGAAGATAATAATACTCTTCGCAAAGCATTACCTACTGTTAATCCGTATCCTGGTTCTAAAGGTCTGAATTCGAATTTACCTTCGAAATCAGTAGAATCAATCATGATTACTTTATCCGGCTTTTGAAAATTTAATATTGCCATATTATTCTTCGTTTTAATTGTTATTTAGTTGCGCGATTTATAAGTATGAAGAAGACAAATAAATCCTTTGGCCAAATACCAATATGATTAGTTTATTATTTAGAGTAAAGTTCAACGATGAATTGCTCGTTGATTTGTTCTGGAATTTGAATTCTTGCAGGAACAGCAACATAAGTACCTTCCATAGAACCTGTATTCCATGTAATCCATTCAAAAACATTGCTAGAGTTTGCTAATGAATTTTGAATAGCTTCTAATGATTTTGATTTTTCTCTAACACCAACTACATCTCCAGCTTTTAATTGGTACGAAGGAATATTTACCTTTTCACCATTTACTGTAATATGTCTGTGAGATACTAATTGTCTTGCAGCACTTCTTGTTGGTGCAATACCCATTCTGTATACCACATTATCTAAACGAGATTCACATAATTGAAGTAATACTTCACCTGTAATTCCTTTAGATGCTGTTGCTCTTTTGAACATGTTTCTGAATTGCTTTTCTAATATACCATAAGTATATTTTGCTTTTTGCTTCTCCATTAATTGGATTGCATATTCAGATTTTTTACCACGACGACGGTTGTTTCCGTGTTGCCCTGGAGGGTAATTTCTTTTTTCGAAGGCTTTATCATCTCCGAAGATCGCTTGTCCGAATTTACGGGCGATTTTAGTTTTAGGACCAGTATATCTTGCCATTTTAAATTTGTTTAGAGAGTGAGTAAAGAATTAAGGTCTTAATCTTATCCTTCTTTAATCGTTAACCTCTCGATTGATACTTGTTATTTTTCAGTTTGCAAATTTATGCAAAATAAACTAATATCAATACATAAATGAATGATATTAGTTTATTTAAAATTTGTGTGAGTTTTTTTAACTAAGACTGACTTAGAAAACTGAATACGATTCAGATTATACTCTACGTCTTTTTGGTGGACGACAGCCGTTATGTGGCATTGGAGTTACATCAATAATTTCTGAAACTTCAATTCCTGCATTGTGAATAGATCTGATAGCAGATTCTCTACCATTACCAGGTCCTTTAACGTATGCTTTCACTTTCTTTAAACCTGCTTCTTTTGCTACGCCTGCAGCATCTTCAGCAGCTAATTGAGCAGCGTAAGGAGTGTTCTTTTTAGAACCTCTAAATCCCATTTTACCTGCCGATGACCATGAAATAACGTCACCTTTTTTGTTTGTTAAAGAAATAATGATATTGTTAAAAGAAGCTGTGATATGAGCTTCACCTATTGCATCAACTATAACTTTACGTTTTTTTGTACTTGCCTTTGCCATTTTATTTTTAGCTTTTAGTATTAGTTAATAGTCGCTAGAATCCTAAACCGTTAAATTTCAAACAGATTCTTTCCAACGTCTAAAGACTAAAGACTATTTATTATTTAGTTACTTTCTTCTTGTTAGCAACCGTTTTTCTTCTACCTTTTCTTGTACGAGAATTATTCTTAGTACGTTGTCCTCTTAATGGAAGACCAGATCTATGACGAATACCTCTGTAACATCCAATATCCATTAATCGCTTAATGTTCATTTGTGTTTCAGAACGTAATTCACCTTCGATTTTAAAAGTTCCAACAGCGTCACGGATTGCTCCTATTTCGTCGTCAGTCCAATCTTGTACTTTTGTGCTTTCGTCAACTTTAGCCGCAGCTAAAATTTCCTTTGATCTACTTCTACCTACTCCGTAGATATAAGTTAAAGAAATCACTCCTCTTTTTTGTTTTGGTATGTCTACACCTGCAATTCTTGCCATATTTACCCTTGTCTTTGTTTGAATCTAGGATTCTTTTTGTTAATGACGTAAAGTCTACCTTTTCTGCGCACTAATTTACAGTCTGCGCTTCTTTTCTTTACTGATGCTCTTACTTTCATCTTGTATTATTTATTACTACTATAGTATGATAGAACCTTTCGGCTATATCTTGTATTAGTATCTATAAGTTATGCGAGCCTTAGTTAAATCGTAAGGACTCATTTCTAATTTCACCTTATCTCCTGGTAATAACTTTATGTAATGCATACGCATTTTACCAGAGATATGTGCAGTCACTATATGACCATTTTCTAATTCTACACGAAACATTGCATTTGATAATGCTTCTATGATTGTTCCGTCTTGTTCTATTGCTGCTTGTTTTGCCATAATATATATTTAGTATTCAGTGATTAAATGCAAATACCTTGCCTAATTTTTAACACTGACATTCTAATGTTTAACATCTTATTGCGCAACCGCTTTTCTATTCTTACCTGTCTTCATCAAGCCATCATAATGCTTATTTAATAAATAAGAATTAATCTGCTGCATTGTATCAATAGCTACACCTACCATAATTAAAAGTGATGTACCACCAAAGAATAATGCCCAACCTTGTTGCACGCTCATTAACTTAACGATAAATGCTGGAAAAATAGCAACTAATGCTAAGAATATAGAACCTGGTAAGGTGATCTGTGACATAATTTTATCTAAATACTCAGATGTTTCAGATCCTGGACGTATACCTGGAATAAATCCACCACTACGTTTTAAATCATCAGCCATTTTGTTTGTCGGTACTGTAATTGCTGTATAAAAATATGTAAATATTATAATTAATAAAGCAAATATTAAGTTGTACCAAAATCCAAACATATCTTGGAAGTTAGATTGCATCCAAATGCCTGTACTTGTATCTTTCAACCAAGCAGAGCTACCTATTAAACTTGGAACAAACATAATTGCTTGTGCAAAGATAATTGGCATTACACCAGAAGCATTTAATTTTAATGGTAAAAACTGACGTGATCCAAATACATTCTTTTCATAACCACCAGAAGCTGTTCTTCTTGCATATTGCACAGCAATTTTTCTAACTGCCATAACCAAGAAAACAGAAGCTAATATGATTAAGAACCATATAACCATTTCAATTAAAATCATCATAAAACCACCATTACCACCTTCAAGTCTAGAGTACATATTTTGTACAAACGATTGTGGTAACGTTGCTATAATACCAACCATAATTAATAATGAAATACCATTACCTATACCTTTATCTGTAATTTTTTCACCTAACCACATAGCGAATACACACCCTGTTACTAGAATAATTACTGATGAGAAGTAAAACATATTTTCATTAAAACCAGGTACTAACATAGCATTAATTGATGACAATCCTGATAATGAAGGAATACTAGCTAAATAACCTGGTGCTTGAACTAAACAAATACCTATAGTTAACCAACGTGTAATTTGAGTGATCTTTTTCTGACCACTAGCACCTTCTTTCTGAAGTTTTTGTAGATAAGGAATCGCAATACCCATTAACTGAACAACAATGGAAGCTGAGATATATGGCATAATACCTAATGCGAATACAGAAGCATTAGCAAATGCTCCACCTGTAAAGGCATTTAATAATCCCATGATACCACCATCCATACCTGCTTGTAATCCACCTAAAGCATCAATATTGATACCAGGTAATACCACCTGAGCACCAAAACGATAAACCAAAAGCAAACCTAAGGTTAGAATAATTCTATCCTTAAGTTCTGTGATTTTCCAAACGTTTTTTAATGTTTCTATTATTTTCATCCTATAATCTTATAAAGTTACAGCTTCACCACCAGCAGCTTCTATAGCTGCCTTTGCCGTAGCAGTAAATTTATGAGCAGTTACTGTTAATTTTGTTTTTAACTCACCTCTACCTAAAATTTTAACTAGCTCGTTTTTACCAACTAATCCCATAGATACAAGTGTTTCAAAATCAACACTATCTTTGATTACTTTTTCATCTACTAACTTTTGTAAAGTATCTAAGTTTATACCTTGGTATTCTACTCTGTTAATATTTGTAAATCCAAATTTAGGTACACGTCTTTGTAATGGCATTTGACCACCTTCAAATCCTAATTTCTTAGAATAACCTGAACGAGATTTAGCTCCTTTGTGACCACGTGTTGCCGTACCACCTTTACCAGAACCTTGACCACGACCAATACGTTTACCTTGATTTTTTACTGAACCTTCTGCAGGTTTTAAATTACTTAAATCCATTGTTAAGTTATATTTTTAAGCTTCCTCTACAGAAACTAAATGTTCAACTTTCTTAACCATACCAAGGATGTTTGGTGTGGCGTCGTGCTCTACTACTTGACCAATCTTTTTTAGACCTAAAGCTAATAATGTTAGCTTTTGTCTTTTAGTACGATTGATTGCACTTTTTACTTTCTTTACTTTAATCTTTGCCATCTTATCCTATCGATTATCCGTTAAATACTTTTTCAAGTGAAATTCCACGCTCTTTAGCTACAGACTTAGCATCTCTTAATTGTAATAAAGCGTCAAAAGTTGCTTTTACTACGTTATGAGGATTAGAAGATCCTTGAGATTTAGATAATACATCGTGTACACCTACTGCTTCAAGAACAATTCTTACCGCACCACCTGCAATAACTCCTGTACCAGGTGCAGCTGGAATAATGTTAACTCTTGCTCCACCATATTTACCTTTTTGCTCATGAGGAATAGTTCCATTAAGAATAGGTATTCTTACTAAGTTTTTCTTAGCGTCTTCAACAGCTTTAGCAATTGCAGTAGCAACATCTTTAGATTTACCTAATCCTTGTCCTACAACATTTGTTTCGTCACCTACAACAACAATAGCAGAAAAACCAAATGCTCTACCACCTTTTGTTACTTTAGTTACACGCTGAACGCCAACTAAGCGATCTTTTAATTCTAGTCCGCCTGGTTTAACAAGCTCTGCGTTTTTATATTTTTGATACATAATGTCTTAAAATTTAAGTCCTGCTTCTCTAGCACCTTCTGCTAATGATTTTACTCTTCCATGATATAAATAACCACCTCTATCAAAAGAAATAGTTTCAACACCAGCTTTCATAGCTTTCTCTGCTACAGATTTACCTACTAATGCAGCTACTTCTGTTTTGTTTCCTTTAGATGCTGCTATGTCTTTATCTCTTGAAGATGCAGCAACTAAAGTTTTACCAGTTACATCATCTACGAGTTGAGCATAAATTTCTCTATTACTTCTAAAAACAGCTAATCTAGGTTTTGTTTCTGTACCAGAAACAACCTTACGGATTCTGTTTTTAATTCTTATTCTTCTTTCGTTCTTTGTCAATGCCATAACTTAATTATTAAGCTGATTTACCTGCTTTTCTTCTAATTTCTTCACCAACAAACTTGATACCTTTTCCTTTGTAAGGTTCTGGTCTTCTAAAACCGCGAATCTTAGCTGCAACTTGGCCAACCAATTGTTTGTCAAAAGACGTTAATTTAATAATTGGATTTTTACCTTTTTCTGATACTGTCTCAACTTTTACTTCTGGAGCAATATCCATAACGATGTTATGAGAAAAACCAACGGCTAAATCTAATTTTTGTCCTTGATTTGATGCTCTATAACCTACACCAACCATTTCTAGTTCTTTGGTCCAGCCTTTTGAAACACCTTCTATCATATTAGCAATTAATGCTCTGTAAAGACCATGTTTTGCTCTTAAATCTTTCTTGTCAGAAGCACGCTCTAATGTAATAGTACCGTCTTCTAATTTAATCTGAATATCTGAATACTCTTGAGTTAATTCACCTAATTTACCTTTAGCAGTAATTAAATTATCCTTAATCTCAACTGTGACACCTTCAGGAACTGTTATTGGGTTTTTACCTATTCTTGACATAATTTCCTGTTTTTAGTATACGTAACATAAAACTTCACCACCTACATTTTCTCTCTGCGCTTGTTTTCCTGTCATCACTCCGTGAGACGTAGAAACAATTGCAATACCTAATCCGTTAAGGATTCTTGGCATTTCTTTAGATGAAGCATACTTACGTAAACCTGGTTTACTGATTCTTTGAATTTTTTTAATGACAGACTCTTTAGTCTCTTTACTGTACTTCAAAGCAATTTTGATTGTACCTTGTACTGTAGAGTCGTCAAACTTATAACTTAAGATATATCCTTGGTCGAATAAAATCTTAGTTATTTCTTTTTTTAAGTTAGATGCAGGGATCTCAACCACTCTGTGGTTGGCCTTAACTGCATTTCTAACTCGCGTTAAATAATCCGCTATTGGATCTGTATACATAGTTATTAATTTGCGGTAGCGGTTTTCGGCACTATTGCCAAACCTGAAACCAATTTATAATTTTACCAACTTGCCTTCTTAACACCTGGTATTAAACCTTGGTTGGCCATTTCTCTAAACATTACACGAGAAATTCCAAATTGTCTCATATAACCTTTAGGCCTTCCTGTAAGTTTACAACGGTTGTGTTGACGTATAGGTGATGCATTTTTTGGTAATTTCTGTAATGCTTCATAATCGCCAGCTTCTTTTAAAGCTTTACGTTTTTCTGCATATTTAGCTACCGTTTTAGAACGCTTCACCTCACGGGCTTTCATTGATTCTTTAGCCATAATTAATTCTTTTTAAAAGGTAATCCTAATTCTGTTAATAAAGACTTCGCTTCCTTGTCTGTATCCGCAGAAGTCACAAATGTAATATCCATTCCTGAAATTTTATTGATTTTATCAATATCTATTTCTGGAAAAATAATTTGTTCTACAACACCTAAATTATAGTTTCCACGTCCATCAAAACCTGTAGCTTTAATACCGTTAAAATCTCTAACTCTTGGTAAAGCTGAAGTTACCAAACGATCTAAGAATTCATACATTTGTTCACCTCTTAAAGTTACTTTGGCACCAATTGGCATTCCTTTTCGTAACTTGAAAGATGCAACATCCTTCTTAGACATTGTGTGTATAGCTTTCTGTCCAGATATTTTTGTAAGCTCTTCTACCGCGTGATCAATTAACTTTTTATCCGCAACAGCAGCACCAACACCTTTAGATATTACTATCTTAGTAAGCTTAGGTACTTGCATTACATTTTTATATCCAAATTCTTCCGTAAGAGCAGGAATTACTTTTTCCTGATACTCTTTTTTTAATCTTGCAACGTAAGCCATATTAAATTACTTCATTAGATTTTTTTGAAAATCTCACTTTATTATCACCTTCCATTTTATAACCAACTCTTGTTGCTTCACCTTTTGAAGTTAACAACGATAAGTTTGAAATATGTATAGAGGCTTCTTTCTCTACAATTCCACCTTGAGGATTTTGTGCACTTGGTTTCGTATGTTTCTTAACCATGTTTACGCCTTCTACAATGGCTTTGTTTTTATCTATTAATACTTTAAGTACTTTACCTTCTGATCCTTTGTGATCACCAGCTATTACTTTTACTGTATCTCCTGATTTTATTTTAAGCTTTGTCATCTTATTTATCAATTAAAGCACTTCAGGTGCCAATGATACAATTTTCATGAATTGTTTATCACGAAGTTCTCTAGCTACAGGTCCAAAAACACGAGTTCCTCTCATTTCCCCTTGAGGATTTAATAGTACACATGCATTGTCGTCAAATCTAATATAAGACCCATCTGGACGTCTTACTTCTTTAGCTGTACGAACTACAACTGCTGTAGATACAGCACCTTTTTTGATTTGTCCGTTTGGAGTAGCATCTTTAACAGATACAACTATTTTATCTCCTACAGAAGCATACCTTCTTTTAGTTCCACCTAGTACACGGATAGTTAAAACTTCCTTTGCACCAGTATTATCAGCTACTTTTAATCTTGATTCTTGTTGTAACATAATTACTTCGCTCTTTCAATTATTTCTACTAATCTCCAACATTTAGATTTACTTAAAGGTCGTGTTTCCATGATCTTTACAGTATCTCCTTCGTTGCAGTCATTTGTCTCATCGTGTGCGACATATTTCTTTGTCTTTAACACGAATTTTCCATACATAGGGTGTTTTACTTTCTTAACTTCAGCAACAACAATAGATTTCTCCATTTTGTTACTCGTTACGATCCCTATACGTTCTTTTCTTAAGTTTCTTTTTTCCATCTTTCAGCAGAATACAATTATTGTACGTCTCTTTTAGTTAGTTCTGTTGCCACTCTAGCTACTGTGCGACGTGCAACGCGTAACTGAATTGGGTTGTCTAAAGGAGAAATAGTATGAGCCATTTTTAGGTCCGTATAACTCTTTTTAGATTCACTAAGTTTCTCTTGTAACTCAGCTGTTGAAAGCTGTTTAATTTCTGATTGCTTCATAATATCTTTCTATTAAGCTTCGTAATCTCTAGCTATGATAAACTTAGTTTTTACCGGAAGTTTCTGTGCTGCTAAACGTAAAGCTTCTTGAGCTACGTCTAATGGCACTCCACTTATTTCAAATAACATACGTCCTGGTTTTACAACGGCTGCCCAATATTCTACACCACCTTTACCTTTACCCATACGTACTTCAAGAGGTTTCTTTGTGATCGGCTTGTCTGGAAAAATTTTAATCCATAACGATCCTTCTCTTTTCATATAACGAGTAGCTGCAATACGCGCTGCTTCTATTTGACGTGCAGTTATAAAAGTTGACTCTAATGATTTAATACCGAAAGTACCATTTGATAACAAATGACCTCTTCCCGCATTTCCTTTCATACGTCCTTTTTGCTGCTTACGAAATTTTGTTCTTTTAGGCTGTAACATTTTGTCTTTTCTTTAAAAAATTACTTTCTACGACGAGATTGGTTCTTGTTTCCACCACGTCCACCTTTACCTTTTTGTTTAGATAAGCCAACTAGTGGTGATAATTCTCTTTTACCATACACTTCGCCTTTCATTATCCAAACTTTGATGCCCAATCTACCATAAGTAGTATGTGCTTCTACTAGAGCATAATCAATATCAGCTCTAAAGGTAGATAAAGGAATACGTCCTTCTTTGTAGTGTTCAGAACGTGCCATTTCAGCACCATTTAAACGACCACTAATTTGAATTTTGATTCCTTCTGCATTCATACGAATAGCAGCTGCGATAGCCATTTTTATAGCACGTCTGTAAGAAATTCTACTTTCTATTTGACGAGCTACACTTGCTGCTACTAAATAAGCATCTAGTTCAGGTCTTTTGATTTCAAAGATGTTCAATTGAACTTCTTTACCAGTAATTTTCTTAAGCTCTTCTTTTAACTTATCTACCTCTTGGCCACCTTTTCCGATAATAATACCAGGTCTAGCAGTAGTGATAGTAACGGTTACAAGTTTAAGCGTACGCTCAATAATTACTCTACTTACACTAGCTTTAGATAAACGCGCGTGAACGTATTTTCTAATCTTATCGTCTTCGGCAAGCTTATCACCATAATCGTTTCCTCCGTACCAGTTAGATTCCCATCCTCTGATAATTCCTAAGCGATTTCCGATTGGATTTGTCTTTTGTCCCATATCTCTATCTTAGCTTTGTGTTTTATTTATTGCATCTACAACCACTGTTACGTGATTAGATCTTTTTCTTATTCTGTGTGCTCTACCTTGAGGTGCTGGACGCAATCTCTTTAACATAGAACCACCATCTACTCTAATTTCTTTGATAAACAATTTAGCTTCTTCAACATCAGCGTCTTCGTTTTTAGCTTGCCAATTTGCAATTGCAGATATTACAAGTTTCTCTAAACGACGAGATGCTTCTTTTTGACTAAATCTAAGAATCTGAAGAGCTTTATCTGCCTTCTCACCTCTAATTAAATCCGCAACTAAACGCATTTTTCTTGGTGATGTAGGACAGTTATTTAGCTTAGCAAAAGCAACCTGCTTTTTCTCAGCCTTAATAGCTTCCGCCATTTGTTTTTTACGACTTCCCATGATTCTTATTTTTTACCTTTATTCTTAGCACCTGCATGACCTCTAAAAGATCGTGTTGGTGAAAATTCTCCTAATTTGTGACCTACCATATTCTCAGTAACATAAACTGGAACAAATTGACGACCATTGTGAACTGCTATAGTCTGACCAACGAAATCTGGAGAAATCATTGATGCTCTAGACCAAGTTTTAATTACCGTCTTTTTGTTTGAAGCTACATTTTCTGCAACTTTCTTTTCTAGCTTATAGTGGATATAAGGTCCTTTCTTTAATGAACGTGCCATACTATCTTAATTATTTCTTTCTACGTTCTACAATATACTTATTACTCGCCTTTGTCTTAGAACGTGTTCTAAATCCTTTAGCAGGAATACCGTTTCTATTTCTTGGATGACCACCTGAAGATTTACCTTCACCACCACCCATTGGGTGATCGACTGGGTTCATCACTACTGGTCTTACTCTTGGACGTCTTCCTAACCATCTACTTCTACCTGCTTTACCAGATACTAATAATTGATGATCTGAATTTGAAATCGCTCCAATAGTAGCCATACATGTTACTAGAATCATTCTAGTTTCACCAGACGGTAACTTTACTGTAGCAAACTTATCACCTCTTGCCATTAATTGAGCAAATGCACCAGCACTACGAGCCATTACAGCTCCTTGCCCAGGACGTAACTCAATACAAGAAATAATTGTTCCTAATGGTATTTCACTTAAAGGCATTGCGTTTCCAATTTCTGGAGCGATACCTGTTTCACCAGACACTATATTTTGCCCTACTTGTAAACCATTTTGAGCGATAACATAACGTTTCTCACCATCTTGGTAGTTTAATAGCGCAATAAATGCTGTTCTGTTTGGATCGTATTCAATTGTTTTAACTTCCGCTGGAACTCCAGTTTTGTTACGTTTGAAATCGATAATACGATAACGTTTCTTATGACCTCCACCTAATTGGCGCATGGTCATTTTTCCTTGACTGTTTCTACCACCAGATCTCTTTTTCGGAGCAAGCAAGCTTTTCTCCGGCTTATCAGTAGTAATGGCGTCAAATCCATTTACTACTCTAAATCGCTGACCTGATGTGATCGGTTTTAATTTTCTTACTGACATTAATGTCTAAAATTACATGTTAGTGTATAAATCTATTACTTCACCTTCCGCCAGTTGTACAATTGCCTTTTTAACAGCATTTGTTTTACCATGTTGAATACCAGTCTTTGTGTGACGTGTTCTTCTTTCTGGACGGACATTTATTGTACGAACTTTTTCAACAGAAACTCCATAAGCAGCTTCCACCGCTTTTTTGATTTCTACCTTGTTCGCCTTTGTATTCACTTCAAATGCATATGCATTTAACAACTCACTTTGCATGGTTGCTTTTTCTGTGATGATAGGTTTTATTAAGATACTCATCTGTTCTATTTACTTAAATTCGATTCAATTCCTTCTAATGCACTCTCAATTAGAATAACTTTATTAGCATTCATAATTTTATAAGTGCTTAACTCTGAAGTCTTTATAACTTCAGACCCTTTAAAATTGCGTGATGACAAATATACATTATTATTTGTTTCACCCAACACAATAAGAGATTTTTTGTTTTCTACCTCTAAAGCCTTTAATACATTAACAAAGTTTTTAGTCTTTGGAGCATCAAAACTGAAGTCTTCCATTACTAAAATTGATTTGTCATTTGCCTTAATACTTAATGCAGATTTACGCGCTAATCGTTTTACGTTTTTGTTTAATTTAAAACCGTAATTTCTTGGTCTAGGACCAAACATACGACCACCACCTCTAAATACACCAGATTTAATACTACCTGCTCTCGCAGTACCAGTACCTTTCTGTTTTTTTATCTTACGTGTACTTCCAGAGATATCTGCTCTTTCTTTAGCCTTATGTGTACCTTGTCTTTGATTTGCTAAGTATTGCTTAACATCTAAATAGACAGCGTGATTATTAGGCTCTATAGCGAACACTTCTTTAGAAAGCTCAGCTTTTCTTCCAGTGTCTTTTCCGTTTATATCTAAAACTGCTACCTTCATTACTTCTGAATAATTACATAAGAGTTTTTATGACCAGGAACACATCCTTTAACCACAAGTAAGTTCTTTTCTGGAACTACTTTGTAAACTCTTAAATTTTGAACTTTTACTGTTTCACCACCCATTCTTCCGGCCATCTTCATTCCTTTGAATACTCTCGCAGGATAAGAAGCTGCACCAATAGAACCTGGAGCTCTTAAACGGTTATGTTGACCATGCGTTGCTTGACCTACACCTCCGAATCCGTGACGTTTTACTACACCTTGAAAACCTTTACCTTTTGAAGTACCTGCGACATCCACAAATTCTCCTTCAGTAAATTGCTCTACAGTGATTGCATCACCTAATTTGTACTCCTCATCAAAACCTTTGAATTCAACAACTTTGCGTTTTACAGAAGTACCCGCTTTTTTAGCATGACCTAAGTCTGCTTTAGTAGCGCTTTTTTCTGTCGCGTCATCGAAACCTAATTGAAGGGCAGAATAACCATCCACTTCTTCAGTTCTGACTTGGGTAACGATACATGGTCCAGCTTCGATTACTGTACAAGGAATGTTCTTCCCATTTTCATCGAAAATGCTGGTCATACCGATTTTTTTTCCAATTAACCCAGACATAATTATTATTTATTTGTTATTATTATTTATTTACTAAACTTTGCTGTAAACTGAACTGAAGTATCATTTCCAGAATCAGCACTTGTATGGAAATAACTTGTATAAATTAAAGTTATTTCATTTCCACTAATAGCTAAGATATTTTGCTCATCATCAATAGTAGAAATTAAACTTCCGTCTTCTACTGTATAAGTTCCAGATTCAGTATAACTCTGACATTCTACTAATTCTAAATCTAATTCTACTCCTTCAGGACCAGATGAAACCGTTGCTGGTTGGTACACTGAAAAATCATCCATATTGATGGTAATAGTATTATCTGTAAGTACTATTTTAAAATCACAATTGATGAGATCAATAATATCTTCTGTAGTAAAAGTTCCATTAGCATCAGCATCTATAGTAGAGCTTGGCACTAAACTATCTAATGTATATGTTCCTAAAACCGATGAACCTCCATCGTTAGAATTATCATCGTCACTGCTACAAGAAAAACTAAATACTACTGCTAGTAAAAGAATATATTTATTTATTTTATTCATTTGATCTTTTTTATTTATAAATATTCAAGGCTGAAATACGTTTCAGCCTTGAATTGTATTTTTTACCGTTTTTCCTTCGCTCGCAGCTTGGGACATGTTAATGCTAATTACACTTTGATTTCAACTTCAACTCCACTTGGTAATTCAAGCTTCATTAAAGCGTCAATTGTCTTAGAAGACGAAGAGTAAATATCTAAAAGTCTCTTATAAGAGCTTAATTGAAATTGTTCTCTTGACTTCTTGTTTACGTGTGGTGAACGTAATACAGTGAAAATTTTCTTGTGTGTTGGTAAAGGAATTGGTCCTGTTACTACTGCACCTGTACTTTTTACTGTTTTTACAATCTTATCAGCAGACTTGTCTACTAAGTTGTGATCGTAAGACTTTAATTTTATTCTGATTTTTTGACTCATTTTCTTAAGATTTACGATTCAACTCCTTTAGCTGCTTTTATTACTTCTTCAGATATATTAGAAGGAGTTTCAGCATAGTGAGAAAATTCCATTGTTGATGTTGCACGACCTGAAGACAATGTTCTTAATGTTGTAACATAACCGAACATCTCAGATAATGGCACAGTAGCTTTTACAGTTTTTGCACCAGCTCTATCACCCATGTCACTAACTTGACCTCGTCTTCTATTTAAATCTCCAACAATATCACCCATGTTTTCTTCTGGTGTAATCACCTCAAGTTTCATGATTGGCTCCATTATAACTGCTTTAGCTGCTTTAGCTGAATTTTTAAAACCAAGTTTTGCTGCTAATTCGAATGATAATTGATCCGAATCCACATCGTGATAAGATCCATCCTTTAAAGTTACTTTCATAGAATCTACTTCGTAACCTGCTAATGGACCATTAGCCATTGCCATTTTGAATCCTTTTTCAATTGAAGGGATAAATTCTTTAGGAACGTTACCACCTTTAATTACAGATTCAAACTGAAGACCTACTACACCTTCATCTGCTGGCTCAATCGTAAATACGATATCAGCAAACTTACCACGACCACCTGATTGTTTCTTATAAACTTCTCTATGATCTGCAGCTTGAGTAATGGCTTCTTTATATTCAACTTGTGGTTGACCTTGGTTAACCTCAACTTTAAATTCTCTTTTTAAACGGTCTACAATAATATCTAAGTGAAGCTCACCCATTCCAGAAATAATTGTCTGTCCTGAAGACTCATCTGTTCTTGCTGTAAACGTTGGATCTTCTTCCGCTAATTTAGCTAAAGCCATACCTAACTTATCAACATCTGCTTTAGTCTTAGGTTCTACCGCGATACCAATTACAGGATCAGGGAAGTCCATAGATTCTAAAACAATAGGATGTTTTTCATCAGACATAGTATCACCAGTCTTAATGTCTTTAAATCCTACTGCTGCTCCAATATCTCCTGCTTCGATAAAATCGATAGCATTTTGCTTATTAGAGTGCATTTGATAGATACGTGAGATACGTTCTTTTTTACCTGAACGGTTGTTTAAGATATAAGACCCTGCATCTAAACGACCAGAATACGCTCTAAAGAAAGCTAAACGACCTACAAAAGGATCTGTAGCAATCTTAAACGCTAAGGCTGAAAAAGGTTCATCAACACTTGGCTTACGTCTTTCTTCTTTATCTGTATCAGGATTAACACCTACTACACTTTCTCTATCCATTGGAGAAGGTAAATAACGACAAACAGCATCTAATAAAAACTGTACACCTTTATTCTTAAATGAAGAACCACATACCATTGGTATAATAGCCATATCCATTACAGCAGCTCTAAGTGCAGCGTGCACTTCATCTTCTGTTATAGAGTCTTCATCTTCCATGAATTTCTCAAGTAAGTTCTCGTCGTAACTTGCTACTTCCTCGATTAATAAAGCACGGTACTTACGTACCTCGTCCTTCATGTCTTCAGGAATATCAACAACATCAAAAGTAGAACCATAGTTATCATCATGCCATACAATAGCTCTGTTTTTAACTAAATCTACAATACCTTTGAAGTTATCTTCATCACCAATGTTTAAAACGATTGGCACTGCGTTAGACTTCAACATATCTTTTACTTGCTGACAAACACCTAAAAAGTCAGATCCTTGACGGTCCATTTTATTAACGAAACCAATTCTTGGAACTTTATAGTTATCTGCTAGCCTCCAGTTAGTTTCAGATTGTGGCTCTACACCATCAACTGCACTAAACAAAAACACTAAACCATCTAATACACGTAATGAACGGTTAACTTCTACCGTAAAATCTACGTGACCAGGTGTATCAATAATGTTAAAATGGTAATCTTTAGCGTCTGCTGTTGGCTCACCATTTTCTTTTGGGAATGTCCAATCACAAGTAGTTGCAGCAGACGTAATTGTAATACCTCTTTCTGCCTCTTGCTCCATCCAGTCCATTGTAGAAGCACCATCATGCACTTCTCCAATTTTGTGTGAAACTCCCGTATAAAAAAGAATACGCTCTGTTGTTGTTGTTTTACCAGCATCAATATGAGCTGCAATTCCTATATTTCTTGTAAGTTTTAAATCTCTTGCCATTTCTTAAAATCTAAAGTGTGAGAATGCTTTATTTGCTTCTGCCATCTTATGCGTATCAGTTCTTTTCTTAACCGCAGCTCCTTCTTCTTTAGCTGCTGCTAAAACTTCTGCCGCTAAGCGTTGCGCCATAGATTTTTCATTTCTCTTACGTGAAAAGCTAATTAACCATTTCATCGCAGTTGAAACCTTACGGTCTGGACGAATTTGCATTGGAATCTGGAATGTAGCACCACCAACACGACGACTACGTACTTCTACGTGAGGCATCACATTTGATAAAGCTTCTTTCCAAATCTCTAAAGCTGTTTTTTCGTCATCATTCTTTTTCTCTTCAACAATATCAATTGCATCATAGAATACTTTAAAAGCTACAGACTTCTTACCATCCCACATCATCATGTTAACAAAACGTGTTACTAACTGATCATTAAATCTTGGATCTGGTAAAAGCGGTCTCTTTTTTGCTGCTCTTTTTCTCATGTCTTCTTCTTAAAGTTTTTAATTACTTCTTAGGGCGTTTTGCACCATACTTAGATCTACGCTGTGTTCTTCCTGATACACCTGCTGTATCTAAAGCACCACGAACGATGTGATATCTAACTCCTGGCAAATCTTTTACCCTTCCACCTCTAACCAATACTATCGAGTGCTCTTGTAAATTGTGACCTTCTCCACCAATGTATGCATTTACTTCGTTTCCGTTTGTTAAACGAACCCTTGCTACCTTACGCATTGCTGAGTTAGGTTTCTTAGGTGTCGTTGTATAAACACGAGTACATACACCACGTCTTTGAGGACACGAATCTAAAGCAGCCGATTTACTCTTCTTGGTTATTTTGGCTCTTCCTTTTCGTACTAATTGTGAAATTGTTGGCATATATTTCTATATAAAATTTTATTAATCCTCACTTTTGAGGGGTGCAAATGTAGTAATTAATATCTATTATTCAAACACTTGAGAATTAATTTTTAAAAGAAATATGAACTTTCATTTCATTCGTATATAATATCACTTATTTTTACGTTACATAAGAGTTACTCTATTTAGTGTCCATGCCGTTTTACAGCCGTTTTCTTTTTTTTCTTATTCTTCTAGTTTTTTCAAATCTAGGCACTTCTCAATCTATCAATTTAAAAGTTATTGGAGAAAACGAAGTTTCAACGGCAACTATTGACTCTCTAGGTTACCAAAAGAGCTTCAATAATTACAAAAATTTAGAAATTGAAATTCAAAATCTTAAAATTAAGCTGACAAAAAGGGGCTATATTGACACTTCAATTGAAAGTATTACTAAACAAAACGACTCTCTTTTTAAAGCACAACTAATAACGGGCAAACGGATAAACCGAATTCGAATCTATTACCCTTCGGATTTTAATACTGAATATTTGAACCTTATTCATCAATCAAAAGACAATAATTACTTTGAACTCAGAATAACTGAGCTAGAAACCTATTTAAAAAACTTAAATTCTACAATTGCCGAACAAGGTGATCCGTTTTCAACTTTACAGCTTATTAATATTTCTAAATTAGCATCTGATTTAATTTCAGCCGACTTAAAAATTGTAACGAACCAAAAAAGACGAATTGATAAGATTATTGTAAAAGGCTATGAGAAGTTTCCGAAATCTTACTTAAAACGTTTCTTAAAGTTAAGAACAGGAAAGTCTTTCAACCTAAATGCTATTAAAGAAAAAATTGAACTATTAAACGACTTACGATTTGCTAATAAAATAAAAGACCCAGAAGTGCTTTTTACCCAAGATTCTACAACACTATATATATATGTAGAAAAAACAAAGACAAACAACTTTGATGGTTTCCTTGGCTTTGGCACTAACGAAAACACTAATAAGATTGAATTTGATGGTTATTTAGATTTACGACTGATTAACAATCTTAACTACGGAGAGACCTTAAATCTTTTTTATAAAAGCGATGAGATAGATCAACAAACAATCAATGTAGATGCTGATTTACCTTATCTATTTAGCTCTCCTATTGGGTTGCAAGTTGGCCTTAATATTTTTAGAAAAGACTCTACCTTTTTAACTGCTAAGCAATACGCAAAAATTAATTATCAAATTAATGCCCAGCATAAAATTGGAATAGGAATTAATACTACAAATTCAACAAACTTATTAGATGACGATACTGATATTTTAAACGATTACACATCTAATTATTATACATTACACTACAATTATACAAAACCTCAATTCTCTGATCCTTTATTTCCTATTAACTTTTGGTTGGATGCCTCTTCTGGCTATGGAAACAGAGATAACAACTTAGGCACGCAAAAACAAAGTGTATTTAACATAGATGCTTACAAGATATTTAATCTTAATAATAAGAACAGTTTTTATGCACGTTTAAATGGAGCAACACTTATTTCAGACGATTATTTAGATAATGAATTATTTCGTTTTGGAGGTATCAATTCCATTCGTGGATTTGAAGAAAATAGTTTGGTTGCCAATCTCTACGGAGTTCTAAGTACCGAATACAGATATCGTTTAAGTAATGATATTTATGTACATTCGGTTTTAGATGCTGCCTATTTTGAAAATAGACTTACAAATAGCAAAGAAAAACTATTTGGTTTTGGGTTTGGACTAGGCCTACTTACCAATGCTGGCCTTTTTCGTTTAAATTATTCTAGCGGAAAAACAGAAAACAGACAATTTAAATTATCAGATTCTAAAATACATATTAGCTTAACTGCAACTTTTTAAAGAAAAACTCATGTTAAAAAAAATAATTTTCACACTCTTAATTACAATTAACGTTTCTTATTCCCAAAACACTATTGGTACAACACTTATTTCTGAAGGTGTTGCAGATGGCTACACCTTATTTAGTGCTTTTACGGAAACTTACTTAATTAATAATTGTGGAGAAATTATAAATCAGTGGTCTAGTGAGTTCCCGCCTGGCAATGCTGTTCATTTATTAGAAAATGGAAATATTTTAAGAGCTGGTAGAACTGAAAGTAGTGATATTGTTTTTGGTGGACAAGGTGGCGTTATAGAACTATTTGATTGGGAGGGCAACCTCACTTGGCAATATTTTTATGACAATTCGACAATGCGACAACACCATGACGTATTCCCTATGCCTAACGGAAATGTTCTTATTCTTGCAGTTACTAAGATTACTAATTCTGAAGCTCTACAACTAGGACGCAACCCATCACTTCTAAATGAAGACATTTTATACAATGAACAAATTATAGAAGTTACTCCTATTGGCGAAGACAGTGCTGAAATTGTATGGAAATGGAACATCATGGACCATGTTATTCAGGATTTTGATGACGAAAAAGACAATTTTGGTGATATAGCCTTACATCCCGAAAAATTAAATATCAACTTTTTAAATGGAGGTGATGGAGGTGCCAATTGGCTTCATTTTAATTCAATAAATTACAATCCTATTTTAGATCAGATTATAATAAGCTCTAGAAATTTAAGTGAATTTTATATTATAGATCACTCTACTACAACTGAAGAAGCAGCTACAGGCGAAGGAGGCATCTATAATAAAGGAGGCGATTTTCTATACCGCTGGGGAAACCCTCAAGCCTATAATCAAGGTGACGAATCAGACCGACAACTTTACGGACAACACTCTCCTCATTTTATTAAACCCGGCCTATTAGATGAAAATAAAATTTTATTATTTAATAATGGTAGAGGAAGGTTACCCTTATTTTCTGAAGCTTGTATTGTAAACCCTGAAACCGATAGCCCAGGAGTATATTCTTATGATACAGGAAGTGCATATGGCCCTATATCTCCAGATTACACTTACGGAAGCTCTACGGGCGCTTTAAACTTCTACTCTGGTATACTAAGCAGTGCACAGCGCTTACCAAACGGAAATACTCTAATTTGCGAAGGAATCAATGGTCGCTTCTTTGAAATCACAACGACAGAAGAAGTTGTATGGGAATATATAAATCCAATAAATACTTCTAATGGAAATATCATTTCACAAGGAACCAACCCTTCCACCTATTCTAATACCAGTTTTAGAGCACAAAAATATCATATAGATTATCCCGCTTTTACAAATAGAGATTTAACACCAAGCGCACCTATTGAATTAAATTCAAATATAACGGCATGTAAAAATTTAAGTGTTTCCAATTATGAAACACTAATAACCAAAGTGTACCCTAATCCTACAAGCGGATCCTTAAAAATAATATCAGAATTAACTATTGATAAAATTGACGTTTATAATGTTATTGGAAAAAAAATCTATACAACTACATCTAACACTATTGATTTATATAACCAGCCAAACGGCATCTATTTTTTACAGATTTATTCAGACACCAATATTATAAGTAAAAAGGTGGCAAAAAACTAAGTTAACAAACTTGAATTAATTTGATAAACCATCTCAATTTCCGGATGGTTTTTTTTATACCTTTGCAGCATGAAGAACGAAACTACAATCTTTGGAATTAGAGCGATTATTGAAGCCATAAAATCTGGTGAAACCATAGATAAGGTTTTTATGCAAAAAGGACTTCATGGTGAATTGTTCCAAGAATTAGAACTTGCTATTCGTACTGAAGGCATTAATTCTTCTTACGTTCCTATTGAAAAATTAAATCGTCTAACTCGAGGTAATCATCAAGGAGCTGTAGCACAAATATCTCCAATTGCTTTTCATGATATTGACGACTTAGTAATGAGTGTTATTGAATCTGGAAAAACACCTTTATTCTTATTATTAGACCAATTAAGTGATGTAAGAAATTTTGGTGCCATTGTTCGTACTGCAGAATGTACAGGAGTCAATGGTATTATTATTCAGAAAAAAGGAGGAGCACCTATTAATGGAGATACTATAAAAACAAGTGCTGGAGCTATTTTTAAAATGCCTATTTGTAAAGTAGACCATATTAAAGATGCCGTTTTCCATATGCAGTCTTCAGGAATAAAAGTTATTGCTGCTACTGAAAAAGCAGACAATTATTTATATGATGTCTCTTTTAAAGAACCATGTGCTATAATTATGGGGTCTGAAGGCCGAGGAATTAATCCATCTGTTTTAAAAGTTGTAGACGACCAAGCAAAACTTCCTATACTAGGCGAAATAGAATCTTTAAATGTTTCTGTGGCTTGTGGTGCTTTTTTATATGAAGCCGTTAGACAACGCCGTTAATCTTCATTTTTTTTGAATGTATATTTGATACTGATTCTATTGTGATTATTTGAGGGCTTTTGATTATCCTCAATTTCAGATTCAACTTCTATATCTTCTTCAGGTTGAAGCTCAATAAAGTTTCCATTTTCATCAAAGTGTTTCATAAACGGATCATCCTCTTCATTATAATCTGGTTCTTCCCATTTATAACGGTCTGGTTTTGCAACTTGTTTTCTAAAAACTAATGCAAACACCAAGCCTGTAATTAATCCACTTAAATGCCCTTCCCAAGACATACCACTTTTAATAGGAAACACATACCAAATCATGCTTCCGTAAAGAAAAATAACGACTAGAGACAGAGCAATTAATCTATAATGTTTGGCAAAAATCCCTTTAAAAAACATAAAACTAACCAACACATAAACTAAACCACTTGCTCCAATATGATTTCCATTATTAGCAATAACCCATGTTAAAAGTCCTGATAATAAAATGCCAAAACCTAGTACTTTCCATGCTATTTTATTGTAGAAATAAAACAGAGCTACACTGAGTACAAAAAGAGGAATAGAATTGTTATAAATATGATTAATGTCTCCGTGTAGAAATGGACTTGTTACAATTCCTATAAGTCCGTCAATTTTTTGAGGTCTTATTCCAAGAGCTTTTATACCACTATCTATTCTTACTTGATACCAAAACACCAACCAAATACTGAACAAAATCATCAAAGGGTAGACAATAATACTATTAGAATATTTAAAATGTTGATGTTTGCTCATGTTATAAATCTCTTTCAATTTTGTAGCCAAAATAGGATAGTCTGCAAAATTGGCAGAAAAAGGTATTTTAAGATGAAATTAAATTAATACATCACAAAAGCATTTTGTAATTTTGAATTATGAATATTCCATTAGCAGAACGCCTTAGGCCAAAAACACTAAACGATTATTTAAGTCAACAACATCTAGTTGGCAAAGACGGTGTGCTTTATCAGCAAATTAAAAACGGTGTAATTCCTTCACTTATACTTTGGGGGCCTCCAGGTATTGGAAAAACGACACTTGCTAATATTATTGCCAATGAATCTGAACGTCCGTTTTTTAAATTAAGTGCCATCAATTCTGGGGTAAAAGACATCAGAGAAGTTATTGATAAAGCAAAAAAAAGTGGTGGTATGTTTACCACAAAAAACCCTATTTTGTTTATTGATGAGATTCATCGTTTTAGTAAATCGCAACAAGATTCACTTTTAGAAGCTGTAGAAAGAGGCTGGATTACCTTAATAGGAGCAACCACCGAAAATCCAAGTTTTGAAGTTATCTCTGCATTACTTTCTAGATGCCAAGTTTACATTTTAAATGCATTTAGCAAAACAGATTTAGAAGATTTACTTCAACGCGCAATGACTGAAGACTCTAAACTTTCTAAATTAAATATTGAATTAAAAGAGACAGAAGCACTACTTCGATTGTCTGGTGGTGATGCTAGAAAACTGCTAAATATTTTTGAACTATTAGTTGCTTCATTTGAAGGTGAAGAAATTATTATCACTAATGATTTAGTGATGAAACAAATCCAAAACAAATCTGCTCGATACGACAAAACAGGAGAGCAGCATTATGATATTGTTTCGGCATTTATAAAGTCCATTCGCGGAAGCGACCCAAATGCTGCTGTGTATTATTTGGCACGAATGATTGAAGGAGGCGAAGATGTAAAGTTTATTGCAAGACGACTCTTAATTCTCGCTAGTGAGGACATTGGAAATGCTAATCCAACGGCTTTAGTTATTGCAAATAATACCTTTCAGGCGGTTTCTGTAATTGGCAATCCAGAATCTCGAATTATATTAAGCCAGTGTGTCACTTATTTAGCCAGTTCGGCAAAAAGCAATGCAGCATACGAAGCTATAAACAAAGCCCAACAATTAGTAAAAGACACTGGTGATTTATCGGTTCCAATAGCAATGAGAAACGCTCCTACCAAACTAATGAAAGAATTGGGTTATGGAGATCAATATAAATATTCGCACAGTTACGAAAACAACTTTGCAGCTCAAGAATTTTTACCACAAGAAATTGCCAATACAAAACTATATAATCCAGGAAATAATGCTCGTGAACAAGCACAGCGAAATTATTTAAAAATGCTTTGGAAAGATAAATATGGTTATTAGTGGTTTAGAACTTAATGTTCATTGCTGTTTTATCACCTAGTTCTCCATTGTTTTCAGAATAGTACCAAAATCCGTCTTCTTTAAAAACAATGGCACTCTTCCCTTTAACAATAAATACATTTTCTGCTGCAGTGCTCAGTAAAATCATAACAATTTTTGGTTCTGAATTTACCAATTGAAAACCGTTTTTAATTTCTTGGGCATAATGTAAATCTGAAAAATCATGTGTTGTAGAAACCACTTCTGTTTTAACACTTTCTACTTCTTCAGTTTTAGTTGTTTCAACAATTTTATTTTCTGGTGTTGCTACTTTAATAGTACTTTCATTTACACTTCCCGTTTCAGCATTTACAGGCTTAACCATTACGTCTGCTTTAGGAACATATTTATAATTAAAATTTTGGAAGGTTACAAAAGCATCTCTCAAAGCTAGGTTATATGCTTTTTTATACTCTTTTACTCGCGACTCTCCTATTTGAGATGTCATAACGGTAACGCCGTAACAATCTTTTAGCGAAATTAACAGCTTTGTTTTAAATATTCCACCTCTTTCTTTAGTTACTTCAGCGGTTAATGCCAAACAACGATTCTTTTTTAAATCCTCTGGAAATTCATCAACGTCACCTGCAAAAAAGGCCTCATAACCATATTTGTTAAATAGAAATTTCGTTAGAGAATTTAATTGATATTGGTCTTCTGTATTAAAAAAATCAAACTTTTGAGGTACAATAATATACTTGTAATCATTTATACTTTTTTGAGCTACACCATACCAACTCACAAGCATAAATAAAACTAAAACTACTATTTTCTTTGACATATTATTTTTTTTAAAGGTGATTAACAAGCGTTTTTAAATTGGTTATGCGTTTATATTTATGATTATTATGGGTATCCTTATAATCAAAATGAATGGTATCCATACCTATATTATGAGCTCCCTCAATATCTGCTTCTAGACTGTCTCCAATCATAACACTTTCGTGAGGTTTAGCCTTTGCCCAATCTAACGCAAAATTAAAAATTTTAGGGTTTGGCTTTTTCACTCCTACCATTTCAGAGTTTGTAACTGTTTTAAAATACGGTTTAATATTTGAAGTGGTCATTTTTTTATCCTGAGCTTCTTCAAATCCATTAGTAATAATATGAAGCTGGTATTTATCCTTCAGATAATTTAGAATTTCAAAAGTCCCATCAAACAAATGATTAAAAGTTGAAAGATGATCTATATAACTTTCAGACAAATGGTATATCATTTCGTCTTCAACTTTGACTCCTATTTTATCAAAAGTTTCTCGTAATCTCCCATACCGTAAGTTTGATTTTGTTACTTTTTCTTCTCTATATAATTTCCAATATTTAAAATTTATAGGTTCGTAAACTCTTAAAAAATCATCGAGATTTACTTCAATAGTATTCAGCTTAAATATCTTTTCAAACGTTAATCCTGAATTTTTATCAAAATCCCAAAGGGTATGATCTAAATCGAAAAACACATGTTTTATTTCGTTTTTCATTCTGATGATTCTAATATTAAATTAAATAGTGATTTAAAACCTTTCCAGCGGTCAAGATCACTAAAGCTATAATTATGAAACACAGCAACAAAAGTACCATTCACGGCTTTAACTTCGTTAATTAACTTTTGTAAATGCTCTGTTTTATCGAGCTCTGAATTGTATTTTAACAATGCATAATCTAAACACTGATACGGATTAATTTGCAACGGCGTTTGCACTTCGTAATCTAAATCGTAAAACTGAAATGGTGTACACGTACCTGCTCTAAAACCTAAGGTATCAATATAACCCATTGTAAAATCTTGATTAATTTCTAATTCTACTAAATTACGATAAGACGTAGGCAAATTGAGTTTAGAAAACGAATGACGAACCGCTTTTAAATCGGTATGTGTAATTCCTTCCATTCTAATCTTTTCCGCTTTAAGTGTCTTGATATTATTTAAAGAAAAATATGATGCTTTTATTCCAACATCGCAATAATCTGCAACCGATTTTATTAAGGATACAAATGATTTTCTATTCGTACTTATGTTTTTATCGTAGGTTGAATAATCTCCTATTAAAAACAATACTATAAATTTAAAATCGTATTTTTTTTGTTTTCTAATTATCCACTTAAAAGTATCATAAGGATCGCGTTTAAAACCCATTAAAACTAAATAACGCGTGTACGTTTGTTTCAATTTAAAACGTCCGAGGTCATTTAAAGTTCCTCCAATAGTTCGCAATAAACCTTTATGTTTAAAATAGTAAGCCATGGGTACATCTATCACTGGCTTAACGTTATATTTACGTGTTGTAAATTTGTAATCTGGAAACCGCTCTTGCAAAACAGCTTGAAGCTTATAAGCCCAAATATCTACAACAGGTTGGTTAATAAACTTATGCTGAGACGCTAAACTTTCAGATGCTAAAAACCGACCATAATCATCCTTAACATGTGGTAAATATTCTTCGTATCTACTTAATAAATAAAAAGAGGCGGCAAAAATATCGAATGGTAAATCGCTTCGATCTCCTGTAGAGAAAAATCCTTTTGTGTTCTCCCATTGCTGTACGCTAATATCAATATCTGACAGCCCTGTTTCAAACAACAAATTATTGCTTCTTACAAACAACTCATGACTTAAAGGTTGTCTTGCGTAAGACATTTTAAGACTATCGTGTGCTATAAAATCTTCAACTTTAGACGTAAAACCAATTTCTAAACCTAAAATTCGTTTACATATATGCTTAAACGTATAAGTAACGCGAGGTGTGATTTTATGTGTATAAACGAGTAGCATAAGGCATTGCGGATTCCAAAAGTTAAAAATAACAAATTCCAACTCTAATTGCCCTAATTATATTGGTAATCCTAATTGACCTTTATTTAAAAAATTTTGATTTGGCTTTGGAAAGTTAATTTATAGCTAGGGCAAATTCCAAATTAAAAACAATAAATTCTATAGCTTTTCAAAATAACATGAGATTTAAGATTTCTAAGTTTTAGAATTGCTTAAAGACTATTTTCATCTGCGAAACTATAATAAGCATTTTCAGTAATGATTAGATGGTCTAAAACCGAAATATCTAAACTCTGAGCTGCCACTTTTAACTTTTGAGTTATCGCTTTGTCTGCTTGACTTGGTTTTAAAGTCCCTGAAGGATGATTATGACACAATATTAAGGCTACAGCTCCAACTTCTAATGCATTTTTGAGTACCAAGCGAACATCGACTAAAGTACCTGTAATACCTCCTTTACTTAATTGATTTTTCTGAATGACTTTATTCGAATTATTGAGATATAAGATCCAGAATTCCTCATGCGGTAAATCTCCAATAACAGGTTGCATAACATCAAAAACCGAACGACTCGATGTTATTTTATCTAATTGAAGTGCGTCTTCTAAGCGACGACGACGTCCTAATTCTAATGCCGCAGCAATAGTTATCGCTTTGGCTTCACCAATACCTTTAAACTCCATTAATTGTGCAATAGATAATTTACCTAAAGCATTTAAGTTGTTACCTACACTCGCAAAAATACGTTTACATAATGCTACAGCACTTTCTTCTCTGTTGCCAGAACCAATTAAAATGGCTATTAATTCAGCATCACTTAAAGACGTTTTCCCTCTGTCTCTAAGCTTTTCTCTTGGCTGATCGTCTTGTGACCAATTTTTAATTGAAAATGAAGTTAACTTCTTTGCCATGCATTAAAGATAAAAAAATTGTAAATTTAAGCGTCTATAAATGTTGAAGTAATTTAATAATCAATAGACGTAAATCTTAAAATCACAAACCTATTGTATCCTCCACAACATCACCAAGATAATGACACCAATCACATGGTTGACGTTATAAAAACCTATCCTTTAGCAACGGTTATTTCTGTACAAGACAATCAACCCGTAATTACACATTTACCTTTAATTTATAAAGAAGGCAAACTCATTGGCCATATTGATATAAACAATCCGCAAGCTAAATTATTAAAGGACAATAAGGAGGTTACTCTCATTTTTGCAGGACCAGAATGTTATATTTCGCCTAGTATTTATTCTACAGCACAACTTCCTACGTGGAACTATATTAAAGTACATCTAAAAGGTAAAGTAAAAGCTATAGAAAGTAAAGCGGCTCTAAAGCAATCCTTAATTTTAATGACTGAATTTTTAGAAGCACCAGACCATAAATACATTTTAGACCCCAACCATCCGCGTTTAGACAAAAACCTTAACTATATTGAAATGTTTGAAATTACGATTACCAATTGGGAAGGTAAATTTAAACTCTCTCAAGACAAAAAACCAAGCGACATCAAAGCGGCTCGAGAAGAATTAGTTAGAGCCAATCAAGAAAGTATTACTCAATTTTTAAATAAAATATTCTAAACAAAAACCAATGAAGTATCTATTTACATTATTTATTATCCCTGCACTTTTATTAAACACCACAACCAATACAAACGACTTTATTGGCAAATGGAAAGGTGAAGACAAGAATGAGATTGGCTATATTATTTTTGATGATGAAGGTTATGCCGCTTTTGAAATTAATGGACAAACTATTGGAGGTAAAGAATTCTTTATGAATGGTAAAAAAGGAAAAATGACTTACACCATTAATTACGACACTAATCCAATTGAAGTTGATTTTACTATGACAAAAATAGAATCTGGTGAATCAAAGAAAATGTTAGGCATCGCAGAATTTACAGATGAAGACACTTTAAAATTTAATATAAATTTTGATGCAGCAAGACCCACTGAATTTGATGACGACTCTATTATCTTAACACGTGTTAAATAATTATAAAATACGGATTTGCGTTTTCAAAATTTGTAATTTAATCAATTGATTATCCATGATATAAAACAGCAACTTATGAAAGACTTAAAAAAAGAAGACATTAAACAAGACGTTTTCGATTTATACGATGATTACGCACATAACAAACTCAACCGAAGACAGTTTGTAGAAAAACTATCTTTATACGCTGTTGGAGGAGTTACACTATCATCATTATTAAGTTTTATGTCGCCAGATTATATCACTAATTTAATGGTACAACCAGATGACCCAAGCTTAGATTCAGATTATATAACTTATGAATCCCCAAAAGGAGGTGGTACCATCAAAGGCTTATTATCACAACCAAAGGACAACAAAACAAAATTACCTGGAGTTATTGTGGTACATGAAAACAGAGGTCTAAATCCATATATTGAAGATGTAGGCAGGCGCACCGCAAAAGCAGGTTTTATCTCATTGGCGCCAGATGCTTTGAGTCCGCTTGGCGGCTATCCCGGCAATGACGACGATGGAAGAACAATGCAAAAAACACGTAACCAGCAGGAAATGCTCGAAGATTTTATTGCAGCTTATCATCACCTTAAAAATTACGACAACTGCGATGGCAATGTTGGTGTCGTTGGCTTTTGTTTTGGAGGTTGGATTTCTAATATGATGGCTGTTCGTTTACCTAACTTAGGCGCTGCAGTGCCGTATTATGGCCGACAACCAGAAGCTGAAGATGCTGTAAAGATTAAAGCGCCACTCCTACTCCAATATGGCGAATTAGATACCAGAGTTAATGCAGGTTGGCCTGCTTTTGAAAAAATCTTAAAAGCCAATGGTATTGAATATACAGCTTATATCTATCCTGAAGTGAATCATGGTTTTCATAATAACACGACTCCACGTTATGATAAAGCAGCAGCTACTTTATCTTGGGAACGTACCATTGCTTTTTTTAATAAACATTTAAAATAAAGAACCTCTTACATTCATCAATATAATAAGTTAGTTTTTTGTTATTTAGCAGTCGCATAAAAACGCAACCTAAAAACACAAAACGAAATGCCGCTTACGCTATTATCTTCACCTCTACAAGGGTTTACAGACTTCCGATTTCGGAATGCCTTTAACCACTATTTTGGAGGCATTGACACGTTTTATGCTCCTTATATTCGATTTAATAAGAAATTAATAATCAAAAATTCTTATCAAATAGATTTGCAACTGGAAAATAATACTGACCTCGAAGTCATTCCACAAATTATGACCAATAGAGCTGATGAGTTTTTATTCGTGGTTGATTACATTCAGGAATTAGGCTATAAAGAGTTGAACTGGAATTTAGGCTGTCCCTATCCAATGGTAACGAATCGTGGTATGGGTTCTGGATTGATTTGCGACCCAGAAAAAATCAATCATATTCTTGAGCGTGTTCATAAAGAAACAGACATTGTGGTCTCTATGAAAATGCGAATGGGCTACGAACATCCGGAAGAAATTTTAGACACCTTCCCTATTTTAGATGCTTATCCGCTAAAGAATATTGCCATTCATGCACGTATTGGAAAACAACTCTATAAAGGAGGTGTCAATCTTGATGCTTTTGAAAAATGTATAGAAAGCACCAAACACAAATTGTATTATAATGGAGATATCACCTCTGTAGCAAAGCTAAAAGAAATGCAAACCCGTTTTCCTAGTATCGATCATTTTATGATTGGCAGAGGATTAATTGCTGATCCGTTTTTACCAAGCATGATAAAAAACGACACGACTGAATATCCAGAAAACCGATGGGATATTTTTAGAGAATTTCACGACACTATTTATCAGCAATACGATGCCGCGCTTTCTGGACCAACTCCTATAAAAATGAAAATGCAAGGTTTTTGGGAATACTTTGCGCAGTCGTTTTCTAATCCACAAAAAACCTTTAAGAAAATAAAAAAGGCCAATAATCCAAGAGCATACCAACAAGCCGTTACTGAAATATTAAAAAACGGATAAGTTTAAGTCTTATTAACTTAACTCTAAATTTCTACGCTACAATTTGCCTCTTAAAAATTTTCTTAGACCTTTGCATCTTCTAAGACTAAGTTATCAAACTTAGCCCCAAAGCAAAAAACTAAAATTTCTTAATGAGGAAACATAAAGCCATTCGATTTTTAATGGTCGCTACTGTTTTATTTACACAGGTTACATTTTTAACCATGATTGTAAACGCGCATTACGAAACCAACGCTGCCATAATTATAGCGGCACTTGTTATTATACTCACCATCGTTTTTGGATACCGCTACTTAGATTTACACCATGAAGATTACGCCTACGAAAAAATATCAGTCGTTATTTGGGTGCCAATTGGTGCGGTATTATGTTACCTCTTAAATATCCATGGAGGCTTAGGAAGTATTTTAGCCATGGGTATTGTGGGTACTTTGGCATCATTTGTACCATCGCTAAATAAAAAATCGAACTATTTACAACAACTACCAGCAAGTATCTATTGTGGAGCTTTTGTAGGTATGTCTAGTGTAGCAACCACTCCATCTATTGGTTTTGTTCTTGCTGCAGGCACTTTGGCAGGCTTGTTTTTTATGATGTCTAAAAACTTATTTCTCGGTGTTGGCGGAAAATTAGGCACCATGGCATTTGCTGGTGTTATCACTGCGACTCTAATTTATTCATTCATAGCATGAATACATTTATCCTCATCATCACCGGAATTTTAGGCGCCACACTCACCTACTTTGTTAGCGAACACTTACGACTTGGCGCTGTAAAAGCGTCTGCTTTACTCTCACTCATTGTAGGCTTATTTTTTTATATCTTCCCTAACCTACTCAATAGCTATTTAACAGAACATCTACCTATTGTATTTGTTGGCACCTCGTTTATTGGGATGGTTTCTGCTAAAACCTTAAAAAGTTACACCTTGCTTGCCATAGCAGGAGCGCTATTCACTGGGATTTACATTACGAAAAGCCATGTCTTTGATGGTTATGGAGGTGCACTTGGCGCACTTGCCTTTATTGCTCTTCTTACCACTATGGGTTTTGCTTTTGTAGTCTCAAACCCGACTAAAATTAAACGTAAGGTTGTTTTGGTGTGGCAGAGGGTTTTTAGTTCTGGGGAATAGGGTTTTGGTGTTAAGATTTTTATGTTATAAAATTTAAATTGACATGTTAATAATACAATAATTTTAATTCTTCTAAACGTATAGCCATTGCCTCTACTGAAACATTAAATTTTTCAGATAAAGAATGAAAATGCTTATTATCAAATGACTCTGTGGATGCCAATTTACGCGATAACCCACGTAGGTTTTTACATTCCTTCCTTAATTCACCAACACTTCGTCCTCCAAATTGAAAAGCAGAATCCTCGTTTAGTTCAAAAACTTTATATGAATAAATATTTTCGAACTCTCTTCTCACCAATTTATTGGGCATTAAAAAATTTGTAGCGAACTTATCTGCTTCAATTTCCACAATATCACGTGTATTTCTTTGACCAATACATTCCACAGCTATATCTCTATGTAAAACCGGTTGATCATGAAGTATTGCATGTCCCAATTCATGTGCTGCTGTAAATCTCTGTACTTCTTTTGGAAACTTATTTGACACCATAACTAATTTGTTCGGTTGATCGATTACACCTGCAACTTCAACTATTTCATCATTTTCATTAGGAACCCCATAACTTGAAGATGAAAAATAATCAAAACCTAAAGCTTGTCTTAATACAATATCTGGTCGTAAAACCTCAAATTGATTACTAGGAACCTTCTTTTTCCAGATTAAATGCTTATTTACCCATATTAGATTTTGTAAATCTCTCACGCATTCTTCAATCTTAACATTCTTCTTACCACGATATTTAGCCCTTAATTTACTTAAACCTTCAAACAGAGGAATTTTTTGATTAAACTCATTCCGTAGTATTTCAATCTTTGCATTAGCTAGTTTATTTAGCTTTTGATTGTCTTTGTCTAAATCATTAACCCTATGGACTATTGATTTTGTGTATTCATATTCATCACTATTAAATGAAAGGACATTTAGACGTATAATAGCAATGCATCCAGACAATGCTGAAACAGCACCACTTATCCCAACTTGCGAGTCGCCACGAGCAGCCCGAAATCCATTATCAAAAACAAAATCTCCAATTTCAGCTATTTCTTTACAGAGCTCAGCAATTTGGAAAGGTATAGCAATAGATATTTTTAATTCTTCAAGTGCCTCTCTTCTGAGTTGATTCTTCTTTGCCTCATCAGTTTCTATGTCACGAGCTTTTCTTAACTTTATAGTCTTGTCAAACTGTTCAGAATCAAATTGAAATAAATCTTCGAGTTTCGGATAAATTCTACCTTCAATTTGATCTTGAAAATCTAAGAGTTGATAGATACAATGAGAGTAAAGGTGTTTTCTTTTTTCTTCAGCACATAAGCTTATTACTGTTGATATTAATTTAGCCGAAACCATTCCTTGAAATGCTGCTGCACTTCCGGATCCAGGTTTATGATTACCTGCTCCAAATTTCTCCATCAACTCTTTTACAGTCCTTTCTATCAAGTTCAACTCCATATTATATTATTTTAAACAAATATACTTTTTTTAGACAAATCACTGTTAAAGAAACCTAGCCTACATACTTGTAAATAAAATAATTATGCTTCATTATTTCACTATTAAAATTAAATTAAAACAATTAAAGCGTCATTTTATTTATTTTAATAAAAAAAATAATCAATACTGGAACACAAAACACCTTGTAAGGCTTTCAGTAAAACCTCAACTAACGTATCTTTACAAATCATTATAAAGTGGCAATCATGCAAGACAATAAAACCCTAAATTACATAAAAGACGTTCTAAGCAACATGCCAACTGACTGGTTAGGTCTAACCACGCATCGTTTAGATATTTACAATGAGAAATTAGCTAAAACACAGTTTTTAGATGAGTTTGAGTTGTTATTTAATGCCAATAGCACTGAGCCATCGGCATTAAACGAATTACCAACCGCTTACGATTATATTCGTTTAGGGCATCCTTTATCTTGTATTTTAGAATGGGCCATTGCCAACTTACATGGACTACAACCAGAACAGGTGATTAGTTTTTCGTCACAAACGGTTCCTGTGTTGTCTATTTTAAGAACAAATTTATTAGAAAACAAAAAGACCCAAATTGTATATACAGGCGAACTTCCAGAATTTTTTGATGCTGATATTATCAAGCAGGTGTATGGTTATAATTTCGATATCATAAAAATTGATAGTACAGATGCTATTCTAGAGTTTAAAGGCAGTACGGTTTTCATTTCAGAACAACATGAATTCTCTACAACTGAGCTTAACCCAAATATTGACTTTTATATTAATAATCATGCCCATTTAGGAAGTGTATTATTAGTTAATGGTGAGCAAAACCATGGTTATATTTCAGACATTCAGCATGTGAGACGTCGCGAAACGATTGCTATGACCCCTGCGAATTGTCTAGTGGCTTTAAAAGCGTTAACCGAACACACTCCGATTACCAATGAAGACAGTGACTTTGAAGCAAACAAAGCCAGTGTTTTAAATTCCATTAAGGAAATTAACGGCACAACGTCTCAGCCTTTAGTCGGTTCTAGCGGATTATCGGTTCAGTATGCCATTATGATGGGCTTGGTAGACTATTCCTTAGAACACCATAAAGGCAAAGCGATTAAGTTTGTGGTGCCACCAAATTGTTATGGAGGCACCAATGACCAAGCCAGACGTGTTGCGGCCTGTTTAGATAATGTGGAAGTGGTCGATTTACCAGTAGATGGTGATAATGATATGGTGCAAAGTATCCATACCGTTTTAGATAAAATTGCCCACGACGATGCCATTCCTTATATCATTGCTGAAATCCCAACCAACCCGCGTGTTGAAGTTCCGGATTTACAAAAATTAAAAGAAGCTTTAAGCAAAGAACGTAAAACGGCTTCTGGAGACATCGCGATAGATCCTGTGTTTATATTAGATCAAACCTTTTGTCCTAATGTGCACTTTTTAGGTGAAGGTGAAATATTATCTTCAGTGCGTACGATTTCTTATGCGAGTGGTTCTAAATTCCCGAGTGGTGGAAAATGTACAGCGGGTTATATTGTAGGAAATGCTAAAGTAGATGCTTTAATGGATAAAATTGCATTGCATTTGACGCTTTGCGATAATGAGGCGACTGCGCTTCAATACGAGATATTGGCTAAGCAATTACCATCTATGAATCAGCGTATTGCGGAGGCGTATAAAAACACACGTGAGTTTGTGAATTTTATTCATGACACCTTACCAGAAGCGAAAATCAATTTTGTTTCAGAAGAATTGGCAGCACAAGGGTTTACTCCTTCAGTGTTTTCATTAGACCTTCCTACAAAAGGCAATACTCCTGAAGAAAAAGAAACTTATAAACGTGCTTTAAATCATAGATTAATCAATTTAATGATTACCGAAATCCCTAACGAAAGCAAGTATTGCGTGAGTTACGGACAGTTAAAAGGCTGTTATTGGACCATTCCTGCAACCTCAACACAAGGTACTACCAAAGAAGGTGACAAAGATTATATTGCACGTGTGTCCTTATCTCCAGATTTAGATTTGGAAAAGCATAAAGCAGTGTTTTTGGAATTTGTTTCTAAGATTTAAGAATCACTGAACCTGTCCTAGCACATCATTTCGAGTGTTTATTGATTCGAAGTGCAACAAAGAATACATGAATGTATCGAGAACTATTAGATTGACTAAAAGTTCTCGGTACATTTTTTTTTAAGACTAAATTATTCACTAGTTGTTATTCTGAGGGAAGCATAACCGAAGAAGCTGTATCTACTATTAACATCTTGGGTAATTGAAATGCTTCGCTCTATTCTGAATGACAGCAGTACTCAAAAGATACTTTCCCTTATAATATATCTAATAATTAAGCTAATGTGACAAATGTCACATTTTAACCCAAAAACCAATCGTAAATTTACGATAAGAGACATGAAAAGAAGTTTAGAAACCATAGAGTACCAGAAAAATACCGAAGCCTTAGCCAAATTTGCTAAAGCATTAGGACATCCAACACGAATTGCCATATTGAAGCATCTCAAAAATCAATCGTGTTGTTTCACAGGAGATTTAGTAGATGTCTTTCCGTTGGCACAATCTACAGTATCTCAACATTTAAAAGAATTGAAAAATGTGGGTTTAATTCAAGGCGAATTAGAATCACCTAAAATAAAGTACTGTATTAATCACGATAACTGGAAAATTGCAAAAGCATTGTTTCAAGATTTTTTTTGATTGATATTTTTTTCAAAACCCTATCGTCTATTGGCGATAAACAAATAATTGTATTATGAGTAAAGTAATTAAAATATTAGGAACCGGATGCCCAAAATGTAAATCAATGACTAATGTGGTTAAAGACGTCGTTAAAGAACACAACATTGATGCTACTATTGACAAAGTTGAGGACATCATGGAAATTATGAAATTCAACATTATGACGACTCCTGCTTTAGTCATCGATGATGTTGTTACCATAAAAGGCAGAGTCCCTTCAAAAGACGAAGTATTGAAACTTTTAAATTAAAATGAACGGTTATGAATTATCAAATCAAAGCCTCTTCCTTATCTAATGAAGATGCTATTATTCATATCAAAGCATCAGATATAGATTTTGGCACAACGTCTAAAACCGCTGAAGCTTTACCCAATCCTGCCGAATTATTCTTAGGTTCATTTGCCGCTTGTATGCTTAAAAATGTGGAACGTTTTTCTACTATGATGAAATTTAGCTACACCAAAACAATGCTTAATGTTAGTGCTACACGTCTCGAAAATCCGCCACGAATGGAAAACATCAATTATGATTTAACCATTTACACCAAGGACGATAAATTGAATGTAGAATTATTAAAAAAGAATATTGAAAAGTTTGGAACTATTTACAATACTATCAAATTATCCTGTTCTATTTCTGGCACCATTAAAACCTTAAAAAATGTTTAATTGGTTACAACATTTTGCCGATTGGTTCATCTATTCTGTCTTAGGCATTGGTGCCGAAACCCATTTAGGAGTGGCACTCAATTTCTTTGTGTACGATACGCTTAAAATTCTGATTCTGCTTTTTGTTATCGTTTTTATCATGGGCATTGTAAATGCTTATTTCCCCATTGAACGCCTTAAAGATTATCTGAACAAAAAAAAGCTTTACGGTTTAGAATACTTTTTCTCTTCCGTTTTTGGAGCCATAACACCGTTTTGTTCCTGCTCTTCGGTACCATTGTTTATTGGTTTTGTACAAGGCGGCATTCCCTTAGGTGTCACCTTTTCGTTTTTAATCACCTCACCATTAGTAAATGAGGTTGCGGTAGCCATGTTTATAGGTATGTTTGGTGTAAAAGCCACATTAATTTATGTCGCTTCAGGTATTTTATTAGGTACGATTGGTGGTTGGCTTCTTGGTAAATTTAATCTTGAACCCTTACTATCCGATTGGGTAAAACAGATTCTCAAAAACAAAATGCAACAAGCCCAATTTGAAGAAGAACACAAAACGTTTTACCAACGCTTACCTGAAATTATAAACGGAGCTTGGGATATTGTAAAAAGCGTTCTCCTCTATGTCATTATTGGTATTGCTATTGGAGCAGCCATGCATGGCTATGTTCCAGAAAACTTTTTTAGTGCGTATTTAGGAGGTGGAGAATGGTGGACTGTACCTATTGCCGTATTAGTTGCCGTACCAATGTATGCCAACGCAGCAGGTATTGTGCCTGTGATTCAAGTTTTTGTTGCTAAAGGAGTGCCTTTGGGTACAGCTATCGCTTTTATGATGGCAACCGTAGGTTTATCTATTCCTGAAGCCACCTTGCTAAAAAAAGTAATGTCCTTAAAATTGATTGCCATTTTTTTTGGTGTTGTTACGCTTTGTATAATACTTTCAGGTTACGTCTTTAACATCTTATTATAAATCTACACAGAAATGGTAATAGATAATTAAATCATCTGTGTGTTTTATAACAGGCTTGTATGATGTTATTATTTTCATCGGATTATTACAACAAACACTATTCCTTATTTTTAATGCGTTCAACTTCTACACAAGACAACGCTACATAAGAAGATAAAGATTATATTGCACGCTGCGTTGTCGTATGCTATAAGTTTTAGCATTTTTCATAAGCATGTTTCTTTGTGATTTATGGAGAGCATACAGCATATTTGGTTACGCTTCTTAATGACAAAACATATAATAAGAGAATTGGAATGGAAATTTTAGAGTGGATACAAGATTGGTTCAAAAGTAATTGCGATGGAGACTGGGAAAAAGGTGAAGTGATTCAGATTACCACATTAGACACACCAGGTTGGGAAGTTGAAATTGATATCTCTAAAACATCTATAGCCAATTTAGAAATCAAATGGATTCTTAACGAAATCAATAGACAAGATTGGTATGGTGTAAAAGTTGAAAATTCAAAATTCTTCGCAGCAGGTGATGCTAGCAAACTTATTTTCTTGTTAGATCTATTTAAGCAGATGATTGATAAGATTGAGAATGAGTAATAGTATATAAACGTATTCAAAACGTTCGATAATTGGAAAATAAAAGTCTCTGTATATTTATATACAATAACCAATTAGAGAAACAAAAAGATATTTGACTTGCAAGTAGATATAAAAACCCACAGAATTACATGTTATAAATGTATGAGGCCTTCAAGCACATGTATTTGTAAACATATTAGTCCATTTCAGACTAAGACGCGCTTTATTATTCTTATGCACCCAAAGGAGTACAAAAAAGAAAAAAACGGCACGGGACATATGACTAATCTTCAACTTGAAAATTCAGAAATTATAGTTGGTATAGATTTTACCAATAATAAACGTGTGAATGACATACTCTCTAATGAAAAAAGTGCTTTCTTACTTTATCCAGGAAAAGATAATTTCAACTTATCCATAAGAAAAAGTTCTGAAATAAATTCTTTTATGGGTGGCACTCCACACATCTTCATTCTTGATGGTACATGGCCTTGCGCTCGCAAAATGCTTAAATTAAGTAAGAACTTGCAAAAACTAAAGAGAGTGAGTTTTGATAATAAAATAAAATCAAAATTTATTATTAAGCAGCAACCAGAATCGCTTTGTTTGAGTACCATTGAGTCCGTTTATACGGTTTTAAATTTACTTAAAGAAGGTAACGTAGAACAATGCGAAACAAAGGACTTCCTTATTCCTTTTGAAAAAATGATTGATTATCAGCTCGACTATATTCTAAACCCAAATAGTAAAAACTATTGTCCAAAGGCAAACAGAGACATTAGTCCTAAGAATATCTATAAGACGAGGACGCAAAGAAATACTGTTTTTGAACAAGAAGAGATCTAATTACTAAATAGATAATAGCGCTTTAAAAAAGTGCTTTCACCTCATCAAAATCCAAACCACCATAATTACCCGAACTCATTAATAACAAACTCTTATTATCAAATTTTTGAGAAAACAAGAAGTTTTTAAAGTCTTCTGGATTGGTATAAATGATTAAATCATCGCGCTCAAAAGCATTTGCAATTTGTGTTTCTGTAACTTCTTCTAGTTTCTTAATTTCTACAGCATGTGGAGAATAGAACACAACAGCAACATCTGCAGCATCTAAAGCTCCTTTATATTCTTTTAGGAATTCGGCATTAAGGCTACTATAGGTATGCAATTCTAAACACGCCACTAAAGTACGATCGCTGTATTGTTCTTTTACCGCTTTGGTTGTGGCTTCTACTTTACTTGGAGAGTGTGCAAAATCTTTATAAGCTACGCTTGTCTTAGATTCGGCAATTTTCTCTAAACGTTTGCTTGCTCCTTTAAACGTAGAAATGGCTTCGTAGAAATCGTCTTCATCGATGCCCATGTGTTGGCAAATCCATTTGGCACCAGCTAAATTATTTAAGTTGTGCGCACCAAAAACTTCAATTGGCATTGGACCTTCTGGAGTTTCTAATAATGTTTCTCCATCTTCAACCGTGTATTCTGGAGTTTTGTAAGCTATTTTTCGAATCTGATTTTCTGAAGCTTCCACTACACGTTTGACTTCAGGATCTTCTTCGTTATAATTAATACTTCCACCTGTCACAATAGAATCTACAAAGATGCTAAACTGCTCCACGTAGTTTTCATACGTAGGAAACACATTAATATGATCCCAAGCAATACCACTCAACAACGCAATATTTGGTTTGTACAAATGAAATTTTGGTCGCATATCTATAGGCGAACTTAAATATTCATCACCTTCTAACACCATAAAATCATTGTGCTCTGTGAGTTTTACCATCACATCAAAACCTTCAAGCTGTGCACCAACCATATAATCCACATCTCTATTATGATAATGCATCACGTGCAAAATCATAGAAGTAATGGTTGTTTTTCCATGACTTCCGCCAATAACCACACGTGTTTTATTTTTGGCTTGTTCGTATAAAAATTCTGGATAACTATAGATTTTCAAACCTAGTTCCTGAGCCTTTAATAGCTCCGGATTATCTGCTTTAGCGTGCATTCCTAAAACTATCGCCTCTAAATCTGAAGTGATTTTTTCAGGATACCAACCAAAAGCATCTGGCAATAAGCCTTTAGCTTCTAATCTCGATTTTGAAGGCTCGAAAATGGTATCGTCGCTTCCTGTAACTTTATAACCTTTATTGTGAAGTGCTAAGGCCAAATTGTGCATTGCTGCACCACCAATAGCGATAAAATGTACGTTCATAGTATCCTTAAATGTATACCGTAAAAATACTATAAGTTTTTTGAAATGAGAATTTATCAAACAAGGTTCTCGATACGATTTTCTCGTTCCACAAAAATCACTTGCACTGACACAAAAACGAAATACGAAACATAATCTATACGTCAGTACGAATGTTTCTTAATTCAAAGTAAAAAAAACAAATAAATGTATTGAGAAGAAGGTATAAATTAAATCGTCTCCTTAAATTCCTTAAACACATCAATATCAGGTAAGCCTGAAATCGCTTTATTTATCCAAACTAAAGCTTCAGTTTTATTATTCTTGTGTTTATAGATTTGTGCTAAGCGATAATAAGCCCATTCTTTAGGCACACCATCTTTTGCCGAATGGTTAGACAAATACGTTTTAAGGCATTTTTCACCTTTCTCTAATTGAATATTATAATCTGCGCACACCTTACCAATTTGATAGTGCATTGCGTTACGCTGGTGTTTATCTTTAGCTTCTTCTAAATTACCTATAGCTTTTTCTGGCTGTTCTTGTCCTTCGTAAAATTCAGTTAACTTTTCATAACACGTTACAGAACCACCCACTTTTATAGCTAATCTATAATATTTTTCGGCAAGCTCTGGTTCGTCATCATATTCATAAACATAGCCTTTAGCTAAATAACCATCAACTTTAGATAATTCCTCTAATTGTTCTGCATACATTAAAGCTTTAGAAAAACTTCCTCCAACAATACCAGGAAGCGAAACATACAATTCTACCAAAGCCCAACGTGTGTCAATATGTTGGGGATCCAGTTGAGCTGCTTTTAAAAATGATTGTTTAACATCTCCAATAATGCCAAGCGCTTTAATTTTACTTATACTCAAGGCTTTCATTCCCAAAGCACCTCCATACTTATAGTGATAATTAGCATTATTTGGTCGTTTTTGCTTTAAAATTTGATATTGCGCAATAGCCTTATCCCATTTTTTCTGATGGCCATAAGCATCACCTAAAAGTTCGATTCCTTTTAAGTCGTTTGGATTTGACTCTAAAAATGCAGTCATTTCATTTTGAGCCCTTACAAATTGCTTTTTAGCTATAAACGCTTCCGCATTCGCTATTGAAGTTTGTGAATAACAGAACGACGACAGCATTAAAACAAACAAATATCTAATCATATAATTATTAAATCTTTAGACAAAAATACAATTTAATAACGCTCGGTTTCCTCAACAAATTGTTAACTTCACTCATCTAAATAAGACTTTTACTCATTAGACCTTTTTTTGGAATACCTTTTGAAGGTATTTTGTAGAAAATGATCACAGTTAAACTAAAGATTACCACATTTACGGAAAACACTATGAAAAACTATATCTCTATACTCATGCTCATTTGCTTTGCTTCTTTTTCTAATGCTCAAAATGAATTTGAAAATCAATGGAAAGAAGTGGATAAGCTCGAAAGCGAAGGCCTTACCAAAAGTGCTTCTGATCTGGTTGAAACCATCTATCAAAAAGCGATTAAAACCAAAAACACTCAACAACGTATCAAAGCATTATTACATATTAGTAAATATATGCTCATCCTTGAAGAAGATGCACAACTCAACATCGTAAATCGTTTTAAATCTGAAATTGAGTCTTCAAAAAGTAATGTAACTAAGCCCCTATTGGAAAATATGCTAGCAACCATGTATTGGCAATATTTTCAGCAAAATCGCTACCAATTTTATAATCGTACCAAAACGTCTCAAAAAGTGAGTGATGATTTTAGAACATGGGATTTACAAACTTTATTTAGTGAAATTCACACCTATTTTCAACGTTCACTTAGCAATAACACACTACTTCAACAAGAATTATTAACTAATTATTCTACACTTTTAATTGAACAAGACAACTCTAAAGATTATCGTCCAACATTATACGATTTACTAAGTCATAATGCACTAAACTTTTATAAAACAGATGAAAATAGTATTACACAGCCTGCATACAAATTTAGTATTGATAAGAAAGCATTTATTTCAGATAGTGAGCGTTTTATCACTATAGATTTATCATCTAAAGACACATTATCACTTCAACGCAATGCCTTAAAAATCTATCAAAATTTAATAAAATTTCACAAAAAGAATAAAGCGACTAAAGCTTTTGTAGAAATAGACATTGAACGACTAAATTTTGTAAAACAACATGCTGTATTTTCTAATGTAGACCATTTACTTCTGGAAACTTTAAGGTCTAAATCAAACGCATTAGCATCTTCTGAATTATCGACTTTATATGATTTTGAAATTGCTACAGTATATTATACACAAGGCAACTCTTACAATAACACTATTAAAGACAGTGAAGACAACACCAAAAACCGCTGGAAACTAAAAGAAGCACTACAACTTTGTAATTTGGCAATTTCTAAATTCCCAAATAGTGTTGGTGCTCTAAAATGCAAGGTTTTAATTGAGCAAATACAACAAGCTAATTTACAATTACAAACTGAAGAATTTATTAGTAATAACTCTCCTTCAAAAATCTTAGTGACCTACAAAAATTTAGACGCTTTAGATTTTAAAATATATAAAATTTCACAAAACCAATTAGAACGTTATAATCAAATTTACAGAGCGAAAGAGAAGCGTGATTTTTTCAACAAACTGAATCCTGTTGAAACATTTTCAAGAGCATTAAAAACCGAAGGAGATTATCAAAGTCACAGCACAGAAATTGTATTACCACATCTAGAAAATGGTCTATACTTAATTAAAACAAATACAAATTCTGAACATGACGTTTTTGCAACAGCTCATATTCAAGCTACAAATTTAGCATTGGTTGAAAGCTCAGAAAACGACACGCATTTGTATCAAGTTATCCATAGACAAAATGGTAAACCTTCAGCCTATGCAGAAGTTGAATTATCGTATGCAAACAACAGAAATAATAAGCGTTCAACAAAGTACTTTACAACAGACCGTTTTGGTAAGTTCGAATTTAAAAAGAACACCAACTACTATAGAGATGTTCAAATTAAGGTTAAAACTAAGGATGAGACGGGTTACTTTGGAGACTTCTATATTAATAGAAAATACGACCAAAACAAAAATAACGACACACAATACCGCAACTTTTTATTCACAGACAGAAGTATATACAGACCAGGCCAAACCGTTTATTTTAAAGGTATCGCAACCAAATCTAAAGACGGAAAAACGGAAGTATCAGCTCATGAGGTTTCAAAATTAAGATTGAAAAATGTGAATGGTGAAGTTATAAGCGAACTTTTATTAAAAACCAATGATTTTGGTTCAGTACATGGTGAGTTTGTTTTACCTAATGATGGCTTAACTGGTAATTTTAGCATTGATATGTTTTCACATAGTTACGGCTACACATACATTTCTGTTGAAGAATACAAACGACCGAAGTTCAAACCAGAATTTCAACCCATTACAGAAACTTACAAAGTAAACGATAGCATTACGGTAAACGGAACGGCAATCGCTTTTGCAGGTAGTAATATTACAGATGCTAAAGTAGCATATCGTGTAAAACGAAATGTAAGATTTCCGAGTTGGTATTATTGGAGACGTCCCTATTTTAATTCGGAAGCTCAAGAAATCACTTTTGGAGAGACCAAAACAAATGCTAAAGGAGAATTTGAAATTACATTTAAAGCACTTCCTGATGAAAGTGTTTCTAAAGACAATCTTCCTGTTTTTAATTATGAAATCACAGCAGATGTAACAGATATTAATGGAGAAACTCGTTCTACATCTACCATTGTTAATGTTGGTTACCATGCCATGACACTCAATATAGTTGCTCCTCAGAAAATTGATAAAGCTCAAAAAGACGTTGAATTCACTTTAACGTCTCAAAATCTTAACGGACAATTTGCACCAGCAAAAGGACAATTAAAAATATATAAACTAAAGGCGCCAAATCGTGTTTTAAGAACAAGACCTTGGCAAGCCCCAGATTACCAAACACTTTCTGAAGCTGAATTTAAAACACTATTCCCTAACGAACCTTATAATAATGAAGAGCAATTAACCAATTGGGCAAAAGGCGACGAAGTTTTTAGCACCGAATTTGATACCGAAAAAGAAAAAAACATCATCTTAAAAAGGTTAAGTAAATGGGAATCCGGCCAATATATTATTGTCGCAGAAAGCCAAGATAAATTTGGACAACCCATAAAAGACCAAGTCTTTACATCGTTATTTAGTGATAAAGACAAGACCATAGCAGATAACCAAATCTATGAAGCACAGTTAGATAAAGACACTTACGAAATTAATTCGATGGCAAAATTAACCTTAGGTTCTGCTGCTAAAAACATCACAGTTACCGTAGAAATTGAAAAGGACAACACAATTATAATGACACAGTTAGTCCAACTCAACAATTCTAAAAAAACAATTAGCATTCCTGTAACAGAAGGCGATTTAGGCGGCTTTACAGTACACACGTCATTTGCCGCTTTTAACGAATATAAATCTCAAAGTTTTAATATCAATGTACCTTACCCGAGTACTGCTTTAGACATTGAAACCACCACTTTTAGAGATAAATTACAACCAGGACAAGATGAAACTTGGAGTTTTAAAATTAAAGGACCAAAAGGTGATAAAGTATCTGCAGAATTATTGGCTAGCATGTATGATGCCTCTTTAGATGAATTCAGATCTCATAACTGGAATTTTAGTCCTATTAACAACCCTGTTTATCATGGAAGACTAGGTAAAAATTCTAGACAAAGTTTTGGTAATACTAATTTTAAATTATTCAATAATTTTAATCGTTCTAGCTATTATCCAAACCAAAGACGCGATGCATTAAATTGGTTTGGGTTTTATTTTGGGAATAATCACAGGTACTTAAGTAGAAGTAAAAGACTTTCTTCGCCAGAAGCCGTGGCAATGGTTTCTGATTCTGCTGAACTTGAAGAAGTCGTGGCTGTTGGTTATGGAACAAAAGCTGATCCAGAATATCAATTCACTAGCAACAAAACAAAGATGGTTCCTGACTCTACTTCGATAGTAGGAGCAACACATATGGAAATACATGGATTACCAGAAGAAAACATCCAAATAAGAAAAAACCTAAACGAAACCGCGTTCTTCTTTCCACAATTACAAACCGACAAGGAAGGAAATGTGAGCTTCAATTTTACAGCACCAGAAGCCTTAACCAAATGGAAGTTACAATTATTGGCACACACTAAAACTCTAGAAAGTGCCGTAACAAAATTAGAAACAGTGACGCAGAAAGAATTAATGGTGATACCAAACGCACCACGTTTTTTAAGAGAAGGAGATCAAATTACAATTAGTACTAAAATTGCAAATCTTACCGACAATGAATTATCTGGAATGGCTCAATTGATATTAACTGATGCTGTGACCGGGAAATCCATTGATGCAGAACTTTCAAATTCTAGTAACACCTCTCCTTTTGTAGTTGATGCCAAAGGCAATACGCAAGTGTCTTGGAGTTTGAATATCCCAAAAAACATCCAAGCGGTACAATATAAAGTGATTGCAAAAGCTGGTGATTTTAGTGATGGCGAGCAAAATGCCTTACCTGTTTTATCTAACAGAATGCTAGTTACAGAAACGCTACCAATGTGGATACGGTCTAACCAAACAAAAACATTCACTTTAGATAAACTGAAGAATACTACCTCAACAACGCTGAGTCACCATAAGTTGACCTTAGAAATGACATCGAATCCGGCGTGGTATGCTGTCCAAGCCCTACCTTATTTAATGGAATATCCTTATGAGTGTAACGAGCAAACATTTTCAAGATATTATGCGAATGCCTTAGCACAACATATTGTAAAATCGAATCCAAGAATTGAAGCTGTTTTCAACCAATGGAAATCTACTAACGCTTTATTGTCTAACTTAGAAAAGAACCAAGAATTGAAATCATTATTGATTGAAGAAACACCTTGGTTACGTGATGCACAGTCTGAAACCGAACAGAAAAAACGTATTGCCTTATTATTCGACTTGAATAAAATGAATAATGAATTGCAATCTGCTGTTCGTAAATTAAAGAACAATCAACATGGTTCTGGAGCTTGGCCTTGGTTTAATGGTGGGCGTGATAATCGATTTATTACCCAACATATTATTGCTGGATTTGGGCATTTGAAACAATTAAATGTCAGCCTGAGCGCAGTCGAAGGCTCTATGATCGAAAACGCCATAGACTATTTAGATGCCGAATTTGTTAAAGAATATAAAGACATCAGAAAGTACAACAAGGATGCTGATTTAAGCAAAGATCATTTGTCACATACCCAATTGCATTATTTATATACACGAAGTTTTTACCCTGAAATGACACCTTCGAAAGAAGTTCAGAATATTATGGAGTATTACCAAGGACAGATTCAGAAATATTGGTTATCGCGTTCATTATACGCGAAAGGCCTAATGGCTTTAACCATGCATAGATCAGACGACACAAAAACGGCTGGTAAAATTGTAAAATCATTAAAAGAAAACAGTATTACTTCAGAGGAATTAGGCATGTATTGGAAAACCAACACCAACTCATGGCACTGGTACCAAGCACCAGTTGAAACACAAGCCTTAATGGTGGAAGTGTTTTCGGAAATTGGTACAAGTATACAAAGCGAAGCAAAGAATCTCGATGTTATAGACAATCTAAAAATATGGTTACTTAAAAACAAGCAGACCAACAGTTGGAAAACGACTAAAGCAACAACCGAAGCCGTTTATGCATTATTATTACAAGGAAGTGATTGGCTTAGCGTTACAGAACAAGTAGACGTTAAAGTTGGTAATGAAACCATTTCACCTTCAACATTAGAAAACGTAAAAGTAGAAGCTGGCACAGGGTATTATAAAACCTCTTGGAATGGTTCTGAAATTAAACCAGAACAAGCCGATGTTACCATTACTAAAAAAGGTGAAGGCATTGCTTGGGGAGCTTTATATTGGCAATATTTTGAAGATTTAGACAAAATAACTTCAGCTGAAACTCCTTTAAAGTTAAGTAAAAAGTTGTTCTTAAAATCGAATACCGATAAAGGTGAAGAAATCACCGAAATCACCTCAGCAAGTCAATTAAAAGTAGGGGATTTAATTAGAGTTAGAATTGAATTGAGAACCGATCGCACTATGGAATTTGTACATCTTAAAGACATGCGCGCTGCTGGTTTAGAACCTGTAAATGTATTATCGCAGTACAAATGGCAAGATGGTTTGGGGTATTATGAAAGCACCAAAGATGCGGCCACCAATTTCTTTATGGACTATTTACCAAAGGGGGTTTATGTCTTTGAATATGATTTACGAGTGAGTAATGCTGGTAATATGAGTAATGGCATTAGCACCATTCAGAGTATGTATGCACCAGAGTTTAGTAGTCATAGTGAAGGCGTTAGAATTGCAGTAAACTAACAGTTAATATTCTAAATTAAAAAAAAGAGGTTTCTAATTGAAACCTCTTTTTTTTCTACCCTTTACTTATCCTTTACTTGGAGGCGTGGTAGGCCTTACTTCTATTTTACTTGGTAGAGTTCTTGGATTCATTTTTAATAAATCAATGACCAATTCACCAATATCTTCACTTTGAATTTTCCAAGCTTGTTCATCGTTTGGCACATTACCATTAAAATGCGTCGATACAGAACCAGGCATGATTGTACTTACTTTAATTCCGTATTGTCTTAAATCTAGCATCACTGCCTGTGTAAATCCTGTTACACCAAATTTACTCGCATTGTATGCAGAACCACTAGCAAAGAAGTTAGCGCCAGCTAAACTTGAAATGGTAATATAATAACCTTTTGATTTTTTGAGTTCCTGAACACTAGCCTTAATAGAATTAAACACTCCAGTAAGATTTGTATCAATGGTGTCATTCCACTGTTCTGTTGTTAAATCCTCAATACTTGCAAAATGCCCCAAACCAGCATTAGCTATAACAATATCTAACTTGCCAAATTTTGACACTGCTTGTTGTACGGCTGCTTCCTGACTATCTAGTCGTCTTACATCGGCTTCAACTCCTATTATAGCATCTAATTTATTTGTTTTTGCTGCCAATTCTTGAGCTGCACTTTCAGCTGAATTCTGATGCCTACTCGTAATAACTACTTTTACTCCTTTATTTAATAATGCTTCTGCAACACCATAACCTATACCTTTTGTACCACCTGTAATAAGTGCTACTTTTCCTTTTAATGCTTCCATTTCTTTTGAATTTCAGTTGACACCAAAATTACAAAACACTGAAACAACGTTGAAGTTAAAACTGTTATGAAAATGATAAAATTACTTTTCTAACTTAGGAGGATAGCTTGCAAAAATTTTTTCCACTAAAGCCTCAAACTGTGCCTCGCGTTTCTCTGGTGTTGCATTAGGATTATAACTACTTTCACTCACGGCTTGCCAAAACATTCCTGTTTTAGAATCATCAACAAATTCAATAACAATTTCTCGCGTTTGCTTATTCATTCCTACAGGAATTCCTATAGCAACTCCACCTCCAACGTGTCCGCCACCTCCTCCAACACCAATACCAACATTACTTTGGTTTCGGCTTTGGATATCTTGACTTTGTATATCGATATAAAAATCAGGGTAATCTGATTTTAATAACCCCATTGTTTTGAGCTTTTTATCCATAGCTCTGATTAAGCGTTTCGTATCTAATTCGTTTAAACCCGTTTTCATGTCATCAAAATAATTATAACTCTTGTAATTACTAAATTCTGTTGACTTTTCGTAATCGTAGTTGACTATTGTACCACATGAGGTGATAAAAAATACTATAAATAGAAACGTTAACTTTTTCATCTTTTTAGTTTAAAGATACTAAAAACGCATTACGCTTTTATCACAAGTTTTGTTAAACTCCCTTGCTTAGTCGTAATTTTAATAAAATAAACTCCCGTTTGAAAAGCTGTTAAATCTAATTTATGCGTGTTTGTTTCTAAGATTTTTTCGCCAGTACTTGAATATATTTTTAAGCTTTCAAAATTCTCATTATTGAGACCATCAACAAACAGAATTCCAGATACGGGATTGGGATAAATTTTAAATAATTCCTCTTCAACTTCACCTAGAGATAAGCTTTCACACGCTATTTCAACTTCAGCATTTGAATTGCAACCCAAAGCATTATTCTCAATTAAAATAGCATTATTCTCAATTAAACTACACACTAAATCATTCTCACAAACCGCAAGTTGGGTATTATTAATAATCTCTGCCGTCAACGAATTATTCAATTGCGCTGTGTTCAATCTAGAAATATCAGATAGACTTGCGTGTTCTCTGATGTATAAAACAGGGTCTTGAACTAATCCACCAATAATATTTAGATTCTCATTTAAACCATTCAAGTCAGATAACTGATCGTTGTTTTCTAAATATAATGTGATAAACTCAGTTATATTCCCGGCTCCTTCCAAAGATGTTAAAGCAGGCATATCTCTAACTAAAAACACCACAGGAACATTAACTGTGTAATTATTTAAAAATAATATGTCCTGAAACATTGGGTTGTTATCTATAACGATAAAAGCATCTTGTTCGCTCAAACCCGTAATTGTAATAGCGTCTAAGCCTTGCATATTACTAAGAGAAGTATCATTAATAAGAAGACTTCCTACGGCATTTATCTGAGACAATGGGGAGAGATCTACAATATCATTTCCTTGAATAATAAGAAATCCTTCAATAGCCTGACAATTTGGGTATTGAACTTCGAAATTATCAACAGCAGGTTGTCCAAATAATACAACATCTCCTTCAGGACATTGTCCAAAACTAGCTGTAAAAAAGACTAGTGCTATAAGGTTTAAAAATGTTTTCATATCGAATAAATCAAAAAGGTTTGTATTAATGTTTTGAGGCATCTATTTCTTCTCCTCGTTTGGTTCTACTGCTTTGGTTAGAGAAGACGAAATAATACCTGTTGGAATCGCTACAACTCCCAAACCAATTAACAGTATAAAAAAGGTAAAAATGCGACCACCAACAGTAATTGGATATACATCACCATAACCAACTGTTGTTAAGGTAACAATAGACCACCAAAGACTTGAAAATACAGAAGAAAAATGTTCTGGTTGGGCTTCGTTTTCAAAATAATAAATTCCAACTGCGGCAAAATAAATGAGCATTATAGTGATAATCATAAAGAGGATTATTTGCTCTTTAGCTAACTTCATGGCATTAGCAAAATGCCGCATTGCTTTATTATAACGAACTAATTTGAATAATCTAAACAAGCGGAACATCCTCAATAGACGCAACGATCTTAAGTCAATTCCAAAAGATAAATAAAATGGTAAGATTGCTAGAAAATCAATAATTCCGAAAAAACTGAAAATAAATTTCAACTTATTATCTGCAACATAAATACGTGCTAAATACTCAAAAGTAAAAACAATAACACAAAATGCTTCAATAGCATTTAAAATCACTTTAGTTTGTGGTTTTAAATCGGGCAAGGTTTCAATTGAAAAAGTAACTACCGAAAATATAATTAAAAACTGAATAAAATAAGCAAAGCGTTTACTCTTTTTAGTATCGTTGAGCTCTACTAAATTTTTAAGGTAGTTTTTCATCTTAATGCTCAAACATTAATCATTCAACAACTTCCAAAGTTTATCTTTTAACTCTGTTAATCCTTGGTGTGCTAAAGAAGAGATAAACATATATTCTGCTTTTAAGTCTTTATCTAGAATGGTCGATATTTCAGATTTCAACTCATCATCTAGCATATCAGATTTTGAGATTACAACGAGACGTTCTTTGTCTAGCATTTCAGGATTATAACGTCTTAATTCGTCTTCTAAAATTTCGTATTGTTCTACTATATCTTTGGCATCTGCAGGAATTAAAAACAATAGAATTGAATTTCGTTCAATATGTCTTAAAAAGTAGTATCCTAAACCTTTTCCTTCTGCTGCACCTTCTATAATACCAGGAATATCTGCCATTACAAAAGATTTAAAATCGCGATATTCTACAATACCTAAATTTGGTTTTAAGGTTGTAAACTCGTAATCGGCAATTTTAGGTTTTGCAGAAGTTAATACAGATAATAAGGTTGATTTCCCTGCATTAGGAAAACCTACTAACCCAACATCAGCTAAAACTTTAAGCTCTAAAGTAATATCTTTTTCTTCAAGTGGAATTCCGGGTTGTGCATAGCGTGGAGTTTGGTTTACTGAACTTTTAAAATGCCAGTTACCACGACCTCCCATACCTCCTTCAACGACTATTCTTTCTTCCCCATCTTCGGTAATTTCAAATAGAATCTCATCTGTTTCAGAATCACGTACAACCGTTCCTAAAGGCACTTCAACATAAACATCTTCTCCATCTGCACCTGTACTTCTACCTGAACTACCATGTGCACCATGACCAGCTCTAAAGTGCCTCTTAAATTTCAAGTGAATAAGTGTCCAAAGGTTAGAGTTTCCTCTTAAAATCACGTGACCTCCTCTACCGCCATCACCGCCATCTGGTCCACCTTTAGCAATATATTTTTCGCGATGTAAATGCGACGAGCCCTTACCTCCATTTCCGGAAGTAACATGCATTTTTACGTAGTCAACAAAATTTCCTTCAGTCATATTCATTTCCCACCAAAGTGGGAATCTTTTTAGTTAGATTCCTATTTTAGTAGGAATGGTAATTTATAATTTATCTATTACAGTACTTAAACGCACTGTAATATCTTCAACACTACCAACACCATCAACACCAAAATATTTATTTTGATCAGTGTAGTAATCTTTTAAAACAGCCGTTTTGGTATAGTATTGTTTTATTCGGTTTCTTATGATACTCTCATCTGCATCATCAGTTCTTCCACTCGTTTCTCCACGTTTAAGTAAACGCTCTACTAAAACCTCATCATCAACCTCTAGAGCCACCATAGCGTCAATTTGAGAATCTTTATCTTCCATTAACGCATCTAAGGCTTTTGCTTGTGCATTGGTTCTTGGAAAACCATCAAATATAAAACCATTAGCACCTGCATTTTTCTCCACCTCTTTATTCAACATATCAATAGTAACCTGATCGGGCACTAATTCTCCTTTATCCATAAAAGACTTAGCTAACATTCCTAAAGCGGTTTCGTTTTTGATATTAAATCTAAAAACGTCACCTGTAGAGATGTGTATTAAATCGTATTTCTCTTTTAGAAAATTAGCTTGTGTTCCTTTACCTGCTCCCGGAGGGCCAAATAGTACTATGTTTGTCATATGTTGTGTTGTTTTTAATTGATATACATCTGGCAAATCTCTTCCTAATCCATTATAATCAAGTCCATAACCAACGATGAACTTATTAGGAATTTCCATACCGACGTAATGAAGTTTAAAGTCTTTATTATAGGCTTCGGGTTTGTAAAACAGCGTTGCAATAATCAATTGCTTTACATTTTCGTTTTCAAAAATACGATGCACTTCTTCCAAAGTGTTTCCTGAATCTATAATGTCTTCTAAAATAACAACTGTACGCCCTGTTAAATCTTGGGTTAATCCAATTAAGCGTTGAATATCTTCTGTAGACTTCACACCTTCATAAGAGGCCAGTTTAATAAAAGTAACTTCACATGGCTTTGGGTATTTTTTTACAAAATCGCTTACTAACATAAACGAGCCATTTAAAATCCCAATAAACACAGGTACTTCGTCGCCTAAATCCTCAGCAATACCATCTACCATTTTTTGGACAGCGGTATCTATTTCTTGTTCAGATATAAAAGGTTTGAAGTATAAATCGTGAAGCTTAATCACTTTCTTTTTATTTTAGAGTTGCAAAGATACATATTTGATTGCTTTTTAAGGGATTTTTGATTTAGGAATTTAGAGGGATATATGATATTTAGCGTATTTTTGCTATAAATTAAGTTGAATCTTTTAAAATATTTCCACTTTCGTGGAAAGTGAACATGAACTATTTTTCTTCAAATTTTAAACTCGGAATTCTTGGTGGTGGCCAACTTGGCAAAATGATGTTATACGATACGCGTAAGTTTGATATTTACACTTGTGTCTTAGATCCTAGTCCTGATGCACCATCACGACTGGCCTGCGACGAATTCACCGTTGGCGATTTATTAGACTACGACACCGTAATTAACTTCGGAAAACAGGTTGATGTATTAACTTTTGAAATAGAAAATGTTAATGTAGATGCTTTAGAAACACTTGAAAAACAAGGTGTAAAAGTGTTTCCTTCGTCTAAAACATTACGAACCATTCAGAATAAAGCGACTCAGAAATTATTTTATCGCGATCATAATATTCCGACAGCAGATTTCTCAAGATTTGCATATACGTCTGAAATTGATGAAGCTGTAGATCATGGAGGCTTAAATTATCCTTTTGTATGGAAAAGCGCTCGATTTGGTTATGATGGCACAGGTGTAAAAGTGGTTAGAAATCTTTCTGACTTAACGGATTTACCAAATGTGGAATGTATTACAGAACAGTTAATTCCATTTAAAAATGAATTAGCTGTAATTGTGGCTAGAAACGCACAAGGAGATGTTAAAACGTATCCGGTTGTTGAAATGGAATTTCATCCTGAAGCCAATCAAGTGGAATATGTGATTTGTCCGGCTAGAATTCCTGATGCTATTGCAAAGAAGGCAGAATCTGTTGCATTAAAAGTAGCAGCAGAATTTAAACATGTGGGTTTATTGGCTGTGGAAATGTTTCAAACTGAAACTGATGACATTTTAGTAAACGAAGTCGCACCAAGACCACATAATTCTGGTCATTATAGTATTGAAGCTAGTTATACCTCACAATTTGAACAACAGATCAGATGCATTTTAGGTTTACCTCTTGGCAATACCGAAAGTAAAGTCGCTGGAGTGATGGTGAACCTTGTTGGTGCCGAAAATCATACCGGAAATGTAGTGTATAAAAACATTGAAAAAATTCTTGCAATGGATGGAGTAACACCACACATTTACGGAAAAAAACAAACCAGACCTTTCCGTAAAATGGGCCATGTAACTATTGTTAACAAAGAGATCTCTGTAGCTCGTAAAATAGCAGAACAAGTAAAACAAACAATCGAAGTAATTAGCGAATAAAAATGAGTAAAGTAGCCATAATAATGGGAAGTAAAAGCGACATGCCAGTAATGCAAGACGCTATAGATATATTAAACGGTTTTGATATTGAAATTGAAGTTGATATCGTTTCGGCACACAGAACCCCTGAAAAATTATTCGATTTTAGTAAAAATGCTCATAAAAGAGGCATCAAAGTAATTATAGCTGGCGCAGGTGGTGCAGCACATTTACCAGGAATGGTAGCCTCTATGTCTCCGTTACCAGTTATTGGTGTTCCTGTAAAAAGCAGTAATTCTATAGATGGTTGGGATTCTGTATTATCCATTTTACAAATGCCAGGCGGAGTACCTGTAGCTACTGTAGCTTTAAACGGAGCCAAAAATGCAGGAATTTTAGCTGCTCAGATTTTAGGCAGCGCTGACCAATGTGTTTTAGACAAAATAATGGTTTATAAAGAAGGACTAAAATCTAAAGTTATAGACTCCGCAAAAAACCTATAAAAAAAGCCTCAATTTACATCAAGGCTTTTTTTTGCTATTAATCAATTCTTAGTAGTAAAATACATCACTAAAAAGATTTTACAAAAGTACAAACAACTTATGTAATCAGCTTCTTAATTTTTAGTTAAAAAACAGATTATCAATTATTTAGTAAGAAAAATAACATAAAATGACAATTCTTAATAATTCATTCAATACTCCTTATAAAACAGCCCCTTTTTCTAAAATAAAAACAGAAGATTATCTATCGGCTTTTAATATTGCCATAGAAAAAGCAAAAGCCGAAATTGATGCCATAACAGCAAACACTGAAGCACCAACTTTTAAAAACACCATCGAAGCCTTAGATTATTCTGGTGAAGAGTTAGATCGTCTATCTAGTATTTTCTTTAATTTGAATTCTGCTGAAACTAATGACGAGATTCAGAAAATTGCACAAGAGGTTTCACCTTTACTTTCAGATTTCAGCAATGACATCACGTTGAATGAAGCCTTATTTAAACGCGTAAAAGCAGTTTACGATGCTAAATCTAGTTTAGATTTAACTACAGAGCAAGACACGCTTCTCGATAAAAAATATAAAGGATTTTCTCGTAATGGAGCTAATTTACCTGAAGATAAAAAAGAAAAACTTCGTGCCATTGACAAAGAATTAAGTCAATTAAAATTAAAATTCGGAGAACATATTTTAGCGGAAACAAATAAATTTGAAATGCACCTTACAGATGAGTCTGAGCTTTCAGGCTTACCAGAAGGAGCCAAAGAAGCCGCTAAACAATTAGCAGAAAGCAAAGACAAAGACGGTTGGTTAATCACCTTAGATTATCCAAGTTATATTCCGTTTATGACCTATGCAGACAACAGAGCTTTAAGAGAAAAATTATCTAAAGCCTTTGGAAGAAAAGGATTTCAAAACGATGAACTAGACAATCAAAACATTGTTCTTAAAATAGCGCAATTACGTTTTGAGCGTGCTCAACTTTTAGGCTACAAAACACATGCTCACTTTGTGTTGGAAGAGCGTATGGCAGAAACGCCAGAAAAAGTAACGTCATTTTTAAACGAATTATTAGAAAAAGCGAAACCAGCGGCTAATGCAGAATTTGAAGAATTAGAAGCTTTCGCAAAAGAATTAGATAACATCGATCAATTACAAAAATGGGATTCTGGTTATTATGCTGAAAAGTTGAAACAAAAATTATTCGACTTGGATGATGAGCAATTAAAACCGTATTTCAAATTAGAAAATGTAATCAATGGTGCTTTTACAGTAGCTAATAAATTATTCGGTCTACAGTTTGAAGAAATTAATACCATTGATAAATATCACGAGGACGTTTTAACGTATAAAGTTACGGATAGCGAAGGAGAATTAGTTTCCATTTTCTATGCCGACTTCTTCCCAAGAGCCGGAAAACGAAATGGTGCTTGGATGACGTCTTTTAAACCACAGATGATAAAAGATGGTAAAAATGAAAGACCACATGTATCTATCGTATGTAACTTTACAAAACCAACAAAAAGTAAACCATCATTATTAACCTTTAATGAAGTCACAACATTGTTTCATGAATTTGGTCACGCCTTACACGGTATGTTAGCCAACACCACGTATCCAAGTATATCTGGAACTAGCGTATATTGGGATTTTGTTGAATTGCCAAGTCAGGTACTAGAAAATTGGTGCTACGAAAAAGAAGCTTTAGAGTTATTTGCAACACATTACAAAACAGGCGAAGTCATCCCAATGGAACTGGTTGAAAAAATAAAAGCTTCAGCAACCTTTCACGAAGGTATGCAAACCTTACGTCAATTGAGTTTTGGATTATTAGATATGTCTTGGCATGGTATTGATCCTTCTAATATTTCAAATGTGAAGTCTCATGAAGTTGAAGCCTTTGGAGATACAAGTTTATATCCAGATGTCGCAGAAAATTGTATGAGCACGTCGTTTTCGCATATTTTTCAAGGAGGCTATTCTTCTGGCTATTACAGTTACAAATGGGCGGAAGTTTTAGATGCAGATGCCTTTGAATATTTTAAAGAAGAAGGCATTTTTAATAAAACCGTGGCAGATAAGTTTAAAACCTTTGTATTATCGCAAGGAGGTACCGACAACCCAATGACTTTGTATAAAAAGTTTAGAGGACAAGAACCAAAACCTGAAGCCTTATTAAGACGTGCAGGCTTGTTGAAATAAAACGTAACGTTAGTGCGTTCACTGTTTATGAGCTTATTAAAACTTATTGGGCATATCGCAATCATTTTAATTTTAACAATAATCACGCAAATTGGAGGTATTATTTGGCTTCTTACTATTATTATTTCTTATAAAATCAAAAAGGGAAAACGTATTGTTTTCCCTTTACTTTACTTGCTATTTAACCTTGTTATCATTCCGCCAATTGCTACTCATTTTGGAAGAGAAAAATTACCATGGTTTGATAAGCATTTAAAACCTCGAAATTGGTTTTACCCCTTAGCTTTTAGGAATTATGTGAACCCAGAATTAAAACGCGAACTAGAAGATTCTGCTCATGTTTTATTCAAATCCGGAATTACAATCACCTATTTAGATGCTAACTTTCCTTTTTTTAATGGCTTTCCCTTATTGCCGCATTTAAGTCATAATGATGGAAAAAAGATAGATTTATCTTTTATGTATTTAGATCACAATGGCATTTCAACCTCTAAAAAACCTTCAATTTCTGGTTATGGTGTTTATGCTAATACCGATAAAAATTACAGCTTTAAATCTTGTTTAGAAAAAGGTTATTGGCAATATGATTTTACAAAGTATCTCACACTTGGAACGATTCATAACCTAAAACTAGATAAACCTAAAACAGTGCTTATAATTAAAAAATTGCTTTCTGCGCCTTCAACCCAAAAGCTATTTATTGAGCCACACTTGAAACAATCACTCGGTTTAGGTCATGAATCTAAAATTCGATTTCACGGTTGTAAAGCGGTACGACACGATGACCATATCCATTATCAAATCAAATAAACTTTCAAAGATTATTGAAAGTTTAAAAATTATTATATATTTGTATTATGGAATATCAAGAAGCAAAAGAAAAATTTATTAGCACTTGGGGAAGTTTAGGCTCACTTTGGGGCATCAATAAAGCGATGGCTCAAATACAAGCCTTACTTTTTATTTCCACGCAGCCTTTGTCTATGGAAGACATTATGGAAGATCTTAAAATTTCACGTGGTAATACCAGTATGAATTTAAGACAATTGATGGATTGGGGCATTGTAACCAAAGTTTTAGTTTCAGGTGAACGTAAAGAATTTTTCACCACAGAAAAAGACGTACAAGAACTAGCAAAAATTGTAGCCAAAGAACGCAGCCGAAGAGAAATTAGACCTGTAATTAAAGTCCTAGAAGAGGTCTCTACAATTAAAGATGATGGCACTGAAAAAACAAAAGAGCTCATTAAACAAACAAAGGCATTAAACCAATTAACGCAAGATTTAGATACTTTAATGAATAAGATGGTGAATCAAAAACAAAATTGGTTAACGAAGTCGGTTTTAAAACTAATGAAGTAGCAGGTATCTTTTTTTAAAACAAACTTTCAATTTTTTCTGAAAGTTTAAAAACAAAGAAAACATGAAACACTTTTATGATATCAACAAATTGTTAATCCTGATTACTCTGTTTCTTTACTTCACTTTTTGGGGAGGCATTATGGCACAAATTGTTTTAGGTCTTGTTCAAATTTTAATGAGTGTAACACTTATAGTTAATTTTAAAACGCTCTCTAAACCTGTCAAAAACCTATTTAAAAGTTATGTAATTACAACGGTATACCTTATTGTACTCTTTCGGATTAAAGGCCATTTCGGAATTGGAGGATTCCAACTCATATTTCTATGGTTATTCGTTTCAATGGGTCTTGCCCTATTCCATTTCTATATCACTTATAAAATTAAATTATCATGAAAACACAAATTCCAAATTGGTTAATCATTCTAGGTGGCTGTGGACAAATATTCACCGCATTAATTTATCCTTATATAAGACACAAGGTTTTTGACTGGTATAATGATGTGAAACAGCTAAAACCTCTAAATCAAGAAATCGCAAAAACGTATGGCAGATATATTCAAGGTCTAAATTTTTCTTTTGGATTAATTGCTATCGTAATTCCCAACGATTTACAAAACGGATCAAACTTAGCTATTGCATTAACCGGACTTATTGCGGCATATTGGGTTGGAAAAGTCGCTACACAAATTGCATATTATCCCATGTACCAAATACCTCAGAAATTAATTTTCAAGATCGGTAGTTATTTCATGAATACCTTGTTCATACTATTTGCTGTGGTTTACACGTGGTTATTAATGATAAATCTTAGTTCAATCTTATAAATTTCCATCATGAAAACACAAGCACTACCTATTGACAGCTATTCTGAAAAAAACAAAATAGAAATGATAGATTTCTATAACGAAGCCTCAGAAGATTACGAATTTTGGAGTCAAGACTTTAACATGCATTTTGGTTATTATGCACCGTTTAAAACTAATCCTTTTAAACGCGACAGCATGCTTAATCAAATGAATGCTCAGGTTATAAAACGACTTCAAATTAACACTAAAAAACATAGACTCATCGATTTAGGTTGTGGTATGGGCGGCACGATGCGCTATGCCTTAAAACAACATCAAAATCTCATCACTTATGGAGTCACGCTTTCTGATTTTCAAGTGAAACATGGGAATGATTTATTACAAGGAAAAAATGGTATTATTTTAAAAGAAAACTATAACCACACCTCATTTCAATCTCATTCCTTTGATTCGGCTGTAGCCATAGAAAGCTTTTGCCATTCCGGTCACGGAGAAAATTCATTAAAAGAAGCGTATCGTATTTTAAAATCTGGCGGAAAATTAGTCATCGCAGATGCCTTCCTAAAAAAAGAGCGTTCAGATCTTTGCAAAGGAGCAGAATATGCCTACAACCGTTTATGCGATCATTGGAGTCTTGAAAAACTGGAAACTCACACTTTTATAAAGCAAAAGTTACAAGACTTAGGTTTCATAAATATTACAATTGAAGACACCTCCCATAGCGTTGCTCCTTCTGTACTACACGTACCATTTGCAATTATGGGCTTTATACTAAAAAAATTACTGAGTTTTAAATCTATAAAAAGAGAAAGTCTTCACAACTTAAAAGGATCATTCTACGCATTATTAACAGGATTACACCTCAAAAGTTTTGGATATTATATCATTAGCGCCACAAAAAAATAATGAGATATGCACGCTATGTAATTTTACTTTAATTTTTAGAACTAAATTATATTTAAAAATTTTAACCTATTTTTGAGTCAGCAATGAAAATGAAAAATGCCTAAGCATCAAATAAACCCAAACAATTGGGTAAAATCATATTCAGATTATTTATTTAATTACACAATTACTCGTGTTAATAGCAGAGAAATTGCTCAAGATTTAATATCTGAAACATTCTTAGCAGGCCTTAAATCCATGAAAAACTTTAAGGGTGAAGCGAGTGAACGCACGTGGCTAATCTCTATTTTAAAACGTAAAATCATTGACCATTACCGAAAAATAAATTCTAATAAAGGTAAAGCCGAAGTTAGAATGAGTTACAACAGTGATACAGACACTGAAGGTGATTGGTTAGAAGAGCGCGTGGCAGATGCCAGTGACAAAACTGCTGAAGACCATTTAGTGAATTCAGAATTAGGTGACGCCATCTACGATTGTTTAGGGAAATTACCTGAAAAACAAGCCGACGTTTTTAAGATGAAAACCATTTTAGGTTATGATACAGAAACCATTTGTAATGATTTAGATATTACTGCGTCTAACCTATGGGTTATTATACACAGAGCACGAACTGCATTAGCAGAATGCATGGAAGATAATTGGTATAAATAATATTCCGTTTACAAGGACATTAAAAATGAAAAAAAGTTTTTTATTTATTAGCTGTGATGAAGCAAAGCATATTTGTGACAAAGTACAATATGATGAAGCTTCTTCTTGGGAACAATTCAAACTAAGATTACGTCTTATGTATTGCCACATTACTAAGAAGTATTCTAATAAAAACAAGAAATTATCTGAAACCATAGAAAAATCAAAAGTTCAGTGTCTCAAAACTGAAGAACTAAAAAAGCTTCAATCACAATTTGATAAAGAATTAGCGAAGCAACAACAAGACCAATAGCCAAATAATAGGCAAACCTTCTACCCAAAACGCACTAAAATATTTTGATTGATTTTTGTTTGAAAGAAGCAATAATACTAGTGTAATAATAGTCGTTATTACAATGGCAATAATGGATACATCTAGTAATTCATCTTTAAAAAACTCTAACATCAAAAAAACAACTAAAAGGGCTACTCCTATAATTTTAGTGTTTTTAACCCCTATTTTTTGAGGTATTGTTGCTAACTTTAAACTATCGTAATTTAGATCTCTAATCTCAAACGGCAACATTAATACAAGCACATAACAAAACCGTTGCACACCTATAATTACGCTATCAGGACTCATCACAATATCATTATTTAACATGGGCAATAAAACCGTTGTAAGCATCCATATTAATGCAATAAGGTAAACTTTTAAACCACTGACTTGCCTTAAATTTTTATGGTCATCAAACAAATACTGTTTAGGAACCATTATCGGAATAGCATAAAAGAATGTAATAATTCCAAGAATAACAATAAGTACTAATGCATTAAACTCAAGCTTTAGCACAAAATAACACATAGCTAAAAAGGCTAGAAAAGAAAACACTTGTAACGCTTTTAGCCAGCTGGCCAAACTGCGATGATGAAACTTAACAATTCCAAAATATTTTACAAAATTATACCCCGTTATCGTTGCAAAAAAAACAAAACTTAAGAGAGATTTATCATAATCAACATTCATCTCTATTAGTGTTATCCATGCTAAGGCATAAGCGGCTAATGCAACATGAATACTACTATTCAAATAAAAGTTAAAGATGCGTTTTAAAACTCCCATTCAACAAAAGTAAGGAATGTGTTAATAACCTATCATTTCGGTTAAAAACTTTAGTTTTCATTAACTAAAAAACTAGGCTAAATCCTTACTTTTGCAGAACTAAATAAATTATTTTATAATGGACACAACCTCATTTGCACTCAGACATATTGGCCCAAATTCAACCGAACAACAAGCCATGTTAGACACTATAGGTGTTAAAGATTTAGAACAATTAATTACTGAAACTATTCCAGATAATATCCGTTTAGAAAACGATTTAGATCTTGATGCTGCAATGAGCGAACAAGAGTATCTAACTCACATTTATAAACTATCACAACTCAACAAAGTCTACAAATCTTACATAGGTTTAGGCTATCATCCTACAAATTTACCTGCTGTAATTCAGCGAAACATATTAGAAAACCCAGGATGGTATACTGCTTACACACCTTATCAAGCAGAAATTGCTCAAGGTAGATTAGAAGCATTATTAAATTTCCAGACCATGATTATTGATTTAACAGGTATGGAAATTGCCAATGCATCACTTTTAGATGAAAGTACTGCAGCAGCAGAAGCTATGGGGCTTTTATTTGCCGTTAGAGATCGTGCTCAAAAGAAAGCCAATGTCAATAAATTCTTTGTTTCAGATTTAGTATTGCCACAAACTATTGCACTACTAGAAACTAGAGCAAACCCAATAGGAATTGAATTAGTAATTGGTAACGAAGCAGAATACAACCTTTCTGATGAATATTTTGGTGCCTTATTACAATATCCTGGAAAAAATGGTCAGATTACAGACATTAAATCCTTTATAGAACAAGCCAACGCTAAAAACATTAAAGTCGCTGTTGCAGCAGATATTTTAAGTCTAGTAAAACTTGAAGCTCCAGGTAAATTTGGGGCAGATGTAGTTGTTGGAACAACACAACGCTTTGGAATCCCAATGGGTTATGGAGGTCCTCATGCTGCTTTTTTTGCAACTAAAGAAGCTTACAAACGAGATGTTCCTGGTCGTATTATTGGTGTAACCAAAGACAAAAATGGCAATAGAGCTTTGCGTATGGCATTACAAACGCGTGAACAGCATATTAAACGCGACAAAGCAACATCTAACATCTGTACTGCTCAAGTACTTTTAGCTGTTATGGCAGGAATGTATGCTGTTTATCATGGTCCAAAAGGTTTAACTTTTATTGCAGATAAAGTTAAGAACTCTACCTCTACTCTAGCCAATGCTCTAGAAAAACTAGGATTAGAGCAAGTAAACTCTCACTACTTTGATACGCTTCAAATAAAAACAGATGCTGTAAAGGTTAAGTATGAAGCAGAAAAACGTGAAGTTAATTTTCATTATCCAGACACCAATACAGTAACAATTTCAATAAATGAAACTACAACTATTGAAGACTTAAATGAAATTATTTCAATTTTTGAAAATGCAACAGGCAACACTACAGATAAAATTGCATCTATTTCTCATATAAAAACCATTCCAGATCATTTAAAACGTCAGTCTGAGTTTTTAACGTTTGAAGTTTTTAATACCTACCATTCTGAAACAGAATTAATGCGTTATGTAAAACGTTTAGAGCGCAAAGATTTGGCTTTAAATCACTCAATGATTTCATTAGGGTCTTGTACCATGAAATTAAACGCAGCATCTGAAATGCTACCACTAAGTTGGCCAAATTGGGGAAATATACATCCATTTGTACCTGCAGACCAGCCTATAGGTTATAAATTAGTATTAAAAGAATTAGAAAACCAATTATCAGAAATCACTGGATTTGCAGCAACATCACTTCAACCAAATTCTGGTGCTCAAGGTGAATTCGCCGGTTTAATGGTTATTAAAGCTTACCATGAGTCTCGTGGAGATCACCATAGAAACATTTGTTTAATTCCATCATCTGCTCACGGGACAAACCCAGCAAGTGCTGTTATGGCAGGTATGAAAGTGGTTGTTACCAAAGCTTCAGAAAATGGTAATATCGATGTCGAAGATTTAAGAGAAAAAGCAGAATTACATAAAGATAATCTTTCTGCGATAATGGTTACTTACCCATCAACACATGGAGTTTACGAATCTGCGATAAAAGAAATCACACAGATTATTCACGATAACGGCGGACAAGTTTATATGGATGGTGCTAACATGAATGCGCAAGTAGGCTTAACTAATCCTGGAAATATTGGTGCTGATGTTTGTCACTTAAATTTACACAAAACATTTGCCATCCCTCATGGAGGAGGTGGACCAGGTGTTGGACCAATATGTGTAGCAGAACAATTAGTTCCTTTTTTACCAGGAAACCCAATTGTAAAAACAGGAGGTCATCAAGCAATTTCGGCTATTTCTGGCGCTCCTTTTGGATCATCATTAGTTTGCCTTATTTCTTATGGCTATATTAAAATGTTAGGCTACAGAGGCTTGAAAAAATCGACCGAAATTGCGATACTAAATGCGAACTATATTAAAGAACGTTTAAAAGGATCGTACCCAACTTTATATTCAGGAGAAATGGGAAGAGCCGCTCACGAAATGATTATAGACTGTCGTGATTTTAAAGCCAATGGCATTGAAGTTACAGACATTGCAAAACGTTTAATGGATTATGGATTCCACGCACCAACAGTATCATTTCCGGTAGCAGGAACCATGATGATTGAACCTACAGAAAGTGAAAGTAAAGCAGAAATGGATCGTTTTTGTGATGCTATGATTTCTATTAGAAAAGAAATTGATTCATCATCTAAAGACGAATCCAATAACATATTAAAAAATGCACCTCATACTTTAGATATGCTAACCGCTGATGAATGGACACTACCATACAACAGAGAAGCGGCAGCATTTCCTCTAGATTTTGTGAGAGACAATAAATTTTGGCCAAGTGTAAGACGTGTCGATGATGCCTATGGAGATAGAAACCTTATTTGTAGTTGTGCACCAATTGAAGATTACATGGAAGCTTAAAAATAGTATTATAAAAAATTTACAAATTGAAAGCTTTTTTATGCATTTCAAATTATAAACAGCAATTATTACGAATTCATTAAAAATTAAAGCATTAAAACTTTAAATTATAGAAAATTCTATAATATTAAGTAGCTTCGTAGTATTGAAATTAAAGAACTATGGCAATTAGAATTACAGGAACGGGAAGTTATATACCAAGTATTGTTGAAAAAAATGAAGATTTTTATAATCATCAATTTTTAAATGCTGATGGAACTTCAATTGATAGCCCTAATGAAATTATTGTAGAAAAATTTGAAGCTATAACAGGTATTCAGGAAAGGCGCTATGTTAATGAAAAACAATTAAACAGTGATATTGCTTTTATTGCGGCAACAAAAGCTATTGAAGATGCTGGTATTGAAAAAGAGAGCATAGACTATATTATTGTTGCTCACAATTATGGCGACATAAAATATAACACAGAACAGAGCGACACTGTACCTAGTATAGCATCGCGTGTTAAACATTTGCTGCAAATTAAAAATCCTAAATGCGTAGGTTACGATTTACTTTTTGGTTGTCCTGGTTGGATAGAAGGAGTCATTCAAGCCAACGCATTTATCACAGCAGGTATTGCTAAACGCTGTTTAGTAATTGGTAGTGAAACCTTATCTAGAGTTATTGATAAACACGATAGAGATTCAATGATTTATAGTGATGGCGCAGGAGCTGTTATTATTGAAAAAAATGATGAAAAAGGTGGAATTTTAGCACATGAAACAGCGACTTATGCTTTAGATGAAGCACATTTTATCTTTTTTGGAGAAACCAATAATCCTGAGATTACAGACCAACGTAGATACATTAAAATGTATGGTCGTAAAATCTATGAATTTGCGCTTTCTAATGTACCAATGGCATTAAAATCTTGTCTCGAAAAAAGTGGCAAGTCCATTACCGATGTTAAAAAAATATTGATTCATCAAGCTAATGAGAAAATGGACGAAGCCATTGTGAACCGGTTTTATAAACTATACCAAATGAAAACGCCTCAAGGCATAATGCCAATGTCTATAAATAGGCTTGGCAATTCTAGTGTAGCAACCGTACCTACGTTATTAGATATAATTTTAAAAGGTCAATTAGAAAATCAAGAAATTAATAAAGGTGATATTATAATGTTTGCAAGTGTTGGCGCTGGTATGAATATCAATGCTATTGTATATCAATATTGATTTTACTGATTCAACAATAGATGTACGAAAAAACATATCCAAATAAACGCTTTAAACTCACCCTTCAGTTTTTACAAAAACATGTTAATCTATCGGATTCGATCTTAGATTTAGGTGTTAAAAATCCGTTTTCAGAAATTATGATTTCTGAAGGTTACTCGGTTGAAAATACCACAGGTAAAGATTTAGATGAAGAACGTTCTGAAATTGAAGACTCGTCTGCAAAAGTAGTAACCGCCTTTGAGATTTTTGAACATTTCTTATCTCCTTATGAAGTTTTAAAATCTATTAAAGCTGACAGAATTCTTATCAGTGTACCATTAAAACTCTGGTTTGCTTCTGCTTATAGAAGTAAAACAGATATGAGAGATAGACATTACCATGAGTTTGAGGATTGGCAACTCGATTGGCTTTTAGAAAAAACAGGATGGATAATTAAAGACCGACAAAAATGGACTAATCCCGTAAAGAAATTTGGTATAAGACCTATTTTAAGGCATTTTACTCCACGTTATTATATTGTCTATGCAGAAAGAGGCATAAATTCCAAAGCATAAATCCCTAATTTCAATTGCGTTTTACTTAGCTTTGAAACTTAGTATTTTGAAATTTCTAATGGATATTTACATCATCATTCCTGCTCACAACGAAGAAGATTACATTGGTAAAACTTTAGAATCTTTGGCGCAACAAACACTATTGCCTAAAGCATTAGTTGTTGTAAATGATAATTCATCAGATGCTACTCAAAATATTGTTGAAACATATGCTTCAAAATACACTTGGCTATCTATTGTAAACTCCAAGTCTTCAGACCAACATTTACCTGGATCAAAAATAATTCATGCTTTTAATAAAGGTTTAGAAACTTTAGATAACAACTACAACATCATTTGTAAATTTGATGCCGATCTTATTTTTCCAAAAGATTATTTAGAAAAAATAGCAGGCCATTTTCAGTCTAATCCAAAATTAGGAATGGCTTCTGGGTTCTGTTATATTAAAAAAAATAATGCATGGGTTCTTGAAAATCTAACCAATAAAGATCATATTAGAGGAGCTCTTAAAGCCTATAGAAAAGAATGTTTTAATCAAATAGGGCAATTAAAAGCGTCTATGGGTTGGGATACCGTAGATGAACTCTTGGCTAAATATTATAATTGGGACATTTTAACTGACGAAACACTTCATATAAAGCATTTAAAACCCACCGGACAATCCTACAATAAAGCATCTAAATATTTACAAGGAGAAGCTATGTACAAAATGCGTTATCATTTTTGGATTACTTTGATTTCGGCCTTAAAACTCGCATATAAAAAAGGCAGTTTTCAACTGTTTACAGATTATATGTCTGGTTATTTTAGAGCTAAATCTAATCAAGTCGATTTTTTGGTTTCTAAAGCTGAAGGAAAATTTATTAGGGATTTACGTTGGAAAGGTATAAAGGATAAATTTCTAAAATAAAAACACTACCAGTACGCTATTATTTTTTTCTAATTAGAGCGAGAAATCACTTAGAAACTCCAACTTTTATAACTACTCGATGCTTCTAATGTATTTTCAATAGCATCATCTAACTGCGGAAAAAAATCAATTCCAGTTGCAGCTTCAACCTCATCTACAGAAACCACGAATTTATATAAAGGTAGATCCGAATCTTTGTGATCCATTAAAAAAGCCAACATCTTAATTCGCCCTTTAGTATTATCTAATATTACTTTATAAAATTGATTAGGCACTGAAACATTTTCATCTCCAATAGCCTTTAAATTGTCTTTTAAAACACCTCCTGTAATCACAAAAACTCCATCATTCTTTTTCGCCCAATACCTTACTTTCTGTTCTAACCTATTCCAAACACCTGCATTAAATTTATGTTCTTGTGGACTTATATTACTCGTTAAAAAAGTTTCGTCATGCGCTTCTTTAGTAAAACGCCTATCTCCAGCAGGACACAAATGCCCCTTATCGTAACCAGATTTTTTATAATTTCCCCAATGTGCAGCTCCTGTTTTTACTGCATTGTCGATTTCAAAATAAGGCCGCTTGTGGTTTGTAGAACTTAGATGTGATGCTTTTAACTCATAAGCCACCCATTCGGCTTGTTCATGAGGCTCGCTATACGATAAGGAATAATTTTGATGATGAATTATTTGGTTCGTTGTACTTGTTGGCAAGTAATACGCGTTGGTGCCTTCTTTTACCGTTTGCCCTTCATGTACGATTTTAGTTTTTTCTTCTGAGTTTAAAATATACTCATAACTGTAAATGCCAATGACAATGATGATGGCTATTATAGTAAATATTGGTTTTCTTTTCAAAATAAGCGTTTAATCAATAACAAACCCTAAAGGTTTTCCCGTCGCTCCATTTGGAAAACTAATGCCTAAAAGTGCAGAAATTGTTGGCGCAATATCTGGAATTACAGTTTTATCAAATGTTTCACCATGCTTAACCCCTTTACCAAAAAATAATAAAGGCACATGAGTATCGTAATTTAAACCACTACCATGAGTAGAACCCGTTTTACTATATGAAATAAAGGCTGTGTCATTAACTAACAACACATCGCCTGAACGCTTTTGGTTAAATCCATTTTGCAACAACATTTCTACTCCATTTGAAAAACTTGATGAACTCATCGTTGTTGCTGTATAAACTTTAGAAATATTCTTATAACCCAATTGCTCCATTGCAATCGCGTTTTGAACATCAATAAGGTTTAAATCTAAATCCTCTACTTTCTTTCTGTCTAAGAATATTTGTCCATTACTAATATTTTCAACAATATCTTTAGTGCCATAAGTCGCCTCTAAAAAAGTATTAAATTTTTCTTTTCTATCTTTATTATCTACGTAACCAGAAGGTATTCTTGCCGAAGTTAAATAAGAAGGTACGTCTACTGCTCCATGATCTGCAGTAAGAAAAACAGTGTATTCCCCTTTACCCACAGTAGCATCTAAATATATAAATAAGCGTTCTAAATCTTTATCTAAACGCAAGTAGGTGTCCTGGATTTCTTTAGAGTTTACACCAAAATTATGACCTACATAATCCGTCGCAGAAAAGCTTACCGCTAAAACATCTGTAATTTGATCTTGCCCTAAACCTTCTGCTTTAATTGCTGCTATAGCAAAATCTGTAGTTAAGCTATTGCCATAAGGTGTTGCTTTTAAAATATCGAAACCTCTATTGTCTTTACTTAATGCTTTTAAGTCGTAAGGAAATGTAGCCTTTTCTTTTCCTTTAAAGCCTCCTTCAAACGTATTTTCATCAACACCACTTTCAGTATACGTTGAAATATCATAAAGAGTATTCCATTCTTTTAAATAAGATTCTGCATGAGTTTCGGTATTAAAATCTTTTACCCATTTTGGCAAATCATTCATATAAAACGAACTTGAAATCCAACGCCCTTCATCTCTTCCATGAAACCAATATGCTGCATTTGCAACATGACCTGCTGGCAAAATAGCTCCTCTATCTTTTAAAGAAATCCCAATAGTTTTACCTTGCATTTGCGTAAACAACCTGTTCTCGTCAGCAAAACTTGTTGTCTGCATTCTGTGTGGTGACATTTTCCCTGCTTTATGCTCAGTTCCCACCGATTTCACATTGTCATCTCCTGCACAATACACCATTTCTTTAGTTTCCTTATCATACCAGTTATTACCTATGATTCCATGAATTTTTGGAGTAGTTCCCGTGTATACAGATGCATGTCCTGGACCTGTATAGGTTGGTATATAATTAAAATGATTGTTTTTACAATTAAATCCCTCATTTATCATGCGGTTAAAACCACCATCTCCAAATTTAGATTCAAAACGTGTTAAATAATCATAGCGCATTTGGTCTACCACAATTCCAACAACTAGTTTAGGTCTAGAGCTTGTTTCTGCTATAGAGGTAGTTTCTGTAGTTTCTATTGTAGTATTTTGAGAGCTACAAGAATTAAACAAAAACAAAATGGAAGCTATAGTGAAGATTTTTTTCATTTCTATATGTCTTTTATATCAATCTCAAAAATACAATTTTTATGTTATCTTAATTTTAATTTAGGGTAATTTCCTAATCATTTTTTATACTTTAGCACTAATTAAATTAAACATGATTTACCTACATAATATAGGCACTTATTTTATAATGATTAAGGATATTTTTCGTAGACCTACAAAATGGTCTGTGATGAAACCTTTAATTTTAAAAGATATAGATGATCTTATTATAGGCTCATTAGGAATTGTTGCTTTTATTTCATTTTTTGTAGGAGGAGTTGTTGCTATTCAAACTTCGTTAAACATGACGAGTCCTTTGATGCCAAAATATCTAGTAGGTTTTGCCACTAGACAATCTATAATACTAGAATTTGCTCCAACTTTTATTTCTATAATTATGGCGGGTAAAGTTGGTTCTTTTATCACATCAAGTATAGGAACAATGCGCGTTACTGAGCAAATTGACGCACTAGAGGTTATGGGAATAAATGCTATTAACTACCTTGTTTTTCCAAAATTTATTGCTCTAACGCTTTATCCTTTTGTAATCTCTATCGCCATGTTTTTAGGGATTCTTGGAGGACTTGTAGCTTGTGTCTATGGTGGCTATGGTACTATGGAAGATTATATTGAAGGAGTAAAAATGGACTTTATTCCGTTTCACTTCATCTACGCTTTTGTAAAAACCTTTGTATTTGCATTTTTATTAGCAACTATACCTTCGTATTACGGTTATTTTATGAAAGGAGGCGCTTTAGAAGTTGGTAAAGCGAGTACAACTTCTTTTGTATGGACTAGTGTTATGATTATATTAGTTAACTTTTTACTAACCAGTTTATTACTTGGCTAATTATGATAGAGGTTAAAGACTTACATAAATCGTTTGGAGATGCCCATATTTTAAAAGGCATAACAACCTCTTTTGAAAAAGGAAAGACCAACTTAATTATTGGACAAAGTGGCTCAGGTAAAACGGTATTTTTAAAATGCTTATTGGGCTTATTTGAATATGAAGAAGGCTCAATTTCTTATGACGGAAAGATTTTCAGCAAATTAAGTCCTAATGAAAAGCGAGCATTACGTGCCGAAATAGGCATGGTTTTTCAAGGCAGTGCTTTATTTGATTCTATGACTATTGCCGAAAATGTGATGTTTCCATTACGTATGTTTACAAAACAAAGTAAAAGTGAAATGGAAGATAGAGTTAATGTGGTTCTAAACCGTGTTAATCTGCCTGATGCTCATAAAAAAATGCCTAGTGAAGCTTCTGGCGGTATGCAAAAACGTGTCGCTATTGCTAGAGCAATTGTAAACAACCCTAAGTACTTATTTTGTGACGAACCCAATTCTGGTTTAGATCCAAAAACTGCTATTGTTATCGATAATTTAATTCAAGAAATTACAGACGAATTCAATATTATTACAGTCATCAACTCTCACGATATGAATTCTGTAATGGAAATTGGTGAAAAAATTGTATTCTTAAAAGATGGGTTAAAAGCATGGGAAGGTTCTAACAAAACCATATTTAAAACTGATAACGAAGTGGTAACTGACTTTGTTTACTCTTCTAATCTATTTAAGAAAGTACGAAAAATGTATCTCGAAGAAAGTGACTAATGTTTAGTTTCGTTTTATAAATACGGTATCTACTTTCAATTCATTTTTTAGCCATGTTTGTAAATCACGCTCTTTCATAAAAACTAAACTATCTGCAAGTTGAACTTTCCATCTCACGTTAGCGACAGTTACTGTATCTATATTTATAAAATCTTTTGACTCTAACATTTTAGCATAACCAAAATACTCTAAATCATTAAATTTAATTTTAGCATCACGAGATAACTCACTAAATGACACCGCATTTTCATTGGTGTTTTTAGATTCTATTACTTTATTTAAATTAGAGATATTTGATTGCAACTCTTCTATTTGTTTTTGCAAACCTTCAATGACATTATCTTTTCTATCTAAATCTGCATAAGCTCTATCTAGAGATTGTGCCATACGATCTACACTTCTGGTTTTATTAGCGTTTATAACCAATTTAAACTCATTAAGAGCGGCAGACTTATTCTTAGCATTTTGCCAAGAAGTAACGATTTCATCACTTACTTCTCCATTAAAATACAAGTTTATCGTTCTAGAATCCATATCAAGGTCTTCATTATATAACCATAGACTACGATTTTCTGTTATTTCATCTTTTAGAAAACTCTTATAAGCCATATCTATTTTACTCTCGTTCAATACCGTTAAAAATGTCCAAATTGCAGGAATCATTACAATAACAGCAACGGCCATTGCTACTCTAGAAATACGTTTCCGTTTTGCTGAATTAGCATATTTAAGCATTGGAAAACGCAATACTTTTAAAACTAAGAATGTTGCTAATGCTATAAATATGGTGTTAATGGTAAACAAGTACATGGCTCCACCAAAAAAGTTCCAATTACCAATAGCCAAACCATAACCTGCTGTACACAAAGGCGGCATTAAGGCTGTAGCAATAGCAACACCAAATATCACAGAAGCAATTGTTCCTTTTTTGGTTCGTGCAATTATCAGTGCCAAACCACCAAAGAAAGCAATTAAGACATCCCTAATGTCTGGTCTCGTTCTTCCTAAAAGCTCTGAAGTTTCTGTACTCAGCGGAAATAACCAAAAGAATAAAAATGCCGTTAATAAACTTAAGACAATCATTGTGGCTAAGTTTATTAAAGACTTCTTTAATGTATCAATATCATTAATAGCTATAGACATTCCAACCCCTAAGATTGGCCCCATTAATGGCGAAATTAACATGGCTCCAATAACCACAGCTGTAGAATCTGCATTTAAACCAATGGAAGCCACAAAAATAGAACAAACCAAAATCCAAGCGGTTGCCCCTTTGAATGGAATATCATGCTTAATAGCAGTAATGGTGGCATCTCTATCTGTATCATCTCTAAAATCGAGTAATTCAGTTAAAAACAATTTTATACTTGCAAATAAACCTTGTGCATCTTTCTTAACGGCGTCCTTCTTTTCTTCAACAGCTTTCTCTTTGTTCATCTCATTAGTGATGCGCTGCTCCTCTTCCTCTGAAAAATTAAATTTATGTTCTTCGCTCATAGTTTAAAAAAAAATCAAATTTTATAATTAAAAACCTAAAAATCAGTAATCAATATATTAAATGTATACCGCTAATAAAACAAAAGGTTTATCCATATTCTTCACCAAAATTGGCTTTTACATTTTGTAGCACTTTTTTAATATCTTGTTCTTTTTCCTTAGGAAAGATAAGCAAAACTTCGTCTTTATCTACAATGATATAATCTTTTAGTCCATCGACAACAATAATTTTATCTGCCTTAGAACGAATCATATTACCATGAGCATCTTCTAATAAGGTTTTAGCATTAACCACAGCATTAGCATTGTCGTCTTTATCTAACTTATCGTATAGGCTTCCCCAAGTTCCTAGGTCATTCCAATCGAAAGTAGCAGGAATCACATAAACATTATCACTCTTTTCCATAAGCGCATAATCTACAGATATGTTTTCTGCTTTTTCGTAATTATCACGAATAAAATCGTCTTCAAATTCTGTATTGTAAACGCTGTAACCACTTTCAAATAATTGATACAATTTAGGTTGGTTATTTTTGAATGCCGAAATAACGGATTTAGCACTCCACATAAAAATCCCGGCATTCCACAAAAAGTTACCTTGATCTATAAAAGACTTTGCCGTTTCATAATCGGGTTTTTCTCTAAATTGACTCACTTGTTTAATTTCAGTTGTAGCCGATTTATCATATTCAATATAACCATAACCTGTATTAGGAAATGTAGGCGTAATCCCCAAAGTCATTAAAGCATCGTTAGATTCACAATACTCAAAAGCTGTTTTTACATTATTAGAAAAAGCCTCTTCATCTTCAATCCAATGATCACTTGGTGCTACAATCATTACTGCATCTTTATTTTCTTTCTGAATTTTTAAGGCTGCATATAAGATACAAGGAGCTGTATTACGCATGGCTGGTTCTAAAACCACTTGACGTTTGGTAACGTTTGGTAATTGTTCAAAAACAAGATCATTATAACGCTCGTTAGTTAATATAAAAATATTCTCTTCTGGAATTAACTGTGCTAAGCGATTAAATGTTTTTTGTATCAACGTGTCACCTGTACCAAGCATATCGTGAAACTGCTTAGGAAAATCTTGCGTACTTACAGGCCAAAATCTTGAACCAACTCCTCCTGCCATTAAAATGGCGTAATAATTTGAATTTTTGCTATCCATCAATCTATGTTTTAATCTAAAACCTCTACTTCTGCATTGGGGTTAAACAAATATAATTTACCCGAATTAATTTCTACACATTCATAGCGCTTTCTTCTTTTATTTCCCTTTTTAAACACTCTACCGTTGTAAAGTTTAAAGGTTGTATTCAAAGGTACTTCAAAAACATAGGTCTTATCGTTACTTTCGTCAAATTGCTTTAAGGCATAGGCGAGCTGCGTATCTGTATCGCTAGACGCTTTTGGATTTTTAAAATGATTAGCTAATAATGGCAATAACTCTAACGGAAAAATTTCGGGCCTTAAAAACGGCAACATTAAATGCTGAAAGGTATGCTTCCACTCTTTTCCATGTGGCTTAATAAGCCTTCCGTATGTTTTATAAGCTTCAAAATGGGCTATCTCGTGAATTAGTGTAATTAAAAATCGATAAACATTTAAATTAGAATTTATCGTAATTTGATGTTTCCCATTTGGTAATTCTCTATAATCTCCGTGTCGCGTTTTACGCTCATTTTTCACTTTTACGACTAAATGATCAATAGCTAAAAGCTCTGTAATCATGGGTTGTGCCGCAGGAGGAATAAAATTTAAAAGCTGTGTTTGCATTACTGCAAAAATAAGCGTTAAATTATTACTTTTTAAGTCTTTTTCTAATCAAAATAAACACAACAATTCCTATTATTACAAATGGCCAAATATACACTAGACCTATAAAAAACAATTTCAGAACATCCCAACCTGAAGTAAAACCGTCTTTAATTTCTGATAAAAACGTTTTTTTATAATGCTCTGGTTCTTCTTTATATTCTACCGTTTCATACAAATCAATCTGAATGGTACTAAAAGCCACTTTATTGGTTAAATATTTTAATTGTCCTTGACTGGATTCAATTTCCTCTTGAATACGTTGTAATTTTTCTTCAACACCTAATAAGTCTTCAACACTTTTTGCTTTTGTTCTAAGAATAGATTCGTAGCGCTCCTTAACCTCTAATTTTGTTTTCAATCTAGCTTCCACATCTATAAATTCTGAAGTCACATCTTTAGTGGTTATATTTTCATATTCAATAAATTCGGCAACACTGCTTATAGAATCCATAATAACATCAAAATCTTTAGAAGGTACTTTTAACGTGAATCGGTTTTCTTTTTTATAAAGATTATTCTCGAAGCGTAAATCTGAGACATAAGAATTGTATGCTTCAGAAATATGCTTAACGCGTTCTGTAGCTATTTTTACATCTTCAACTTTATACCTCACATTTGCAGATTTAATGATTTTTAAATGTTTTAATTCTAATTTTGGAGTCTCGGTAGTACTATCATCGATTTTAACGGCTTCAAAATCGGCTTTAACCTCAACACTTTCTAAAGCAAAGTTTTCCGAGGACTCTGAATGATTACATGCCACTAATAATACGGCTAGTACCCATAATTTTAATACTGTTTTTAATGATTTACGTTTCATAATTCTTTATTTTTAAGATTTAAAACCAAATCTATATTGAAACATGTATTAGCAATTGTAAAGCCGTTGTAAAACAATTGTAAAGCGTGTACAATACTGAAACAGAAGCACTAAAGCAAACTAACTATTGATTTCTAACGACTTAGAATTATTCGTTCACCTTAAGGAATTGGTTTTAAAAACCTTTCTGAAACAGCACAATGCTTCTAAGTCTGTAAAAGACTGGAGTGGAAATGACATTGTAGTGTTTCAAGAAGATTTATTTGAACGTGTAAAAACACGTGTCAGCGAAAAATGGTTTTATACCTATTTTAAAAACGATACTGATAAATTACCAAGGGTAGATATGCTTAATTTACTCAGCACTTATGTTGGATTTAAAAACTGGTCTGATTTTAAAACTGCGAACAGCAAAGTCTCTAAACAAAAATCTAAAGCCTTACAATTTTATCTCTTACCGATTGTGCTACTAACAATTTTAATAGCCTTTTGGTTCACCAATAGAAGTCATACCTATACCATTTGTTTTATAGATGACATTAAAGGGCAACCTATAAATTCAATTCGTTTAGATATAAAAATTCTAAATATTGATGAAACTCCAACCTATATAAAATCTGATCATAATGGCTGTTTTACGTATACGACAGATGCAGACTATATAACGTTTGTGGTACAATCTCCTTATCATAAAACGGATACCATTGTTAAATCGATAAAAAACATAGACAATGGCAAAGTCAAATTAAATACAGATGATTATGCTTTAATGCTCGATTATTATTCTAGCAAAAACCTTATTGACTGGAAAGCACATAAAGCAAATCTCGAAAAGATCTTTTCTAATGATGCTTTAATTTATCAAATTTTCCCCAATAATATAGGTATCGAATTATACACAAAACATGAATTCATTACTAAACTCACAACACCAACGCAAAGTTTAAAACAAATGAAGATTCTGAGCAAAACCTATGCTGATGGTAAAATTGTGAAACTTAAATTTATTGTAGAATGAAACGCTATTTGACGCTTTTGGTTTTAATCTTATGTAGTTGCAATAATAGCAATGAAAGATCTATTGAGCATTCTGAAATGGAACGTCTAGAATTCGATGACGCCAACACATTAACTATAGAAAAACCTTACTTTAATGAATTACATATTGTTGAAGAAAAACTACAAGAAACATACGACCTAATTTACTTATCTAAAAAAAATGTAGCTTTTGAAACTTCTAAAAAATCAAGCACTATTCTGATTTCAAATATCATTTTAGATAGTTTAGACCATGACGATTATCCTATAGTAGAAGATTTATATCAAATTGGATCTGTAGAAGTAATTAATGATTCTACAACAAACATCAATTTTGGTTATACCGTAAAACAACATAACGCTATAAAAAGAGATACTTTAAAGGCTCTTATAAAAAAGCAACACATTACGATTGAAGGTCAAACCACAACAGCAATCAAAATTGATTTTAAAAACTATAATGATTAATTATTAACCACAATCATCGTGGTACTAGTATTTACTTTCAGCAGGTATAAACCTATTTCAGTATTAGTTAACGTAATTGTTGTTGTATTTGTCAATTCATTATAGCCTCTATCTCGTATTTCAATTTTACGTCCTCTCATATCATACACTTCAATGCGGTCATTCGTTTTTGTATTTGAAATATGCAATTTACCATTAGTTGTTGGATTAGGATAGACTCCCATTTCTGAAGCAACTTCAGTAACACTTAATTCTTCACCTTCAAAATAAGGTATTGCAAAGCTAAATGCATCTTCAGCTACCACTTGACCAATAAATCGTCCGGGAATATCATCTGCTGGTGGATGTATTCCACCCCAAATACGACTTAAGCTCGTTTGGTCTGAAGCATCTCTATAAGTTGCCCATTGTAAAACAACATCTTGTGATGGTCCTTCTTCAAATACTAAAAACTCATTCTTTTTTGCGACAAATTCGGCTATACCTCCAGGGAAAAATTCATCACCTGTTATCATAGTCATTAGTTCTGCTGCTGCTCTAGAATACGTAGAGTGTCCAGATACAAAACCTGCAAATGGTGGTGTCACAAAAGTTGGTCTCTGATAAGGGTACCAATCTTCTGCTAATATCCAACCTACTCCTGCTTGGTCTGTTTCTGTATTACTTATATAGTCATGACCTTTCCAAGTATACATCTTTATTTTACCTACATTTTCATTAGTAAGACCCGCCAAAGGATCTCCCAACTCTACGACTTCGATATAACCATCAATTAATTCGATACCAGAAACACTATAGTTAGACAATGAAGGATCGGAACTTTGCCCTTGTGTTGCCATATAACGTATGGCAGATATTGGTCTAATATAATCATACCACCCTTTTATACTCCAACCAGAAATAGCAGCATCATGCATACCTCCACCTAATATAAAATAAGATTTAACATCCCATTCTAAAGGGGGTAAAATGTCTCCTTCTCCCTCAAAACGTTTTTCAAATTCCTGATGATCACTAACATAATTTAATAGTGTAAACCAATGACCTGGTGGAGTTTCAGAATCTGGACCGTCTGCCCAAAACTCTGCTAATACTCTAGTATAATCACCACGAGGCACAATATTAGGTTCGTAAGGATTACCTGTAAACGGATTTATAGCATGTCCATTACTATTAGAACCACCTTCTGTAAAATTATAAAAACTTGGATAGTCGGCATAATTTGTTGGAAACGTACTAATATCTACATTTCCTATTGCGCTTGGTGAAATATCCCACATAACATTATCGCTAGGATCTAAATGCGATTGCCAAACAGATACCATTGAAAATCCCCATTTATAAGCTTCACTTTCTGAAGTATTTTCTGTTGTACTTATATAAGGTGGATTTGATGGATCGTGATACACATTAAAGACATTCCCATCCCTTTCGTATGCCACTTTATCCTCTTCTTTTAAGGCAAAAGGTAATACATTTCCCCATTCAGGACTTAGAAAAGGAGGTACATTACCTTCTACGATATTACCACTTTGGTCAATATAAGTTTCTAAACTTAGTGGCTCCCATCTATTAGGGTCATTTATAGGAGGGTGAAAAGAGACATCTAAAGCATAAGGTACATTTATTGGTTCATAATAACCATTATCATAGCCAGTAGCTTCTCTTGCGCCATCTTGCAAACCATAATCTATTAATATCTGTCCAACAAAATTACCTAAAGCTGCTGCACTTCCATTTTCGTATAACAAAGACGTAAACGATGTATCGTAACCTAACTTGTCCATTAACAAATCAAATCTAGCTTGAGTAATTTCAACATTTGGTGAGTTTTGAAAACGATGAGATAACAAACGATACATTGCAAAACTAATCGCTTCTTTCTCTGACTCCTCTATACTTTCAGAAGGAGTAAAGTCTGACAAAGTACTACTAAATCCATTTACTGTATTCCCTATTAAATAAGGTCTTGCAACATCGTCATAAATGGCCCAAATATCATACATCGCGACACTAGAATGAAACAAATTCCTAGCGTGTATCGTTGGTCTTGCATAATCTCGTCTTATGGCCTCTAATAAAGCTTCATTCCATAATCTTGCAATAGATATATCTTCAGGAAGGTTATCTGCATTCAAATTAACCTGAACAGAAGTTGCTAAACTAATACAATCTTCAGTAGACTCTGTTACTGTAACAGAACCCGATTCTTCTATATGCCACTTCACGGTAATTGTATCTGTACCTTGGCCACTTAAAATCTCTCCACCTACAACTTGCCAATTCGCTATTGATTCAGCTCCAATGCTATAAGTATACACCTCTGTAGAGAGAAAAGACGATGATAAATTACCCACAATAGTGTTGGGTAAAATATAACTACAAGAGCCATCGTCTAAGGTTGCATTAGGATTATAACTACAAGACAAAGGGTCTGTACAGCCATAAGTTTTCTGGCTTGGTATAATATTTAACTCCTCATAACCCTGTCCTTCAATTGCCTTTATAGTTGTATCTACACTTAAATCGTTATAAGTTTCAATTAAGCCTGATGGCCATTTTATTTCTAGTTCTGTAATTGTAGTTGCTTCACCCAGACCAAAATGGACCGCTTGTAAGCTCTGACTCAATAAGCCTACACCAGAATAATAACGTTTTAAGCTTCCGTTTTCTGTAGTTAGGGTCACTATTGTACCTATGGCATCACGATTTGATGTTGTGCCTTCTAATTGAATTTTGAAAAAATGTACAGCAGGATCTGTAGTATCAAAATTTAGGGTTTTGTTTTCGTATAGAAATGATGGTCTATCACTATTAGTAATAAATAAATCGATATCTCCATCGTTATCGTAATCCCAATCAATAGCTTCTACACTTATAGTTAAATCGTTTAATTGTAACTGAGCTGAAACATTATAAAATTTATCTTCGCCTTCTACAAAAGCATTTCTAAAATAAAAATTTTGTTCTGCGCTTCTATTACCCAAATCATAACCATTAGCAATAAACAGATCTTCATCTCCATCTAAATCGAAGTCAGAAAATCGTGTTCCCCAAGACCATCCTGTAGCGTTAATCTCATACGCTTCGGCCTGTTCGCTAAACGAATTATCACCATTATTACGAAGGAAAAAATTCTGATCTATTGTAGTTATAAATAAATCAAAATGACCATCATTATTATGATCACCTATTGTAATTCCCATATCATCTCCCATAGTAGCTAGACCATAGTCTGCTGCTTGTTCTACAAATGAATTACCATTATTGTTTATATAGACATAATTAGCTTTACTTAGGTCGTTTGAAACTAGTAAATCCATAAAACCATCTTGATTAAAATCAAAAGGCAATGCAGTATAACTATGTCTACTTACATCTGAAAAAAGGCCTATTTCAACTGTTACATCTTCAAATGTATTGTCTCCATTATTTTTATAGAGTTGGTTTGTGCCACAACCCGACCAATCATTAATATAGATATCTAAATAGCCATCATTATTATAATCAAACCAAGTTGCTCCTGTATTATAGCATTCATTAAAAGTTGTAAATCCAGCACTTTCTGTAATATTAACAAACGTGCCATTACCTAAATTTTGCCATAATTGTACTTTTAATGAGTAGGTTAAGAATAAATCTGGAAATCCATCATTATTAAAATCTCCCCAAAATGCACCATTTTTATTTCCAGCTAAACCAAAGTATTCGCCACCACCTTCTTCTTGGAGTAATAAATTAGTAAAACCAGCTATTTCTGTAACATCGGTAAATGTTCCGTCATTATTATTTCGAAATAAGCGACTTAACGTTTTAGGGCTAGTAGGATCGTCTTTTGCCTTTGCAACCACGAAAATATCTAAATCATTATCACCGTCATAGTCGGCTACGGCGACTCCATTATTCTCTCGAAGTACCCCTAAACCAACAGTGTTTTCTACCCGATTAAATGTTTGCGCATTTACATCTTGAAAAATAAAAAACAATAAAAAAGCAACGAAAATGAAACGTATTTTGTTTGGTAATTTTAGACTCATTTCTCTGGTTATTTTTATAAATATAAAAATTAGCTTTAATATTTTATTATCCTATTGTTAGAATAACACAAATGATATAAAAACAATTGGCTTTTTTAATTAAAAGTCAGCTTTAGCTATGACATCAATATATTAAGGTGTAGAATTAGAAACCTGCAATACTTTTCCGTTATAATATTTATTTCCTGTTAAGGCAAAATCTTGAATATATGTTGCCATTTCTTTAGCCGATGTCGGCGCTTGATAGCCAGGAAAAGCTTCTTCTAACATTTCGGTTTGAACAGCTCCTAATGCTAAGACATTAAATTGAGGACCTGTTTCTTTATATTCTTCAGCGAGTAACTCTACCAAAGTAATTACAGCACCTTTACTAGAACTGTATGCTGATAATCCTGCAAACTTCATACTTCCTTGAATACCTCCCATTGAACTAATGGTCACTACGTGCCCATTGTTCTTCATAAATGGAAGTACCGTTCGTGTTAATTCTGACACTCCAAAAACGTTGGTTTGGTATACTTTTTCAAAGTCTTTAAATGTTGTTTGTGCAAAAGGTTTATTAATTATGGCACCAGCATTATTAATTAAAATATCTACATGCTTCCATTCTTTTTTAATAAAGTCTGCTACTTTTTTATAGTCGACTTCATTACATAGATCAAATGCAAAGGATGAAATATTATCAAAATGAAGTTGACTTATTGGCTTTGTATTTCGCGATAATGCTAAAACATTATGGCCTTGTTTTGCCAATAGGCGAACTAATTCAAATCCAATTCCACGACTTGTCCCTGTTATAATAATATTTTTATTCATCTTTTAATATCACTTCTTTTGTTGGTACGTTCATCATGCCTTCTAATGCAGGAATCATCTTATTAATAAAGTTAACCATATGCTCATAATCCATTTTATCGGCTTCATCATCTACATGATGGTAGTAATCGTAATTTGTAAAATCGAAAGTTGAAATGGCATGTGCAGGTATATTTAATTCTTTAAAGAAGGGAAAGTTATCTGACCTCATAAATAAATTCATCTTTTTTGCTCTATCAAAAAAACCAACAACTTCCTCACCTGCATATTTATTTAAAGTTTCAGCTAAACTAGAGCGTTCGTAACCACTCATATAAGCCATTGGTTCCGTTGAAGCTCTAGGTACACCAATCATTTCAAAATTAATCATTGTATAAACATTCACCCCCTTATCTTTTAAACGTTTAGCTAAATGAGCAGAGCCTTTTAAACCTAATTCCTCAGCATCATATAATGTAATTAAAATGCTACGTTTATTGCTCTTAGTCTTGGCAAAATACCTCCCAAATTCCATAGCCGCTATGGTACCAGAAGCATCATCATTGGCGCCATTTGCAATTGAATCTCCTTCTACTACTTTTCCTTTACCAATATGATCGTAGTGTCCACCTAGAATTATATATTCATTTTTAAGTTTTGGGTCATTTCCTTCAATAACTCCAACAATATTGTAACCATCTAAATCATTTAGTTTAAACGAATCACGATACGTTTTAAAATAAGGTTTAATACCATTAGACTTTAAATAGTTTTCTATAAAAACAGCGGCTTTTTCTAAGCCTTCGGTTCCTGTTGCTCTCCCTTCCAATTCATCTGAAGTTAAATACTCCATACTTGCTCTAATGGCTTTTTCTGTGATTTCAGGTGTTACTTCATTAGAGTTTGACGTTTTTTTACTCGAAGAACATGAACAAACTAATGCTATTAAGATTATTGAAAGTGCTTTTTTCATCATAAATTTTATTTGTGTTTAAATATAAAAAAATCCTAAACCAAACTAATGGCATAGGATTTAAAAGATTATTTTTAATTGAAAAGATTTACATTTTTTTGTTCGCTTTTTTAGCTAAACGCGCTACTTTTTTATTCAAATCTTTCATTAATTTATCTACTGCGCTTTCACACATTGGTTGAATCTTATCTGTACTCATAACAGGAATACCTTTTACCATAGCTGCTTTTTTTGAAGAACCCGCAACTTCATGAAACTGAAAAATACTCTTATTATCTTTAGAATATAAATCCATACTAAATCTTGCTTGTATGCTAACATAACCAAAACTACCAACTCCTGTTTTCACAAAACCAAAATCTAAATGAATAAACATTATAGCATCTACACCTAAATCTTCTGCAACGCCTTTTAAATCTTTAACATTTTGTCTGTAATTAGGGATAACCTTATAGCCTTGAACCGTTGTAGTTGATTCTATATCTTTATTTATGCTTCCTGCTTCTTCATAAGTAGGTTTAAACGTTTTATATGTTTCATTAGCCCATACATCTTCTTCTGCTATAAATTCAAAATCAAAATTTTCAGCGTATTCACTAAAAAAAGCGTCATGCAATTTATTAAGTGGCTCAGTTAAATTAAAATTGGGGTCATCACTTAGGTTGGTGTTTTTTGCAATTAAATCTGCAGAAGCATCAAGTGCTGATAAGTCTATCATTTTGTCTGCATAAAATGTTACAACAGCCACTTTCTTCTTTTGTGCATTACCCAACATAAATAATGTAAGAAATGTCATTAACACAACTACTTTTAAATTTTTCATTTTATATTTTTAGTAAACTACTGAATAGCAGTTAAATTTAGCTGCAAAAGTAATCTTATATTATGGTTAATACAACAACAAAAAAAAACCTATTTCAGGTTAATGAAATAGGTTTTTTATATAATCTTCACGATACTGTGAACGTTAATATATTAAACTAACATTGTCACAGGGTTTTCAATATATCCTTTTAAAGTTTGAAGGAATTGTGCTCCGGTTGCACCATCTACAGTTCTGTGATCACATGCTAGACATAATTTCATAGTATTACCTACTACAATTTGTCCGTTTTTAACTACTGGTTTTTCAACAATATTCCCAACAGATAAAATCGCTGAATTTGGTTGATTAATAATTGATGTAAAGCTATCAATACCAAACATTCCTAAATTAGAAACCGTAAACGTACTACCTTCCATCTCTTCTAAAGACAATTTCTTGTTTCTTGCTTTACCAGCATATTCTCTAACAGCAGCACCAATTTGTGTTAAGCTTTGCTCATTTGCAAATTTAACCACTGGCACTAATAAACCATCTGGCACAGCAACGGCAACACCAATATGAACATGATTGTTTAATTGCATTCTGTCATCAAACCACTGAGAGTTAACTTGAGGATGCTGTTTTAACGCTAAAGCACATGCTTTAACAATCATATCATTATAAGAAATTTTAGTATCTGGTATAGAGTTATATTGTGCTCTAAATGCTATTGCATTTTCCATGTCAAACTCCACATTTAAATAATAATGTGGTGCGGTAAATTTAGATTTTGCTAAGTTTTTAGCAATGGCTTTACGCATATTTGAATTTGGCACTTCGTCAAAATCTTCTTGTCCTGTTGGAACAAATTTACCAACTGAAGCAGATTGTGCTGCTGGAGTAAAGTTTTCGATATCACGCTTTACAATACGTCCATTTTCACCAGAACCATTAACTTGACTTAAGTTAATTCCCTTCTCTTCTGCCATTTTTTTAGCTAAAGGAGAAACAAAAACTCGTCCTGAGCTTGTATTTGACGTTGAGACTTTTGGTGTTTCTTTCTTTGCTTCTACTTTTTTAGGCTCTGCTTTTGGTGTTTCTTTTTTAGTTTCAGCCTTTGGAGCTTCTTTCTTTTCATCACCACCATCAACTTTAAAGTTTTTCGCAAGACCTGAAATGTCAGTTCCTTTAGGACCTATAATTGCTAATAAAGAATCTACTTTAGCCGTTTCTCCTTCATTTAAACCAACGTATAATAAGTTACCTGATTGGAATGATTCAAATTCCATGGTCGCTTTATCGGTTTCAATTTCAGCAAGAATATCTCCTTCTTCTACCTCTTCTCCTACTTTTTTAAGCCATGTTGCTACTGTGCCTTCTTCCATGGTATCACTTAAACGCGGCATGGTAACCACTGTAACACCTTCTGGAATTTCAACTTCACTTGCTGATTCCGCTTCTTGAGATTCTTCAGCAGCACTCTCAGTATCTTCTGTTTTTTCTTCAGATGATTCTGATGCGCTTCCATTTAAGTAACTAGAAATATCTTCGCCTTCTTCACCAATAATAGCTAAAAGCGTATCTACTTTTGCAGTTTCACCTTCTTGAACACCAATATGTAGTAACGTTCCTTCGTTAAAAGACTCGAACTCCATAGTTGCTTTATCCGTTTCGATTTCTGCTAAAATATCTCCTTCTTCAACTTTGTCACCTACCTTTTTTAACCAAGAGGCAACAGTTCCTTCTTCCATGGTGTCGCTTAAACGCGGCATATTTATTACTTCTGCCATAGCTTATTTAATTTTGTGATCTATAAATGGGTAATCTTCTTGCTCATAAACAGCATCGTACATCACACTCTTATCTGGATAAGGAGACTCGTCTGCAAATTTTTCACATTCAGAAACGCGTTTCTTAACATCCTTATCAATAGCTTTTAAATCTGCTTCTGTAGCATATCCTTTCTCTAAGATAATATCTTTTACCTGAGTAATTGGGTCAATTTTCTTATACTCTTCAACCTCATCTTTTGTTCTGTAGTGCTGAGCATCTGACATTGAATGCCCTCTATAACGGTATGTTTTCACTTCTAAGAACGAAGGTCCGCCACCTTTTCTAGCACGTTGAATTGCTTCATCAAAAGCTTCAGCAACTTTAATAGGATTCATCCCATCAACTGGTCCAGAAGGCATTTCGTAGCCTAAACCTAATTTCCAAATATCTGTATGGTTTGCTGTACGCGCTACAGAAGTTCCCATAGCATAACCGTTGTTTTCACAAACGAATACAACTGGTAAATTCCAAAGCATTGCTAAGTTAAATGTTTCATGTAATGAGCCCTGTCTTGCAGCTCCATCACCAAAACAACAAATAGTTACAGCATCTTTACCATGATATTTATCTCCAAAAGCAATACCAGCTCCTAAAGGAATCTGACCACCTACAATTCCGTGACCTCCGTAAAAGCGGTGTTCTTTTGAAAAAATATGCATTGATCCACCAAGACCTTGAGATGTACCTGTTGCTTTTCCATATAACTCTGCCATTACTCGTTTAGGATCTACTCCCATACCAATTGGCTGAACGTGATTACGGTAAGCCGTTATCATTTTGTCCTTAGTTAAATCCATAGCATGTAATGCACCTGCTAATACAGCTTCTTGTCCATTATATAAATGAAGGAATCCTCTAACTTTTTGTTGAATGTAAACTGCGGCAAGTTTGTCTTCAAACTTTCGCCAGAACAACATGTCCTCATACCACTTTAGGTAAACTTCTTTGGTTATTTTTTGCATTTTTTGATGAGTTCTTTAAAATAGAATAGCAAAAATAACACTTTAGAAAATACTGATGAAACAGTATATCGTAAAAAAACAGTTAATTAATGAATTTAATGCAACGAAAACGTTATAATACCGAACTTTCAAAAAGAAGCGGCAACAAATTCGCTAATGAGTTAGATTTTACCACCTTTCCTTTTGCTCCCATAAAATAAATTTCGATGGGTTGATTTTGTTTGATTTCGTATTCTGCGATAGATTGCCTACAGGCACCACATGGAGGGATTGGTTTATCTGTTACTTGATTTTGGGAAGATGCTGTAATTGCCATTTTTAGAATCTTAGCCTTTGGATATTTGGCACCTGCATAATAAATAGCTGTACGCTCTGCACATAAACCAGAAGGAAAACACGCATTTTCTTGATTACTACCAATGACAACCTCATTATTATCGAGTAAAATAGCAGCACCTACATTAAATTTTGAATACGGTGCGTAGGCGTTATCTCTAGCTTCAATTGCCGTATTCATTAAGTTTTGAATTGCTTGAGGAAGCTCATTAAAACCTGTATATACTTGTAATGTAGTTTCTATTTTAACCTCCTTCATAAATTTACTATTTATTTTAGACAAAAAAACTATTGCTTTTTTTAACAATAGTTTTGAAATTTAAATTATTTATAGATTCTAATACTCATCATATTCCCCTGATCCAAAGTTAAAGGTCAATGAAAAACGCAATGTGTTTTCTAATGGACTTTGAATTTTAGAGGCTGAGAATAGGTACGATAAATCTACATTTATTGTTGTGTATTTAAACCCTGCTCCTAAAGCAAAAAACTTACGTGCTCCTTTATCATCTGCTTCATTAAAATACCCCGCTCTAAACGCAAAGTTCTCTTGATATGTATATTCAGCACCTAATGCCCATGTAAATTCTCTTAACTCTTCACTAAAACCTCCTGGTGCATCACCAAACGATTGAAAAACTCCACTTAAGAAACTTACATCTGTACTTTGACCTTCAATGATAACATTCTCTTCTGAAGCATCTAATTGCTCTTGTGTTTGAAAATCTCCATCATCTGGACTAAAAACACCATCATCATTTGTATCTGTAAATACCGTTTTATCTCCCATAATTGGAGGTGTTGGCACTAAATATTTAGAAACCTCAGCAGTAACAGCCAATTTACTATACTGGTCGAAAATAAAATCGAAACCAGCACCTAGACGTAAATTAGTTGGCTGAAATACTTCTTGACCACCATCATCGTACTTAAATCTTGGACCTAAGTTTTGTACTGCAAAACCTAATCTCCAACGCCCATTAAAATCATTATAAGCCTCTTCTTCACTTTGGTAATATCCTGTTATATCTGCTCCAAATGTACTCCCTGGACTCGCATTTGGATCTACTGTATCAATTCTAAGGGCTGAACGCATATAACGTAGAGCTACTGCCATAGCAAATTGATCACTTAATCTTAACGAATATGCTGCATCTATAGCAAATTCATTTGGTTTTACTGCTACACCAGGATCATTAGCATCTTGTGTTAGCACAATTTCACCTAATGAAAAATATTTAAGTCCTGCAGAAAAAGAACTATACTCGTTTATTCTATTGAAATAAGTTACATAACTTAACGAGATATCATTTACTAATCTGGTTAAATAGGGTGTATAACTTAAACTCACTCCTTGTTTAGCTTCTGAAAATGCATATTTTGCAGGATTGTATTGTTGTGAAAATCCATCGACAGAGGTAGCTACACCCATATCTCCTAAAGAGGCTGATCTTGCATCAGGTGCAATAAGCATAAAAGGCAAGCCTGTAGTAATTACTCTACTATCAAAACTGTTACGAGTAATTTGTGTGGTTTCTACTTGAGCAAAGGTTAGGTTAATTGTCGCGATAGCGATTAGGGATAATATGTATTTCTTCATGTTCATTTTAGTTATTAATGCTAACTTATCAGCACTAATTCGTTAGCAAATATAAATTATTATTTAAGAATTAATTTAAACTTTTTCTTTTTGCTCTCAATTCAACTTCTTTTTTTCCTGCTTTCTGTTTTCTTATACCGTAATAATGAAAATCTTCTGCAAAATAAAAAGCTATAATTTCAGCTACAAAACAAAAAAATTAAACACTTCTATAGTATAACAAGTTTTTGAATTTTTTCAACTTGCTTATTTAAACGGTTAGATTTCACTTTTAGTTTATAAACATAGACTCCTTTTCCTATTTTATCTCCAAAATCATCTCTTCCATCCCATATAATGCTTCTAGATAATGACGACGAACCTTTAGAACAACATTCATCGGCACTAGTTTGTCCATTTAAAGTTCTTACCAATTTACCTGTGACTGTAAAAATTTGCACAGAAATATCTAAAGGATCAGAACTGTTATGATTAAACCAAAACTCTGTATAATTCACAAAAGGATTCGGATAATTTAAAACATTATCAATAATCAATTCTTCGTCTTCATCAAAAACTCTAAACTGAATTTCTGCTGTTGAAGAATTATTATAAACATCCCAAGCTTTTAATGTAAGCGTATGTACTCCTGGTTCTAAATCTCTAAAAGGATAAGAAACTGTTCCATTAGTATAATCATCTACACTGGCTTGGTAATAATTATTTAATACAATTGGGTTGGTTTCGTCTCCATCTATAATGGCTGTAATATCGTGACCTATCCCGCTTGCTGTATTGATTCCATTATCGTCTTGAAGTTTTACCAACAACGTTGGTGATTCGTTAGTGATACCTCCAGACACAAAATTTTCGTCATTCATGAATAGATTTATCACTGGTCCGATATCATCTGTTGGTGCATTTTCATTAATACCTCCAACTTTAATATCGAAATTTGCACCTGCTTGATCTGAAAGTTGATCATCCGTTTGAGCATAAAAACTAATTTTACCATTGCCAACAGGAATAACAATATCTCTTGGTACAATAAAATCGAATTCAAATTGCCCATTAACAATACTTGCTTGCCCTTTAAAAATGACTTCCCCTAATGTTGTATAGTCCATAATAATTACACCATCAGCGTCTGTTACTCCATCATTACCTAAGGTTTGACGTTCAATTGGCTTATCATAAACCGTAGCGGTTAATGTTCCTTTATAATTAGGTAATACGTTTCCATTTACATCTACAACCTCACCTGCTAATTTTGTATAAGCTAAAGCTTTAAGTGTATCAATAGGCTGTGTAATTTCTACATCATTAACCTTAGTTAATCTAATATCTGGTTTTGCAAAGGCTAATTTCATTGCTGGATCACCAATTAGAAAGACCAATCGTTTTTGAGAACGCCCAACGATAGAATTATCTGTTTTAGTTAATCGCAATGCTTCTCCAATAGATGGATAATCATTAGAACCAAACGCATAGAGATAATCGTCCAAGGCTAGGTTAAAAAATCTTCCAGTAGATTCTGAGATTTGACGTGTTGTTGTTAGTAAAGCAATGGCACCTCCGTTTTTATTCCAAAAGGTAAACTCTCCTGCTGTATCTCTATGTGGATCATCAAATTTGGTATATTCACAAGTTACAGTTATAAACAAATTGTATTTGCAGATATTATTAACTTCTTGTGAATCAAACTTATCAAAAATCCGTTCTTTTGCTATACCATCTTCTCCGCCATGACCAAAATAATTCACTACTAAAGCTCCAACTTCAATAGCGTCTCTTATGGCTTCATTTACTTTAGGATATCTATCTCCTGCTGCTGTTGACTCTTGCTCAAAAGCATCAGAATGAATCTTTACGACATTTAAAAATGGTTTTTCTTGATTTAGCGAATTCCCCAAACTTTCTGTAGTCTCTTGTAAATTTCTTTCCCAGCCCTCATCAACATCATCAGAAATAAGCAACACATTATTCCTCCAACTGCCATAAGACTCAGATTGATAGTAGGTATTAATTTTATCTACCATTTCTTTGGCTCGCTGTACGTCTTCTGCTAAAATTCGGCCTACAGCGATATCCATTCTATCAGAAGTTGTTAACCCATCTCCTTCATTATCATCTAACATGGCATAGAAATCATCTGAAACAAAGGAATTACCGAGACTAAAACTTGCTTTAGAGTACCATGATGGCACTAAGTTGGTATTATTACGTATTCTATCCTTATAGTCATAAGACCCTTCTCCAAACAAGCATAAATATTTTAATCGTTTGCTTGGTGTACTTGCATTATCATAAACGTATTTAATAAAATTCCTAATTGCAGCTACATCCTGACTTCCTGTACTAAATTCATTATAGATTGTTTCTAAATCAACTACTTTTACGTTTAGATTATACCTATCTCTATTAATTTGCGCTAAACGTTCTGCTTGTGTTGTCAGTTGAGAAGGAGATAAAATAATATAATCTATATCTTCAAACTGTCCTTGGGCATTATTAAAAATAGTTCCTTTTAGATTTTGATTTGCAACACTTGACCTGCTGTCTTTATTAGGTTGTAAAACACTGGCATTAGAAAATGCTATATATGTTTTCTGTTCTCCAGATTGTGCTTTAAAGGTTATTGTATTTTCGCTAGTAGAATTTACAAGATTGGTAACATTAAAACGATCTGTAACATCCCATATTTCTGTTACTGCAGAAGTATTAGACAAGTTATATTGAGCTATTCCAGGTGTGGTAATAACATCTTTATTTTTAAAAACTAACTGATCGCCTTCATAAATTAAGTCTCTAGTTGCTTCAATATTAATATAATCTAAAAATGCATTTGACGATGGGTTACCGTTGTTGTTATAATCAAATGTAACCGTAATCTCATCAGATGTAATAATATGTGAGTTATTGTGTGTTTTATCAGTTGCTAATACAGATCCAGGACTTATGGTTCCTAATCCTATATTATCAACTTGATTTCCATTTATTGAAATCTTCATTGTTGTTTCTACTTCAGAAACAGACCCAACAACAATTTTAAAATCTACAGGAATATCAGTTACTAAATTTGGAAATTCAAATTTATAGGAACGTTGATTTTCAATATCAAAATCATCTCCAAACCAACGTCTACCTATTTTTCCCAGGTTATATTCATCAACTTCGTAGTACTGATAATCTTGAAATGTATTAATTACTATATCTGGCGAAGCATCTATAGTTGGCATTTCTTGAATACGCTTACCATTACCAGAACTGATATTCACATAATAATATGTCTTATCTGTAAATATATTTAAATTGGTTTCACTTTCTTCACTATAAGTTTTAGGTCCTTCACCATAAAAAAGGATGTAATCATTGTTATCAAAGCTTCCATCTTCTTCACCAATGAACTTTACGGCATTTTCTACAACATCGAAAGGGTAATTTTCTGAATTACTTAAAGGTAACATTCTCCCTCCATTACCATAAATTTTTATTGTTCTTGGATCTACTGAATTGGTATTAATACCTAAACTACTTAAAAAGCTTTTGGATAATCTATAGACACCCGAATCTTCAATATAAAAACGAAACCATTGTCCTGTACTTAAAACTGAGTTTACAATTCCATTGGCATCATTTAGGTTGTTGGCTGTACGAGCAGAACGTGTGCTATACGTAATTGTAAAGCCTGTAATTTTTTTATAAACTCCTCTATCCTTAATAATAGGACTTAATTCAAAATAATGAGCACGTTTATCTCTTGCATTAGTATTGTATATCTTATACTTAGGAGAATTTGGAATTAATTTTGGACTTAAATTCTTTAATTCAGAAGCAGAAATAGATTCATAAGCAACATTGGTTAATTGTATTGAGTTTTCATCAATTTGACTTCCGTTACTTTCCCATTGAGCAAAAAAGGTTAAACCATCACTTTCATTATAACTAAAATGATTATCATCAAAAGCAGGCACTTCTATTTTACTATAAGCTGTTTCTAAAACTTTATATCCACTCCAATTTATATTAAATTGTTTTTGCTGCCCAAAACAAAGCACACTAAACAACATCAAAGCGATTATATAGCAATTTTTCATGTATTCTTTTTCGTTTTTAGTCTCAAATAAAATAACGCCTGTTAAAGCACTATATTATGACTTTGCAATTTTTATTTCAAAAATACAACAATAATTCATTTGCTCCCTCGTTATTAAAGAGCAAAATACATCGGCAAATCGAAAAAAGTCCGTTGTTGTGCTCAAAAAAAAGGATGAAATGCACATTTTTTTGCAATTAGACGCGAAAAAAAGTTGTCAGTTTACCTTTAATTGTTATATTGCGACTCTAAAATTAAACGAGCTTACTTAAACGTATGGATATGAAACATGTCTCAAACCTAAAATTTCTAATAGCAGTAACGCTTTGCGCTTCAATTGTAAGTTGCAACCGTTCTTCTAATTCTGGCAATGTAGATACTGCCACAGGATGGAAAATCAACGATAAACAAGGTGGTTTTCAGTACAACACTCAATTTAAGGAACAAGAAACACCTCCTGGAACTGCATTCATTGAAGGCGGAACCTTTACAATGGGTAAAGTAGGTGATGATCCAATGCACGATTGGAATAACACTCCAAATCAACAACATATTCAGTCATTCTACATGGATGAAACTGAAATTACTAACCTAAATTATCTTTATTATTTAGATTATTTAAAAAGTGTTTATCCTCCAGATAACCCAGATTTCGCACTTATATACAAAGGTGCACTTCCTGACACATTAGTTTGGAGAAATCGTTTAGGTTATAATGAAATGATGACAGAAAACTATTTACGTCATCCTGGTTATGCAAATTACCCTGTTGTTGGTGTAAGTTGGATTCAAGCTGTAGAATATGCTAATTGGAGATCTAACCGTGTAGCTGAATTATCTTTACAAGAAGCTGGTTACATTAAAAGAGATGCTCAATATACCGATTTGAATGCTGAAAGTACTTTTGATGTTGATACTTATATTAACGCTCCTACAGAGACTTACGGAGGTAATTCGGAGGTATTAGAAGGTGGAAAACGTAGACAACAAACAGATGCAGATGGCAATCCTGTTAATATTTATGCTAATAGAGAATCTGGTGCAATCCCTGTAAAATACAGACTACCAACAGAAGCAGAATGGGAATATGCCGCTTTAGGTATGAGTGAATTACGTAGCTTTAATGTTTATAGAGGACGTAAAAAATACCCTTGGGATGGTCAATATACAAGATCTGGAAAGCGTGTAAATCGTGGAGATCAAATGGCTAACTTTAAGCAAGGAAAAGGTGATTATGGTGGAATTGCTGGCTGGTCTGACGATGGTGCAGATATTACTGCAGAAGTAAAAACATACTCACCAAACGATTATGGTTTATATGACATGGCTGGTAATGTTGCCGAATGGGTTGCCGATGTTTACAGACCTATTGTTGATGACGAATTCAATGATTTCAACTACTATAGAGGAAATGTATATACTAAGAATGCAATCAATGAAGATGGTACTGTAAAAATTGTAACTGCAGATGAAATTGTTTATGATACATTAAGCAACGGAAAAATTGTAGCTAGAGATTTACCTGGTGAAATCGCAAGAGTTCCTGTAGATGAAGAAGAAACTTATTTAAGAACTAACTTTAGTAAAAGTGATAACATCAACTTTAGAGATGGTGACAAACGTTCTTCTCGTTACTACAGAGAGAATTTTGATGAAACAGAAGGTGGAGCAGCAAAGAAAAATACCACTAGCAAAATGTACAACTCACCAAAACATAGAGTTGAAACAGATTCTGCTGAGGGTAAATTAATTAGAGAATATGACAAATCTAATAGTAGAACATCTTTAATTAATGACGAAGTAAGAGTTTATAAAGGTGGTTCTTGGAGAGATAGAGCATACTGGATTGACCCAGCACAACGTCGTTACTTCCCACAAGATATGGCAACAGATTATATTGGCTTTAGATGCGCAGTATCTAGAGTTGGTTCTAAAAGCCAAAAAGGTGGAAAAAGACGTAACTAATAAACGTTAAATAATATTTTAAAAAGTCCTGATAAATTTATCAGGACTTTTTTATTTTTAAGCTCATGAAAATAGACGATATATATCAAAAATTTAAAGCCTGCACAGCGGTTTCTACAGACACTAGAAAACTTCAACAAGGCTGTATGTATTTTGCGCTTAAAGGGGATAATTTTGATGGCAATCAATTTGTAAATAAAGCTTTTGACGGTGGAGCAAAATATTGTGTTATAAATGATAAAAATGCTTTAATAAGCGATGATTGCATCTTAGTTGAAGATGTATTAACAACACTTCAAAAGCTTGCAACATATCATAGAAAGACAATTAACATTCCTATTATAGCTTTAACTGGCAGCAATGGTAAAACCACTACAAAAGAGCTTATTAATGCGGTTTTAGAAACGACGTACAAAGTAAAAGCTACAGTTGGAAATCTAAACAACCATATTGGTGTGCCATTAACCTTATTAAGTTTTACAAAAGAATTAGACTTTGGAATTGTAGAAATGGGCGCCAATCACCTAAAGGAAATTGCTTTTTTATCTGGTATTGCACAGCCTGATTATGGTTTAATTACCAATTTTGGAAAAGCACACCTAGAAGGTTTTGGAAGCATTGAAGGAGTTATTAAAGCGAAGTCTGAATTGTATGATTTTTTAATGCAAAATCAGAACAAAGTCTTTATAAACACTGACGACAAAAAGCAAGTAACTCAAATTGCTAACTATAATAATGTTAGTCATTTTGGATCTCATACGAATAATGATTGTATTGTTGCTTTTGAAAATGCAAACCCTTATGTCACCATAACATATGATGGCATTACAATTGAAAGTCAACTTATAGGCGATTATAATTATGGCAACATAGCAGTAGCTGTTGCGATTGGAAAATATTTTAATGTAAGCTCTGATAACATACAAAAAGCTATTGAAAGTTACCACCCAGATAATAACCGCTCTGAAATTATAGAAAAAGGCAATACAAAAATTATTCTCGACGCTTACAATGCCAATCCTACAAGCATGTTAGCAGCGCTTAAAAATTTTAAACAACTACAAGTTAAAAACAAGTTTCTCTTTCTTGGAGATATGTTTGAATTAGGTTCTGAATCTGAAAAAGAACATCAAAACATAGTCGATTTTATTGAAGATCATTTTGAAAAAAACACATATTTAATTGGTAAAAACTTTTATAAGACCAAAACCAAAGCATCAACACTTAAGTTTTCAACTTATGAAGATTTAAAACCACATATAGAATCGCTTCAACTTAATAATGCTACAGTTTTGATTAAAGGGTCTCGCGGAATGGCTTTAGAACGAATTTTAACATTATTATAAAATAAATAGCCGTGAAAGAATTCTCTTTCACGGCCTGCTATTAACAACAAAAAAATAATTGGGAATTACCCTTTTGTAATCTTAAGTAAAAATTTAAGTTATTCTCTTCTGTACTTTCTTAGAGACAAGTAGAATTTATTTTTAAAAGTATTACACTCATCAACGAGCTTCATATAACTTATCCGCTTCTGTTCATGGAATCTTAATCGGTTTAAATCATATTCAGTTTTCCCATATTGATATTCGGTTTTCAACTCTTGCTCGTACTTGCATAAGATGGCCATATTTAAGACATTCTTTCTTCGAATGGCTTGAATAGTACTAGAAACAGAAGCCTTTTTAATAAGCTGTTTTTCTATAACACTAAAATGATCCAGTTCGTTATTAAAAAATTCTAAAGTATTAATCCATAGATTTAATTCGTTTAAATCTTTTTGTATACACAATTTTCTTTGCTGATTAAGTTGATGCGATAAAACGGTGTTCAAAAGCTTATATGATATAAGATTAATTAATTTTTATAAGTGTAAACTTTCCTTGTACTTTATTAAAAAACTCATCTTTAAGCCTCCTGTATTTATCCAAGTGATATAGGTAACTTCTCCTATAACTTTCGTGCTCATTAATGTATGCCATATCGCATTGTGTATCCTCACACTCTACAATGTTAGATCTAGAATTTGAATATTTTATAAGTGCTTCTAATAGGATTTCGTTTTCAACTTTCTTTTTTTGAAAACGCTCCTCAACACTATAGTCTTCCAATTTTTCATTTAGATCTGCGGTGCAAATATTAATAAGGTTAACCAACTCTTTTTTTATATACTTTAAATGATTAATCCAATTACTTAACTCCATAGTGTTGATTTTATGTGTTACATCAACATCTGAATCGTGATGAAAAATTTCAGTATTTAAAGTTGTCATATCTTATATTTTTACATTACAATATCTAATCCACTAAACGTTTCTTCTTGGGTTACATCAATAATTTTTAGCTGTTGTTTCCCTCCTGGAAAATCCCAAAAAATGGTATCCTCTTTTGAATAACCAATTAATGCAGATCCCATTGGTGTAAGAATAGAAATCTTATTTTGTTTTATATTTCTTTCTGTTGGAATTACAACTTGTAACTTTTTTTCCAAACCATTTTCTAAAACTAGCGTCACGATACTATTAAATCTAATAATATCCTTAGGCATTTCTTCTTCACTAACAATCTGAGCTGTTTTTAGCTCTTCAGACAGTTTCATTAAACATTTTTGAGTTTCATGGTCTTCGGCATAACCCGATACATTTAGTATACGTTTTAAGTAAACGTATTCTTTCTTTTCAATTATTAAACTTCCGTACTTCATGTTTTTACATTTATTTATGGAAAAATACCTCTTTGTATATATGCTTTTTCTATACGTTCAATAGCAATACAAAATGCTGCTGTACGCATATCTATATTTTCATTTTTAGAATAGTCATAAACTTTATTAAAAGATTCTTTCATCTTTTTGTCAAGTTTAGCCATAACTTCATCTAGTTGCCAAATTTCACCATTTCGGTTTTGCAACCATTCAAAATAACTACCTACAACTCCCCCTGAGTTACATAAGATATCTGGTATGATAGTAATTCCTTTATCTAAAAGAATTTTTTCACCTTCTACATTGGTTGGGCCATTTGCTCCTTCGGCAATAAGTTTTCCTTTTATTTTTGATGCATTTTCTTTAGTAATTTGATTTCCTAAAGCAGCAGGAATAACAATATCACAATCTAAACCAAAGAACTTATCTTTATTAACGGGCTTTGCATCAGGAAAATCTGCAATACTACCTTCATTGATTTTAGTATATTTAGAAAGCTCTTCAACTGCTATACCTTTTTGATTTTGAATACATCCATATGCATCTTGTACTGCTACTAATTTTGCTCCGTCTCTTTCTAAAAAAAGAGCAGCCCAATAACCAACATTACCAAAACCTTGGACGATAAATTTCTTTCCTTCTAAATTTACATCGTTTTTTTCTGCCCAGAATTTGATAGTCAAGTACACTCCGTAACCGGTTGCTCTATCTCTTCCTTCAAGTCCACCACTTCCATCTGGTTTTCCTGTAACTATATGCTGGTTTGCATTACGTTCTGCTGGCGGACGCGTACTCATATAAGTATCTGCTATCCATGCCATAGTTTGGCTATTGGTATTCACATCTGGAGCAGGAATATCGTGTTCTGGTCCAATATTATCTGCTAAAGCAAACGTAAAACGTCTTGTAATACGCTCTAATTCGCCTTCAGAATATTTAGAAGGATCTAATTTAATACCTCCTTTACCACCTCCATAAGGCAAACCTGCCAAAGAAGTTTTCCATGTCATCCACATAGCTAAAGCTCTTGCAGCATCTAGATCTACAGTTGGATGATAACGTAAGCCTCCTTTATATGGTCCTAATGCGTTATTATGTTGTACTCTGTATCCTGTAAATATTTCCACCTCACCATTATCCATTTTAACTGGAAAATTCACAAGAATTTCATTATTGGTTATGCTTAATATTTTTCTAATGTTTGGATGTAAATTGATTTGGTCTGCAGCACTATTAAACTGCTCCATCACGTTATCCATCATACCTCTTACAGGTACTTTTTTTGTCGCTTTTTTGGTTGTTTTTTTCAAATCTGCTGTTAATGTTGTCATTATAGTATGTTTAAATTTTTATTTGAAATAGCGATTAGTTATCGATCTTTCATGATATTTCTCAATGATATATTTATTTCTAGAAACTTCTTTAGCAGATTTTTTATCTACTAGATTTCGAGTTTTAAATACTGATATTAATGCGTTAAAAATCATAATTTATTATTAAATATTAAGCTAATTCTAGTTCCTGCTTAGGCTGTTGTACTTTTTCTAAAAAAACCTCTTCTGATTTAATTTCATCAAACTCACTACAAGACCAAACCTTATCCTTTTGTGCTGTTAAAACACAATCGTTGCGATGCATGCAACTCGGACAAATATTAAAATGATTCATAATAAATACTATTAATGTTATTTGTATAGTGAAGCAATGCTTGTGCCAAAACAGCCAATCGTGGCTCTGCAAAACAACAAAAGCCTGTAAACAAAGAATAGTTAGTGACTTGAATTATAAAACACAAAAAAGAGATTGGTACAAAATTACCCAATAGAGTAAAAAAGTACCAGTTAAAGAATATTATTCTGAAAGTTTTTGACGAATTGTTTTTCGGTCTATTTGAAGAATTTCTGCAGCCTTAGTTTTATTATTATCTGTAGCGCGTAAGACCTTTTCAATATATCTTTTTTCAATGACTTTTAACGGCTCCAATTTGTCTTTAGAAAAATTTAAAGTGTATTTTAAATGTTCAGGCAAATGTGCTACGTCTATAATTTTATCACACATAATCACTGCACGCTGAATAATATTTTCTAATTCTCTAATATTTCCTGGCCAATCGTAACGTTTTAGAATTTCCAAAGCTTCTGGTGTAATTTTAAGAAATCTATCTTTATACTCTACTCCATATTTAAAGAGAAACTTATCTACTAATAACTGAATATCTTCTTTTCGCTCTCTCAAAGGTGCTATTTCAATTTCGACAACAGTTAACCTATAAAACAAATCTTCTCTAAAGGTTTGCTTCTGTAGCATATCACGCAAATCGCTATTAGTTGCCGCTATAACGCGTATATCTACTTTTTCTGCTTTTGTTGCCCCAACTTTAACAACTTCTTTTTCTTGTAATACGCGTAACAACCTTGACTGAACTGCTAGTGATGCATTACCTATTTCATCTAAAAAAATAGTACCTCCGTTAGCAGCCTGAAAAAACCCTTCTCTATTAGTTTCTGCTCCTGTAAATGCACCTCTTAAATGCCCAAACAATTCTGCTTCTAAAAGATTTTCTGGTATTGCTCCACAATTTACAGCAATAAATGGCGCTCTTGCAAACTTACCTTGATAATGAATTGCTCTAGCAACCAACTCCTTTCCCGTACCACTTTCACCTTTAATAAATATCGTAGCTTTATTATCTTTTACACGCTCAATGACCTGAATGACATCGTTTATCTTTTCTGAATTACCTATAATTTCCCCGTAAGAAGACTCTTGTTCGTCTTCAGATTGGTTAGGTTTCCGGATTTGATTATTAGAAATAGATTTATCTATTGCAGATTTTAATTCATCCTTTGTAAATGGCTTTGTTAAGTAATCTACCACTCCTGATTTAATTGCAACTAATGAATCTTGAACTGAAGGATAACCTGTAACAACTAATTTTTGCAATTTTGGGTAGTGCTCTGACACAAACTTAATAAGTTCTGAACCATCTAACTCAGGCATTTTTAAGTCTGTAATCAATAAGTCTATTTGTGAATCTCGCAAAATTGTTACGGCTTCTTTTACTGACATCGCCTTAAAAACATGATAATTCCACGATTGCAAATGACGCTGTAACAACTCTAAGATGTTAACATCATCATCTACAATAAGTATATTTTCTTTGCGTAACTGCATGGTGTCATTTATTCTTTTGGGAGTATTATTGTAAATATAGCACCTTTATTTGGCATATTCTCAGCTGTTATTGTGCCTTTATGAGACGCTACAATGCCATGTACAACACTTAGCCCTAGTCCAGAACCATCTCCTGTAGGTTTGGTTGAAAAAAACGGCTGAAACACTTTATCCAAATCTTCTGGGTTAAATCCTTTTCCTTCGTCAAAAATTTTCAAAATGATATCTTTTTCTGTTTTTTCAGCCTCAATGGTTACCAATCCATCTTTTGGAGAAAAGTAAATGGCATTAATTAATAAATTGAAAATAATCTGTGTGAGCTGAATAGGATCTGCCTTTAACCATAATTCTTCTTCTTCAATTTTTACAAGATACTTTACATGCTCTTTTCTAAAAGTTGCATCTAATAAGTTTATAGCATTTTTAATATTGGGCACAATGTTAACACGTTTCATTTCTTGCGGCATTTCGCAAGCAAAAAACATAAGCTTCTTTACTACTTCTCTCGAAAAAACTGCATTTTGAATAATTTTATCTAAATCTGATGTTGCACTTTTATTATCTGCTAAATCATCCTTAAGTAATTCTGCAAAGCCTAAAATATTTGCTAAAGGAGTATTAAGTTCATGCGCTATTCCGGCAGTAATTTCACCTAAAATCCCAAGACGATCTGCACGTTCCATTTGCCGTTTTAAAGACGCTTGGTTTTTCTGAATCTCAATACGCTCTAACATGTTTCCAACCATGAGAGCGACATTATCTAAGAGCAACTTCTCTTCATTTAAAAAATCGTTCTCGCTATAATTTACACCATTTAAATGCGCACTAATTTCACCTTTAACCTCATTAAAAAGTTTAATTTCAGAAGTAATAAAAACAGACTTTCCTTGTCTTTTTTCAGTTACAACTTTGTTATGCTCTGTTTGTATTATAATTTGGGTGTCTTCAGATTGTTGAAATGCTTTTTTTAAACTAAAAGCTACAGCTCTTAATGTGTCCTTAAGCAACACGATATTAACATCTCCTATTATGGATGAAACTTCATATAGACAAGTTAACTCCTTAATACGTTCTTGTAATGCTGCTTCTGTAGTATTCATATCTCAATTAACAAATATACTTTCAAAAAACAAAACATAATTATCCAATAAATTATATAACAGCAATGCTCTGTAATTTTTAAACGAAAAAACCCGATTTACAATTATAAATTGGGTTTTCTAATAATGTGGGTCATACTGGATTCGAACCAGTGACTTCCACGTTGTCGACGTGACACTCTGAACCAACTGAGTTAATGACCCTTTGTAATTGACTTTAGCATTTTTTAAACAAATGAACTTAATCTTAGATGCCCTTGAACGCAATTGCATCTGCTATTGAAATATTGAATCAGTTAGGTAATTCTTAAAATATCTGTTTTATAAATTACCAAAACTAATAACTTCACTCGCTTATTAAAAGCAAAAAACCCGATCTACTTTCGTAAATCGGGTTTCCTTTTGGAAGTGGGCGACAAGGGATTCGAACCCCTGACCCCTTGGGTGTAAACCAAGTGCTCTGAACCAACTGAGCTAGTCGCCCTAATAATTAGGACTGCAAAGATAGTCTAGTTTTTAATATCTCAAAACATTTTTTAATAAAAATTTAAATTATTTCTGCTACAACAAAAGTACTACCGCCAACATAAATCAAATCATCTTTATTAGCATTTGATTTTGCGACAGTTAAGGCTTCACTAACACTTTTATAAGATTCTCCTAATAATTGATTTTTTTTAAAAGCAGTCATCAATATTTTAGCATTTAAGCCTCTTTGCACGTTTGGTTGACAAAAATAATAGCTTGCTTCTTTAGGAAGTAAAGGAATTATAGTGTCCAAATCTTTGTCATTTACAACACCAAATACAATATGAAGCTTATTAAAGGTTTCTTTTTTTATTTGCTCCATTACATAAGTTAACCCTTCTTTATTGTGCGCCGTATCACAAACAACCTTCGGATTGTGCCCTAATATTTGCCATCGGCCTTGCAAACCAGTATTACCAACAACATTTAAAAGTCCTTTTTCTAAATTATTTTTAGAAATCTTAAAACCTAGTTCTTTTAAAATATTTATTGATTGTATAACCGTTTTAATATTATGTACCTGATAAGACCCTTTTAAATCGCTCTCTAAAGCTTCATTTATAATTTGATCTGCAAAGTAAATCGTAGAATTAGCTTCGCTTGCTTTTTGTTTAAATACACTTTCGGTTTCAGGATGTGTTTCTCCAATAACAACAGGAACATTTTGTTTTATAATTCCGGCTTTCTCTCCTGCAATTTCTTGAAATGTGTTTCCTAAAAACTGCGTGTGATCAAAACCTATGTTTGTAATTACAGATAATTCTGGTGTAATAATGTTTGTAGAATCTAATCGACCACCCAAGCCAACCTCAACAATAGCAATATCTACTTTTTGCTTTGAAAAATAATCGAAAGCCATACCAACAGTCATTTCAAAAAACGACAGTTGATTATCTTCTAAAAATGCTTTATTCTTCTTTATAAAAGCTATAACAGCCTGCTTGCTTATAACTTTACCATTAATACGAATACGCTCTCTAAAGTCCTTTAAATGTGGAGACGTGTATAGGCCAACTTTATATCCTGATTCTTGTAAAATTGAAGCCAACATATGACTTGTTGACCCTTTACCATTAGTGCCAGCAACATGAACAGATCTAAACTTACCTTCTGGATGGTTGAGATACGTGGCTAAATTAATGGTATTAGTTAAGTCTTTTTTAAAAGCTGAGTTGCCTTTATTTTGATACATTGGAAGTTGTTGAAACATCCAATTCACAGTATCTTGATAATTCATTCTATTGACCTACATCAAAATTAATACTCACAAAACCAACTTGAGTTGTTGGTGCCTCAGGATCTGCTGGCCATTTATGAGACATGGCTATTTTTTTTGCAGGTTCTAATAAACAAGGATCTGTATTGGTTGTGCCCTTAATTCCAGGTTCTGCTTTAATTACTTTGCCTTGTCTGTTTACTTGAATTCTTACAACAACTAAGCCGTATTCGTTGCAGTCTTGCTTATATATTTGCTTGGATGGTATGCCTCTACCTCCTAGGCCGTATCCTACACCTCCTTTTCCTGGACCTGAACCTCCAAAATAACTTGGTGCATAAGGATCACCATCTAATTGTCCTTTATTCCCACCTTGACTATCTGGTCCTTCTCCTCCATCTGTATTGCCTTCTGCATTTTTCACACCTCCAATCATAGCATCGAGCTTTCTCTTTTTCTCAGCTTCTTCAGCACGTTTCTTTTCTTCAGCCTCACGTTTTTCTCGCTCTATCTTTTCTGCGGCTGCTTTAGCTTCTGCCTTAGCCTTTTCTTCAGCCGCTTTAGCTTTTGCTTCAGCTTCTTTTTGCTTTTTTATAGCAATTTCTTCAGCGTTATCTTGCGTCATCACTTCTTCGGCTTTGGTTGCCGCTTCAGTAGGTGTCACTTGTGATTCTTCCGGTACCACTTCTTCAACAGCACTTTCTTCTACTATTTTTTCTTCAACAGCCTTTTTAGGTTCACTTAATGGTTTATTGCCGCTACCAAAATCTGTGGTCCCAAAGTTTACTGCTACACCATATTCTTCTGGAGGATCCATATATTGAGGCCCAACAACAAACAATAGCAGTAACAGTATCAAAGAAATGAGTACTGTAATTTTTGCCGAATTGCGTTCGTGTTTAGTCTCTAAATATTTCACTTTATAGGTATTGTTTTAAACTTATCAAATTTTGAAACCTTGTTGGTTTCCAAAGCTATTTTCAAAAATGATGCCGTTAATTAGGTTGAACAGCTAATATCACTTTAAACTTATTTCTATTGGCAATATCCATAACCTTCACTACATTTTCTACAGGTACAGATTTCTCTGCTCTCAATACGATTGTTGGTGATTCTTGGTTAGACAGAATAGATACTAACTCTGTTTCTAAAACACTTTCACCAACGCGTTTTTGATCAATATAATAGGTCAAATCTTTTTTGATACTTACTGCAGTCGATTTTTTATTTTCAGTCTTACCACTTGCTTTTGGCAATATAATATCAATAGCATTAGTACTTACCAATGTTGACGCTATCATAAAAAATATTAATAACAAGAATACAATATCGGTCATTGACGCGAAATTGAATTCTGGTGTTACTTTATTTCTTCCTCTAATGTTCATAAATTAGATAGGTTCGTTTAAATGATCTAAAAATTCAATAGAATTTGCTTCCATTTGGTAAACAACTTTATTCGTTCTTCCTACAACATGGTTATATGCAACGTATGCAATAATACCAACTATAAGTCCACCAACAGTTGTAGTCATAGCTGTATATAATCCACTTGCTAAAACATCCATTTGAATGGTTCCTCCTGCATTTGCCAATTCAAAAATTGAAATAATCATACCAACAACAGTTCCTAAAAACCCAATCATTGGTGCAACTCCAGAAATAGTAGCTAACACACTTACGTTTTTCTCTAGACTATAAATTTCTAAACGCCCAGCATTTTCTATAGCTGTATTAATATCTTCTAGAGGTTTTCCTATTCTAGTAATTCCTTTAGCAATTAATCTCGAAACTGGTGAATTTTGCTGAGCACATAACATTTGTGCTGAATCTATCTTACCATTACTTACGTGATCTTTAATCTGATTCATAAAGTTTGAATCGACTTTAGACGCAGCTTTAATGGCAAAAATGCGTTCAAAATAAATATAAGTAGCTATAATTAAGAGTAAGAACAAAATAAGAATAATCACTATTCCTGATGTTCCTCCACTTGTAATTAATTCAATAATAGATAAGGTTTTTTCAACTGGTTCTCCCTCTGTTAAAATATCTACTTCATCTTGAATAGTATTTAATGATATCATACTAAAATATTTAATTTTTTAAAGTTGTACTGTTTATAACGCTAAGTTTATAGCTTAAGTATATTTATTATTTTAATATTAAAAAATAGCTCTTGTTACCATAAAGGCTGCTGCTCCAGCTAGAAACCCAACTAATGCCAACCAAGATATTTTCTTTAAATACCAAAAGAAATCTATTTTTTCCATTCCCATTGCCACAACACCTGCTGCAGAACCGATGATTAACATACTTCCTCCAGTACCTGCAGAATAAGCTATAAAGTGCCAAAGCTCATTATCTAATGGTTCTGAGAACATACCTAAACTTGCTGCAACCAAAGGTACGTTATCTATTACAGCCGATCCAACTCCAAGAAGTAATACCACTAAATCCGATACACCTTCATGATGAAACTCTGTACCTAACATTGGCATAGTATCTTGAAGTGAACCTGCAAAACCGAATAAAATTCCTAAAGATTCTAAGGCAGCAACTGCCATTAAGATGCCTAAGAAAAACAATATACTTGGCAATTCAATTTTAGATAATGAATGATGAACAGGACTATGACTTGCATTAGAATTATGTTCTTCTGAACTCACTTCTGAAATTGAAAATTTAGAACTACTATATACTTCAGCAAAAATAGCAACAACACCCAATGACAACATCATACCTACATAAGGAGGTAAGTGTGTAATCACTTTAAATATTGGCACAAAAATAATAGCTCCCAATCCTAAGAATAACATGGTAGCACTAAACTTGTTTTTTGGTTTACCATCTGACTCTTGCAATTCTAAATCGCCTTTAAAAGGCTTTAAAAATGACGCAATAAAAGTTGGTACTACCATACATAACAATGAAGGGATAAATAAATACGAGAACAATTTACCTGTAGACACTTTATCTCCAATCCAAAGCATTGTTGTTGTCACATCTCCTATAGGCGACCAAGCACCACCTGCATTTGCGGCAATAATAATTAAACCAGCATACCATATTCTTACATCTCTTTCTTTTACAATTTTTTGAAGAATTGATATTAAAACAATTGTGGCAGTAAGGTTATCAATGATTGCTGAAAGTAAAAAGGCTAAGATTGCAAACATCCATAGCAGTTTCTTCCTACTGTTAAAATTTACAGCATTTTTAATGGTAGAAAACCCATCAAAATAATCTATTATTTCAACAATGGTCATTGCACCTAATAAAAATACAAGAATCTCTGCTGTCTTACCTAAATGATGAAGTAAGGTTTCTTCCATTAAGTGCATTTTCTCTTCATGCGGAAGTAAACCAAAATTGTCCATTAGGCTATGATTAGCAGAATCAAACCATTGAGTAAATCCATCAATACCTAATGAAATCAGTGCCCAACTTATAGCCATCATGACTAAAGCAGGGATTAATTTATCAATTTTAATATTGTGTTCTAATGTTATGGCCAAATAGCCAAAAACAAATACAAGAATTATTGCAGCTTCCATTATATGTTATATCAATTGTTTTAACGCTATTTCAAAAGCTGTTTCACTTATACCTATTCTTGTTGAATTATTTTCATGCACTTTTTCTAAAGCTTTCCTTATAACATCAGATGTGTCATTAAAAATAGCTTCATCAGTCATTAGCACTTTACGTTCCATAAAATAAGCAAAAACTCTTGCCATACCACAATTTGAAATAAAATCTGGTATTAGGCTCACTTTTTGGTCTGTATGTTCCATTATAGATCCAAAAAATATTTCTTTATCAGCAAAAGGGACGTTAGCACCACAGGTAATCACTTCTAAACCTGTAGTAATCATCTGATCAATTTGATCTTGAGTCACTAACCTCGATGCGGCACAAGGTGCAAATATTTCAGTCTGTAACGACCATATACTTTCATTGATTTCTTCAAACGGAATAAGGTTATCTGCAACTAGTGTATTACCATTTTTTGCAAGGTATAAATCTGTGATCTCTTCAAATGTAAATCCATCTTTATTGATTAACCCTCCAACTCTATCAATGATACCAACAACTTTTGCTCCCATTTGTGCGAAATAAAAAGCAGCTGCAGCACCTACGTTTCCAAATCCCTGAACAACAACGCGTTTTCCTTTTACAGAATCTCCATTAATATCATAGAAGTGTTTTGCTGCTGTAGCGACACCATAACCCGTAATCATATCTGCAACGGTATATTTTCTATTAACACTAGGAGAAAAGTCTGGATTTTCAATAACCTTGATAACACCTTGTCTTAACTGACCAATTCTATTAATTTTATCGGCTTGTGTTGGTTTAAAATGGCCTTCAAAGACACCTTCTTGAGGATGCCAAACACCACTCTGCTCAGTAATTGGAATAACTTCGTGAATTTCATCTACATTTAAATCACCACCTGTTCCATAATAACTTTTTAATAAAGGAGATACCGCTGCATACCAACGTTCTAAAACACCTTTTTTCCTTGGATCTTGTGGGTCAAAATTTATTCCAGATTTAGCTCCACCAATGGCAGGGCCAGAAACTGTAAATTTTACTTCCATCGTTTTAGCAAGAGACAACACTTCATTTCTATCTAATCCTTTTCGCATTCGTGTTCCACCACCTGCTGCTCCACCACGTAATGAGTTTATAACTGTCCACCCTTCCGCATCTGTTTCTGAGTCGTTCCAATGAAATACGATTTCGGGAGTCTTATTTTCGTATTTCTGAAGTAAATCTTTTATCAATTTATTTTTTGTTTTATTTCCGGTAACAAATATAAAAAACAATCGAACCGAAATGTTAATTAATTTAGATTTTTAGGGATTAATCTTTTTCCTGATGAATGATTTTGATTTGCACCTGTTACACTTTTTAAACAGTTAACTTCGTTTCTCTCTTTTAATACTCCAAGCAATCCAAAAATTAAAGCTTCTTTAAATTCTATAATTTCATTTTCTGGTATTACAATTTTAGATTTAGAGAAATGACTAATTCTATCCATTAAAAAATCATTGTAAACTCCACCTCCTGTAACTAAAACCTTTGTATTGCTTTCTGTTAGAATTCTAGAGACCTGAATAGCAACATGTTCAATAAATGTTCGTAATATATCTTTTGTTTCAAGCTTATAAGGTTCAATAAGTGGAAAGATATTTAATTCTACCCATTCTAGACCTAAAGATTTTGGTGCTTGTTCGTTATAAAAACGAAGTGTGTTTAACTGAAATAGTAACGCTTCATTTACCTGTCCTGTTGAAGCTATTTTACCTTTATCATCATATTCTAAATTTAATTTAGAAACATAATAATTTAAAACAATGTTTACAGGGCAAATATCAAACGCAATTCTTTTATTTTTAGATTCAAAAGAAACATTGGCAAAGCCGCCTAAATTGAGACAATAATCAAAATCTTTAAATAACAAACGATCACCTATAGGTACTAAAGGCGCTCCTTGTCCACCAAATTCTACATCTTGAACTCTAAAATCACAGATAACTTTTTCATTTAAAACATCTGCTAACACTTGCAGATTACCTATTTGATAAGTTACCCCTTGTTTTGGTTGGTGTAAAGCCGTATGTCCATGCGAGGCAATAAAATCTATATCTTTAATGTGATGTTGTTTTATAAATGTTGAAATTACTGTTGCTAGATATTTAGAATATAACGAATCAATATCCTGCAATTGGTCCATTGACTGGTTAACTAATGCTCCCAATTGTAATTTCCATTGTGCTGAATACTTTACAGTTTCTGCATCGTGAATTTTAAAATCCCAATGGGCATCAACAACATCATAGGTTGCATAAATAAGATCTATACCATCTAGTGAAGTTCCTGACATTACACCAATAACTTTATAAGTAAATTTTGTCATATGAGTAAAAATAATATTCCTTATTGAAAATACCGCAATAAAAAATTATCTTTGCATCAAAATTTTAAGAAATCAATAATATTTATAGTATATGGACTTTAACTTAACAGAAGAACATTTAATGATTCGTGATGCAGCACGAGATTTTGCACAAACAGAATTACTTCCTGGTGTCATAGAACGTGATAATGCACAAACTTTTCCTGAAAGCTTAGTACGTAAAATGGGTGAATTAGGATTTTTAGGCATTATGGTAGATCCTAAATATGGCGGAAGCGGTATGGATGCTATTTCTTATGTACTCATCATGGAAGAATTATCTAAAGTAGATGCCTCTGCTTCTGTTATGGTTTCAGTAAATAACTCTTTGGTTTGTTACGGATTAGAAGCATACGGAAATGAAGCTCAAAAAGAAAAATATTTAACAAAATTAGCTACAGGTGAATGTATTGGAGCATTTTGTTTAAGCGAACCAGAAGCTGGTAGTGATGCTACATCTCAAAAAACAACCGCTATAGATAAAGGTGACCATTACGTTTTAAATGGTACAAAAAACTGGATTACAAACGGTGGACGTGCCGAAGTTTATTTAGTTATTGCTCAAACAGACAAGCATAAAGGCTCTCATGGTATTAATGCCTTTATTGTTGAAAAAGGTATGCCTGGTTTTGATATTGGTCCTAAAGAAGACAAATTAGGAATTAGAGGTAGTGATACGCATACATTACAATTTAATGACGTAAAAGTTCCTAAAGAAAATAGAATTGGTGATGATGGCTTTGGATTTAGATTTGCTATGAAAACACTTTCTGGCGGACGAATTGGTATTGCTGCACAAGCCTTAGGTATTGCTGCTGGTGCTTATGAATTAGCTTTAAAATATTCTAAAGAACGTAAAGCTTTTGGTACAGAAATTTGTAACCACCAAGCTATAGCGTTTAAATTAGCGGATATGCATACTGAAATTGAAGCTGCAAGAATGTTAGTGATGAAAGCTGCTTGGGATAAAGACCAAGGGAACAATTATGACATGTCTAGTGCTATGGCAAAATTATATGCTAGTAAAGTTGCTATGGAACACACAGTTGAAGCTGTACAAATACACGGTGGAAACGGATTTGTAAAAGAATACCATGTAGAACGTTTAATGCGTGATGCTAAAATCACTCAGATTTATGAAGGAACTTCAGAAATTCAGAAAATTGTAATTTCTAGAGGACTTATAAAAAATTAGATAACTACTCATAATATATATTTTAAAACCCATCAAATTTTGATGGGTTTTTACATTTATTCACAAATTGTAATATCAAGTTAAAATTCTTTATATTAGTAAGTTAAACAACATCTTTTTAAGATTCACTGTCATTTAATTTATGGTTTACTTGCTTTACAAAATAATTAATTCTTTCCTTTTTATTTGTTTATTGATTGCTTGTTCATTTTTCGTAAACGCACAAGAGTCTGTAAACGAAAAGCCATTTTCATTTAATAGTCTAACCATCAATGATGGTTTATCTCAAAGCAGCGTTATTAGCATTGCACAAGACAGTGTTGGTTATTTATGGCTTGCAACACAAGATGGGCTGAACAAATATAATGGTAGAAGTTTTAAACACTACGACAAACATTTTGAAGACATTACCAGACCAACATTTAGCAGGCTCGGTAAGATTTATAATGATAACCAAAATCAGTTATGGATTATTACTAATTCTGGAAAACTAGAACTTTACAACTCAAAAACAGATGATTTTAAGCACATCTCAACCTTCAAAAATGTCAGTTCTATATTTCAAGATAAAAATTTAAACACTTATGTTGGCACTTATGGAGACGGCTTATTTAAAATTGATGCGATAACAAAAGACACGCTTCAGGTTTTAAATGAAAATGATAAACAAAGAACTATTTATGATTTTATTGAAACTAATAATTCCTTAATTGTTTCAGCATCTGGTTCGGTATTTGAATTTAAACAGAACACATCTTATAAGGAAATCCTGATAGATTCTCACAATAACGCAAACTTTAGCACATTAGCAAAAGATAAAAGCGGCAACATCTGGTTGGGAACTTTTGGTCAAGGTTTATATTACAGAGAAAAAAAAACAGATTTGTTTGTAAAATATCGGCATAAAGAACTTCCAGAAGACTTAAATATTGAAGATCTTCTTATTGATAAAGAAAACAGATTATGGATTGCGACTTATGGAAATGGAGCTTATAAACTTGACCTAACAAACCAGAATCTCACCAACTTTAAAGCCAACAAAGACAACCCATTTGCTATTCAATATAATGACATCTTATGTTTATATGAAGACGTAACAAATATCATATGGTTGGGTACTGATGGAGCTGGTGCTAATTATTACGATACACATCTAATAAAATTTAATGTATTAACCAATAACCAAGTTCCTAAAACAGTAAATGTTGATGTTGTAAGAAGTATTAGCACTGATAACGATGATAATATATGGATTGGCACCTCTGGAAAAGGCCTAACCTACATTAACTTTAAGACTAAAGAACATAAAACATTCACTGCCAATAATTCTCCTTTAGCTAGCGATAGAATTATTAGCCTACTCAACAATAACAATAATTTATGGATTGGACATCAAGGGTTTGGTCTAAATATTAGAGATATTAACGGAAACTATAAGTCGTTTCCAGAATTAGCCAATTATACCATTTGGCAAATTGTTAGAGAAAACAATGAACAAAGTTGGCTTTGTACTGAACGAAACGGCCTGATTTTATTCGACATAAATAAAGGAATTATTAAGCAATTTAATACCAGTAATTCTTTATTAACAACCAACGACATAAAAACCGTAACCCATGGCGACAATGATGAATTATGGATAGGAAGTGACGATAATGGCCTGTACAAGTTACATACAAGTTTAGATCGCATAACTAATATTAAAACCATCAATAGTAAGATAAAGTCTTTGCTCTACCAAAATGGAATCCTTTGGATAGGAACCAATGGCAAAGGTCTTAAAAAGTATCATATTGAAAACGATACTTTTGAAACGTTTACAACAACGGATGGTTTACCTAACAATGTTATTTATGGAATTTTACCAGATAACAATGGGAATTTATGGTTAAGTACAAATAATGGCATTAGTAAATTTACCAATCAAACTAAAAATAAATTTGAAAATTATAGTAATTACGATGGGTTACAAGCTTTAGAATTTAACACGGGTGCCTACTATAAAGACAAAAACGGTAATCTTTATTTTGGTGGATTAGAAGGTCTCAATTGGTTTAACCCAAACCAATTAACATTTAACACCATAAAACCTAAAACTATTATTACAAAGTTTGAAGTTTATTCAGTAGACCAACCCTTACAACAAAATGCAGCATTTAAATTCAATAAAAACACTATAACTTTTACGTTTTCGAGCCTGCATTTTTCACAACCTGAGCGTAACTCTTATAAATATCAATTGGTGAATTACGATGAAGAATGGATAAATGCAGGCAATAGTAATACGGCACATTACACCAACCTTCCTCCTAACGATTATACTTTTAAAGTTATCTCTAGTAATTATGACGGTGTTTGGAACAATACACCTGCAACATATGCATTTACCATTAACAAACCTTGGTATGGTACTAATTTGGCAAAAATTATTTATGTAATCTTAGGGTTGTTATCTGCATTTGCACTTTATTATTATTTAAAATGGCGTTGGCAAATGAAAATGCAACTTCAGTTTGAACACGAAGAAACTAAACGACTTAAAAAGTTAGACGAATTTAAAACCAAATTATACACGAATATTTCGCACGAATTTAGAACACCACTGACCCTAATTTCTGGACCTATAGAAAATCAACTATCAAAACCAGAACTTTCTAAAAGCGATAAAAAAGAGTTACAACTAGTAAAGCAAAATACGGACAGATTAGTATTGTTGGTAGATCAGATGCTAGATCTTTCAATGCTAGATTCAGGGCAAATAAAATTAAGAGTCTCTAAGGGCAACATAACCGTATTGTTAAAACAAATAGTTAGTGCTTTTCAGTATAAAGCCAATCAGAAAAATATTAAGATAAAAAGCAATATTCAAGATATAAAACAAGTGTGGTTTGATAAAGATGTTATTGAAAAGGTAACATCGAACTTATTATCGAATGCTGTAAAATATGCTCCAAAAGAAAGTGAAATTATATTCGATGTCAATCTTCAAGATGATGTATTGGTGTTATCTATAGTAAATTCTAGCGATCGCGTTGGCAGAAAAGACTTGAGTAAGCTGTTTCAGCGATTCTACCAAGACAACAAACTATCTGATGGTGTTGGTGTTGGCTTGGCATTGGTTAGAGATTTAGTCAACTTGTCTAAAGGGAGCATTATTGCGAATAATATTGATGACAATAAAATTCAATTTACAGTAACACTTCCCATTAAGAAAGAAGCCTTTAGTAATGAAGAAATCATTGAGAACACAAAAGAGACTCTTAATGAGTCTGTACAAGAGGCATCAGAAATTTTAGTCACCGATAAACCTACACTTTTAGTTGTAGAAGATGAACCAGACATACGTGCTTTTATCGTTTCTAATTTCAAAAACAATTACCACTTAATTGAGGCGACCAATGGTGAATCTGGTATAGAAAAAGCACGCAAACACATGCCAGATCTTATTATAAGCGACATTATGATGCCAAAGAAAGATGGTATTGAACTCTGTAATGCATTAAAATATGATGAAATTACAAGTCATATTCCAATCATCTTATTAACGGCAAAAGTAGGTAACGCTAATGAAATTACGGGCTTAAAAACAGGAGCTGATGCCTACGTTACCAAACCTTTTAATAGCGAAAAATTAAAGTTGAAAGTCGATAATTTAATCGAAACCAGACGACAATTACAAAAACACTTCAGTAAAAATTTTAGCATTACACCAGAATTTGCTATTACCTCTACCGAAAACGATTTTCTTCAAAAAATAAAAGACGTCTTAGACGAATACCTAACGGATCCAAACCTTACTAGTGAAAAGTTTAGTGAGAAACTACAAATGAGCAGAACGCAACTCCATAGAAAGATGAAAGCAATCTTTGGTTTATCTACCACTGAATTTATTCGTTCACAACGCTTAAAACTATCGCTCGAATTATTAAAAAATTCGGATGCTACAGTATCTGAAATTGCGTATCAAATTGGTTTTAATTCTCCTTCCTATTTTATAAAATGTTTCAAGGACACGTACAAGACAACTCCTAAAGAATACCCTTCTTAAACACTATATCGCAATTAATCAGTTAATTACAAACATCTTTCAACACAATGAAACACCTGTTATATGTTTTGAAACATAATTGATATGATGTATTCAAGCTTCACTATAATTTTACACCTACACTAATTAAGTAGAATTTTTTGAGATGGAAAATCCCATTAAGGACAAACCAAAAGATGATAAAATATATCTCAATATAGACCATTTAAAAAAGGGAAACTATCAGCTTGAAATTCTACTAAATAATAAGGTCATCAAATCTATCAAGATTACTAAATAATATTTAAGACGCTATTAATCAGTTGTGAAAAGGGAAGTAAGTTGAAATAATCCTGAGTTAGTCATTATTTCCCTTTTCTTTTTATTAAAAGACGAGATCTGATAATGAATGAGATTTTTCAAAATACAGATGCTATAAAGGCTATTATTACAACGTTCCTATTTCAAGGTGCATTTGTATTTATTGGCTTATATATGTTATTAGTTTATATCCAAGTAAAGAAAAAAGACTATTTACTATATGGAATTTATGCTCTTCTATTTGCTGGCTATTTTTTTATAAAAATAGATTTAATGCTAGAGCTAAGATTATTTACAGATAATGTAGACCTAGAATTTAGCTTCTTATTACCCTTATTGTTTTTGCTAACTGGTCTGTATGTGAAATTTATTAATGTTTTTGCAGAAATAAAATCTCACCATGCAAGATTTTCTAAGGAAGTAGACATGTTTACGGTACTCATGTATGTGCTAGCAACAGTGACTTTTTTGTATTTGCTTATAACCAAAGACTCAGAAAACGTTGTTAAATACCAATCTTACATTTTTATACCGCTTCATCTATATTCCGTATATGCTGTAATTAGAGCTTTTATTGTCATTAAATCAAAACTAAGGTATTACATCTTGGTAAGTAATATATGCCTTATTTCTCTAACTATTTTAGGCATGTACTCTGCTTCAACAGCTGTTTATATCCAAGGTGTACATGCCAATAATTTATTTGGTTTCTATAATTTTAATGCATCGCAGCTAGGGGTTTTCTTAGAAATGCTTTGTTTTTCTTTAGGTTTAGGATATAAGTTTAATTTAATTGAAATTGAAAAAGACAAAATCAAAAAATTAGATGAGTTTAAAACTAAACTTTACAATAATATCTCACACGAATTTAAAACCCCATTAACACTAATTTCTGGTCCTGTTGAAAATCAATTAGCGAAACCAAATATTTCCGAAGATGATAAAGAGCAATTGAACCTTATTAAAAGAAACTCAAAACGCTTATTAAATTTAGTCAACCAATTATTAGACCTTTCAAAATTAGAATCTGGAAATTTAAAGCTCAATGTATCGCAAGGTAATATTACAGTATTATTAAAACAGTTAGTTAAATCTTTTGAGTATAGCGCTCAAGAAAAACAAATCAAATTCTCTTACAATATTGACACGATGGATGATGTTTGGTTTGATCCTGATGTTATTGAGAAAATCGCTACCAACTTACTTTCTAATGCGATAAAATACACCCCTATTAATGGTAAAATTACGTTTGATGCTAACTTAAATGAAAACTTTATAACAATTGCTATAGTGAATAATGGGAATAAATTAAAAGACGATGAACTTCCAAAATTATTTCAGCGCTATTACCAAAATAATAAGCTAAACGAAGGTGTTGGTATAGGACTGTCCTTAGTAAAAGAGTTAGCTGTTTTATCTCATGGTAATATTATAGCACATACTATGAATTCTGATGATATTCAGTTCACAGTAACTTTGCCTTTAGCGCTCTCCTATTTTGGTGCTACAGAAATTTCTCAGCAACCAATTCTAGATCTAACACATGAAGAACTTAAATATTCAGAAAAACACATAAATTCTGCACATATAGAACATAATCAAAAACCTATTTTATTAATCGTTGAAGATGATAACGACATCAGAACTTTTATTCACTCTATTTTTAAAGAAGACTATAAACTTTATGAAGCTTGTAATGGTAAGGAAGGTATAGAAAAAGCTATAAAACTTATTCCAGATATTATCATTAGCGATATAATGATGCCTATTAAAAATGGGATCGATATGTGCAACACCTTAAAAGAAGATATAAAAACAAGCCACATACCTATTATTCTACTAACGGCAAAATCTGGTGACAAAAATGAAATACAAGGTTTAAAATCTGGTGCTGACGCATACGTCACAAAACCTTTTAATGTTGAAAAACTTAAAATACGAGTACAACAAATTGTTGCTAATAGAAACACACTCCACAAATATTACAGTAAAAATAATGCTCTAGACTTCCATGGTATAAATGTTTCTCACACAGAAGATCATTTTTTTCAAAAACTACAAGAAGCTGTAAAAGAAAATATACTACAACCCGATTTTACATCAAAGCAATTAAGTGATTTAATGCTAATGAGTAGAATGCAACTACACAGAAAACTGAAATCGCTTACAGGTTTATCTACTACAGAATTTATTAAAAAAGAACGTATGAAAGTCGCGGTTAGTTTATTAGAACAATCGGATAGTACAATTTCAGAAATTGCTTACCAAACGGGTTTCAATACATCTTCCTATTTTATAAAATCTTTTAAGTCAATTTACAATTGCACCCCTACCGAATTCGCTTCAAACACCTTAAAACAAGCAACTTAATCACACTGTTACATAAGTACAACACTTTGTTACATAAGTGCAATCCCGTTATCAGTTAACGATCTAATTTTAGAGTATTAAAGTTATTAAATAATCGATTTGTCTATTTGAAAAAGTACAAAATGATAACAAAAGGACATACGCTTAATAAAAAAGTAGAAAACATATATATCAATTTAGATCACTTAAAAAGGGGAGACTATTTTATAAAGATTGTGCTTAATAGCAATGTTGTTAAATCTATAAAAATCAAGAAATCATGAATACTATTTTAAAGCGATTCTATTATTTGTTACTTCCATTACTGTTGCTCTGTTACGGGTGCAAAACAGATAAAAAACCAGTTATAGAAATTACAACCAATAACATGGAAATACAAACTGTTGATTCTATTCCTTCTGGTTGGAATACATTCAGCTATAAAAATCAATCTCAGGAAACACACTTTATAGTATTTGAAAAATATCCTGATGGCATAAGTGCTGCCGACACAAAAGCAGACGTATTTCCTGTATTTGATAAAGGCATGACCTTGATTAATGAAGGAAAAACAGAAGAAGGTCTCGCCGCCTTTGGTAATTTACCTCCTTGGTTTTTTAACGTTGTTTTTACTGGAGGTATTGGTTTAACCTCGCCCAATACAACCTCAGAGTCTACTATATATTTAGAACCAGGAAACTACTTAATGGAATGTTATGTAAAAATGCCTAATGGCAAGTTTCATTCTGTAATGGGTATGTTTAAAGAAATACGTGTTACAAATCATAAGAGCGCGATAGAAAAACCACGACCAACCATAGATCTCAATATATCTAGTGCCAATGGTATCACAGCAAATACGTCTTACACTAAAGGACAGCACACTATTGCCGTAACATTTACAGATCAAAAAGCACATGAACACTTTTTAGGGCATGATATTCATTTAGTCAAATTAAGTAACGAAGCCAACTTAGAAGAATTAAATCGTTGGATGAATTGGACCAACCCAAAAGGTTTTATATCACCTTCTCCTAAAGGAGTCACTTTTTTAGGAGGTATTCAAGAAATGCCAACAGGCAACACCGGTTATTTTTCAACAAATCTGACGCCAGGTAACTATGCGTTTATTGCCGAAGTACCTAGCCCAAAACAAAAAAATATGCTAAAGCTATTTACGGTAAAACAATAAAGACTTTAAGACATGAAACCTCAATTAAAATTTATACTAACAATAAGCCTCTTTTGCTTAATCATAGCTTGTAACAACAATAATACTCAAACAAATAGTATTGCTTACAGTACTAATGATTCAAATGTTGCAATTCAAGTCACCATGGAAGGCAAATCATTTGAAATAAAGCAAAATCAATTAATACCACAAATACAAACCAAGTTTCAAAACGATTCAATTCTGCTTGTTTTTAGGGATAATGATAATCCGTTACAACTCAACTTTAACCTCTTTCATACAGATATTTTACAAAAAGGCTCAGCAACATACAACATTCCAAATGTGAATTCAGAAAAACAAACTGTTGATCTCAACCTCTTTAATAAAGATAGAGATGTAAAGCAAATGAATAAACGCATCATATTTAGAAAAGGAACCATCAATATTTCTAAAATTACACCAAAAGGACTACGGATGACCTTTGAAGGAGAAGGCAGTGGAATGATGGAGTATGGTAGGAGCTTTCCAATTTCAGGACACATAAACGTTACATTTTAAAAACAACAAATCTTATGGAATCAGCAAAAACAAAAACAACATCTTCAGAAGGTAAAACAATTGCCATCATTGCCTATTTAACTATTATAGGACTCATTATTGCTTTTGTGATGAATAATGACAAAAAAGATGATTTTGCAAAATATCATATTACCCAATCTTTAGGCTTAGCCATAACAGGTCTTGCTTTGGGCATCATTGGACTTGTACCAATATTAGGTTGGCTCATTAACATCATTGGTGTCTTTGTTTTACTCTATATGTGGATTATGGGATTTATAAATGCCATTAACGAAAAAGAAAAACCTGTTCCCCTTTTAGGCACACATTATATAAAATGGTTTAACAATTTATAATCACATTTATTATGAAAACGAAACACATACTATTGATGATTTTCAGCCTCTTCATGGTCGTAAATGTAGACGCTCAAATCTTGAAAAAAATAAGAAAAAAAGCAGAACAAGCTGCCGAACGTACCATTTTAAAAAAAACGGATCAGGTTGTCTCAAAGAAAACAGAAAAAACCATAGATGATGCAACAACAACAAACAAGTCTAAAAAAAGAAGTCGTAAAAATTCAGAAGAACAAATCGAATCTGAATCAACAAATTCAGCACTAGAGCTTAACACCAAATATAAAACAGATTTCTACAAGGAAGATGTTGTTCTTAAAATACATGAAAATGGAAATAGCAATCAGACACAATATTTTGATGCAGAAGAAGTTGCTGTACGATTAGAATCTAACAAAACACCTAAACCAGGTTATACAGACAGTGAAGGATTTATATATGCTTATAATGACAAAGCACAAGCTTACAACAAATCTTCACTAATAGCATCAGGAGGTCAAGGAATGATGATGCCAAACATGATGTTAGAAATGCTAAAGCTACCTCCAGAACCATTTATGGCAAACACACAAAAGCAAATGGATAAAAATATAACCCCAAATCCGTTTAATGGTTTTGTAGAATTTGCCTTTATATACAAACCCGAACATTTTAGATATGAGGATTTTAAAGAAAGTAAACAATCCTTAAGAGGAATAAGCTATACAAAGTTTGAATTTCTAAACGAGCCTGGCTATGAAGGTAGTTATGTGATTTTTGATGACAACGATCGTCTTATTGAAATATATACCAATAAATCAGATACAAAACAGTCTATGAGTGCTTTTGACATGGACATGATGCCGCCTGGAGAAAGTCTAATTATTTACGAATACACACCTGTAGAAGTCAATCTACCACCAGCTAGAGAAGTAAAATCTCGTGGTCAAGATATGATGGGAATGGTAATGGGATCTTTTAAAAAAGATGAAAATTCAGAAAATATAAATAAAGACGATTATGATACTAGTAATTCAAAAGGTCAAGTAAAATCTGCCAGAAATGCATTAAAAAATAACAAAGTTACTGCAAAAATGTTACCCGATTCTTATGATTTTGATTGGCAACTTGAAACCGAAATATTGATGGCTTCAAGAAAAAAAGAAGCCATAGATATGACTTTCTTAATTAAAGAAAATGCAAACTATCAAGCAACAAAAATGGTAGATAACAAATCAAAAAACAAAGGTAATGCTACCATGCTATTTGATTCAAATCTTAATATTATGGTCATGTTTATGGAGACTCAAGGCCATAATTTTTTTCAAATGTATCCTATTCCTGAACTTAAAAATACTAATGACAAACCAAATTTTAAAATTACAGATTTAGCTTCAAAAACCATATTAAACTACAATTGCAAAGGCCTACAGCTTGAAGACGACAAGTATATTATAAAAATGTACCATACTATAGAAGCACCTATAAAACTTAGTCATTTCATGAACTTTAATGGCGTAAAAAACATGGATTTACCAGACATAGATCCCAAAATTCTATCCCAATTCTCTAATGGTTTAATTATGGAAATGGAAATGATTGATAAAAATAAATCTAAGAATAATATAAGTATAACAGCAAAATCTCTAGACAAGAAACCTACAACGATAAGTAAAAAAGATTATCAATCAATGAATTTACTCTCTGGATTTAAAAATTAATAAACAAAACCACGTTATGAAAACAAATTTTATAAAAATCATATTGACGGTCATAGTACCCACAATGTTACATACCTGCTCAAGTAGTGATGACATCACTAATGACGACGACCCACAATCTCAAAGTAATTATATGTATTACAGCATAACAGGTAGTGCTGTTAATCATTCATTTACTATTTCAGAATCTCAGGAAATTGAAAATGATAATATAACGATACTTGGACACGTATATAATGAAGGAACAACGCAAGTTGCAAGTTTAGTGTTTGCAAGGTCATTACCTGGTGATGATTTTAAGGAGATTTATATGACACTTCCTACTAATATAGGTGAATTTGCTCTTGGTGAAATTGAAACAGGATCAACCGGTAATATAACAGAGGAACCTATTTTTAATATGAAATTTTTGTTTGGAGAACTATATGCTTTCTATGATGGTGATAATGATGGTGATAATGATTTGCTTACTCATTTACTTTCAAAAAATATTAGTCTAACAATTACTGAATATGAAGAAACCTATAATGATTTTGGAATTTTAACACTTGGACATATTAAAGGGAGTTTTGAAGGGCAGGCATATTACAAAGCCTATACCGGTCCAACTTCTGAGCCAGAAGAATTACTACACTCTGTCACAGGTAGCTTTGAATACACGATACCTAACAATAACTTGTAAAATAATCTTAAATATTTAATCATGAAAAAAATCCATTTATTAATTACAGCCATAATTATTATCACATTTTCTCTTACAGCGTCAGCTCAATCAGACACAAAAATAGGAGCACTATTAGGTTATGGTACCGAAATTAAAACTATAGGTTTAGGTGCTAATGCTGAGTTTCCAATAATGGAAAAATTAACCATTTCACCATCGTTTATTTATTATTTACCTAAAGATGAAAGCGGTATAAAAATAAACTGGTTTGAAGTTAATGCCAATGCCAACTATTACTTTCTAGATGAAGAAAACATTAATGTTTACGGTATTGCAGGTCTTAACTACTCTAGTATTAAAGTAAAATACGAAAACAGCTTTGGATTAGGAGGTGATTTCTCTAGTAGTGATGGTCGTATAGGGCTCAACTTAGGCGCAGGTGCCAATTTTAACATCGGAAGTAGCATCACCCCTTTCGCAGAAATAAAATACGTCATAATAGATGGTGGCAGCTTGTTATTGCAGGCGGTGTAAAGTTTAATTTATAAATCCTATCATATGAAACCTATATTGCCTACAATAAAACTCTTATTGCTCTTATCGTTAGTTACGATGTCTTGCAGTAAAAATAATGATGATTCTAATGATACTCCACAACAACTTATTTATATCAATTATAGTGTCACAGGCAACCAAGTAAACGATACGTTCAATATTGTGACTGATAATATCAGTGATCCAAGTGTAATTGCTGTAGCTAATATTTTTCCTGAGAGCAATTCTCAAACCTTAAAGAAGGCCGTAATCGTTTATAACGATATCAATCAATCTATTAATGCTTCATTAAGTATTCCTGCAAGAACAGGTTTGACTGAAGTATTAGATGGTCATACAGATTTCGATTTACTTTTTGGATTTAATGATTTAGAATTAGGTCTAGAAGCCAAATCTATTTCTGTAGAAGTTCTGCAAATTGAACATAATGATATTTATGTTACTAGTATAAAGGGATCTTTCCAAGGAATTGCTGTTGATAAAGTCAATATCAATGGCGATGAAATTGAGGAAACTTACATTGTAGATGGAGAGTTTGAGTATAATGCGTACAGCAACAATTGACACTTTATAAAAAACAAATACACTACTAAAAAGACACTTTTAACCCGACTTAAAAAAAACATATCACACATTTATTAATTAAATAAATACATATTATGAAAACTTTAAAAATTACTATTTTATGCACATTACTGAATCTATTTGGCTTTTCCCAAACGATTCACACCGTTGACAACCGAGATCAATCTGGAGCCCAATTTACAGATTTGCAAACTGCTATAAATACAGCTAGTACAGGAGATATAATTCAAGTGCACCCTTCTCCTAATTCTTATGAGTCTATAACTATTGATAAAACGCTCACTATTATGGGGCTTGGTCACAACTCTGATGTTACTGGAGGCGAAATCGCTAGCCTTAATACCATTACGTTTATTAATAATTCAGCTGGTTCACAAATAAAAGGTTTATCAATTAACAATATAAAGTGCGGTACATCTAGTACTAGTCCCGATCAAACCAATATGCACATTATTAACAATCGTATTAGATCTAATGTTACCGGATCTACTACTGATAACCTTAGTGATGGGTGGATTATTGAAGGCAATTATTTTTCAAGTACTAGCACTAATATAAACTCTCAAACAGGGACTAACAATTGGCAAATAAAGAATAATTTTTTAAGAGGTTCCATTACTAATCTCAATAATACTTCAATCGTTACAAATAATATATTTCTTACCACATTTAGTTCTGAAACATTTTTCTCTTATTGCTCTAACACATTAGTAAATAACAATATTTTCTTATCTACAGGGACTCTAACAGAAATAGGCCTATATAGTTCTACAATAACGTTTGTAAGTAATATAACCTACAGCTATTACGGTGCTACTATTAGTCCGTTATCAGGAAGCAATAATTTAGATAATACCAATCCCTTATTTGAAAACGTACCATTTGAATCTGTAACTGATTTTTATATTAACGACTTTAATTTAGCTAGTGGATCACCAGGAATCAATGCAGGAAGCGATGGAACAGATATAGGTCTTTATGGAAATAACTTTGCGTTTGATCCCAATGGAAGACCTAATCTTACTCCATATGCGGAAAGTATCACCATTACAAATAGTGTTGTTGCTCCAGGACAAACACTTAATGTAGACTTTACTGCAACACAAAAACAATAGTAATGAAACGTATTTTACTCATCCTGATTTGCACTATAGGCGCATTTTGTAATGGCTGGAGCCAGATTACAGATGCCGAATATTTTATAGACCTAGATCCTGGTGTTGGGAATGCCAATGAATTAGCAGTTACTTCTGGCAATACTATTAGTTCAAACTTTAGTATACCAACCAATGGATTAAGTAATGGATTGCATGTACTCCATATCCGAGTTAAAGGTACTAACGATATATGGAGTATGTATTATCGTGATTATTTTTACATACATACTATAGAAATTCCTCCTGTAGGCTCAAACTTAAGTGAAGCTGAATACTTTATCGATACCGATCCTGGTGTTGGCAATGGCACTTCCTTATCTATTACACCTGATCAAACACTCAATGATACCTTTAATATTCCAACTGCAGGTCTCGATAATGGCTTACATGTATTACATATACGTGTAAAAGATTTAGACCATAATTGGAGTTTGTTCTACAGAGATTACTTTTATATTCAAACCATCTCTAATGTTGTTTCATCACCTATAACAGCTGCAGAATACTTTTTTGATACTGATCCAGGAATTGGTAATGGTGTATCAATTCCAATAACCGAAGGTTTTACAATTAATGAAACTTTAGCCATACCCGTTCCTGAAGATATGACCGATGGCAATCATTATTTATATCTTAGAGTAAAGAATATGGATAATAACTGGTCTGCATACATATTTGAACTCTTTAATGTAGACAGTAGTTTATCGGTAGAGAATTTAGACCATACAAATTTTAAGGTTTTTCCTAACCCAACACATACGATATTAAATGTTCAATTTCATACAGATGTAAACTATTCATTAGAACTGTTTGATATACATGGAAAAAAACTCATTCATACAACAACCAATAGTAGACTTGAAAAAATGGACTTTTCAAATTATCCTAAAGGGATGTATTTACTGCACATAATAGAACAAAACACTAATAAACGTTCTGTTGCTAAAATCATTAAATCATAGAATTCAAGAGTTAAAGAGTTAGTAGCCTTTCAAAAAAAGCTTCGCTATCGAAGCTTTTTTTTATGCCATTGAGTGAAATCTAGACATAGCACCTTTATTACTATCATTAACCTATAACCTAGAAAAGTGTAATAATTATGATTTTAATTCTTGAAGGACCAATCGTAATTCTCCATAAGAATATTTATCATCTATTTGATGTTTTAAATCTGAAAGGTTTTCGAAAGTAAGAGTTGGGATAATCGCTTTTAATTCTTTATAATGTGTTGAAGACATTAAATCCGTAATTTTCACTTCACCTGAAGCAATAAAATCCGCTAGATGTCCAAATATAGTATTAGAATTTAATTCACGTTCTAAGGCAATTTGATCAATTGATTTTCCCGATTTAAATAAATCTAAAGATATCTTCTTGGTATCCCCTTTTCGTTTTTTAGGTTTTAATTCATCAAATACAGAATGATCATTAGAAGTTTCAATATCATTTTCATTACAATAATCCGTTATAACTTTTAATATGTCTGCTCCATATTTTTCAATTCTCGTTTTACCCATACCATGAACCTCTTTCAATTCTTGTTTAGAAGTTGGTAGTAATTCACACATGGCATATAACGATTTTTGTGTAAAAATTTGAAAATGAACTAAGCCTTCACGTTTAGCAATTTGATTTCTTAATTCTCGTAATAATTCAAACAGTTCAACATTAGTTGTACCATCTATAATTGTTTTACGCTGTTTTTTGGGCTTTTCTTTACCTAAGAATACTGATTTTGCTCTTAAGCTTAAAAATGTATCTGTATTGAAACCATCAGTTAAACCTTCAAAGTAAGAAAGCTTAGTTTCTAATAGTTCCTCTAAAGTATCTAATTGCTTATCAATATCTTTTTGAATGGCTTTGTTATCAGTAGAAAAATTTACCCCTTTTAAAGGAGCTTCTATAGTTGAAGTCGTTTGATCTTTAAAATAACCCAAGGCTTTTTTAAACCGTTGTTGCACCACTTCGCTCAGCTCAGGAATGTCTTTAAGATTGACTAAAGTTTGTAATTGTGATTTAAAACCATTACTTATTTTAAGAAGATTTGTTACACTATCTTTAATAGTAATAATCGGAGCTTCTATTGTACCTTCAATACTACCTCTGTTTTTATAATAAATATCTAAAACACGATTAGCAGGATAGATAAAACCATAAAAATTGAATACTTCTGAAATTAAATCTAATTGATAATTACGTTTTGATTCCAATAAAATAGAATCATTAGGTTGATTTTCTTCTGCCTTCTTATTAAATTCAATAACATTATAATCACTAATTATTTGATTCGATTCAATTTTACTTTTTAAAACCAAACCTTCTAATGATTTACAACGACTCAATGCCACATAAGTTTGTCCGTGAGCAAAAGCTCCCTGAGCATCAATAATTGCTTTTTCAAAAGTTAATCCCTGACTTTTATGAATTGTAATAGACCAAGCTAAGCGCAATGGAATTTGTGTAAAACTACCTATTTTATCTTCAGAGATGGCTTTGGTATCAGCATCAACGGTATATTTTATATTTTCCCAAGTTTCTAATTTTGTAGTAATATTAAAATCGTCATCCGGACAGTGTACAATAACTTCATCCTTTTCTAATAATATCACCTTTCCTATTTTACCATTAAAGTATCGTTTCTCTTGAGAGCTATCATTTTTAATAAACATAACCTGTGCTCCAACTTTTAACTCTAATGTTTCTTTATTAGGAAAAGAATGCTCTGGAAAAGTCCCTTCAATAATGGCTTTATATGTCCATGTTTTGCCTTTCAACTTATCTAACTCTACCAAATTAGTTTGTCGTGCTTTATTATTATGTGTGGTTAGGGACACATACCCATCATCTTCATTGGGTTCAAAATCTGGTAAAAACCGTTTGTTTAATTCTTCGGCTAAAGCAATGCTTAAATTATTATTCCTGATTTCATTCAAAATATTAATAAACAGCGGATTTTCTTGTCTATAAATATGTTTTAATTCTATAGTAATAGGATTACAATTTTGGTAAGAAATACTACTAAAAAAGAATGCATTCTTATAGAAGGGCTGTAGAAGTCTCCACTCATGATCCTTTATCACTGGAGACAATTGTTGTAAATCACCAATCATTAACAACTGTACGCCGCCAAATACTTTATTCCTATCCTTGTAACGTCTTAAGGTTTTATCTATACCATCTAGTAAATCAGCTCTAACCATACTAATCTCGTCAATGACCAATAAGTCTAAAGACTTAATTATATCTATTTTAGTTTTGCTGAATTTTCGTTTGAAACTTGATGAGGACATTTCATCATTTGGTAAAATAGGTCCAAACGGCATTTGAAAAAAAGAATGAATTGTAACACCTTTAGCATTGATGGCAGCTACTCCTGTAGGAGCAACAATGACCATTCGTTTATTTCCCTGAAGTTTTAGTTTATGTAAAAAGGTAGTTTTACCAGTACCAGCCTTTCCTGTTAAAAAGACATTTCTATTAGTATTGTTTACAAACTTCCATGCTAAATCTAATTCTAAATTTTCTTTCATAATTCAATTCCAAATAAAGAATGAAGATAATAAAAAAGGTTAATTGATTTACTTCACGATAG
>NZ_BAABCB010000001.1:0-9065 GCF_039538385.1 Winogradskyella damuponensis | reverse complement strand
ATGAAAACTATGTTTCAAAATTAGCTTAAAGTTACTTGTTTTTTAACTCAGTTCTTTGTTGTACAGCGTTTTTTATTCAATTGGTATATTCAAATCAACTATGAATTTATTCTCGGGATGTTCCCTATAATCATTGTGATAAATTTCAAATGGATTTTCTATGCTCTTTTTATATCCATTTTCATTCATCCAAATGAAAAGACTTGTCCAAGATTTTTCGAATTCATTAGGCGTAATTTCAAAACGACCAACAATACATTTTCCTTTCTTAATAGTCAATTTATTAATCTCACCTTCTGTTTCAAAAGGCTCGTTAGTTGCTAAAAATATACTCATACGTACCTTATTAGGTTCAGTAACTTTGAAACTGTCGTAGAAAATCCTACCCATTTTTGCTTCTGAATTATTAAGCAAACCTTTGGGAATTGCCCATTTTGTGAGTTTTCCAAAAGCGTTTTCAATTCCGTTTATTCCAACGTGAGTTACTCCAGCTAAATTCAATTCAGGTGTTTCTTTAATTTCAATTTTTGCATTCATTTCAGTCCATTTTTTTAGATTATCAATGATGCAAATGTATTTTTCATAGTCAGGATATTCTTGTCCGTTCTTGCTTTTTAGTTGACGAATCTTGCTATGTCTATTTGGGTTTTCTTTTATAAATCCGGTTGGACTTATTCCAAAATATTTTTTAAAAGTTCTTGAATATGATGAATTATCACTAAAACCGTATTTGTGCGCTATTTCTGTTGTCGTGATGTTTTTATGCAGTAAATCCAAAGCTGATTTTTCAATTCTTCGTCTTGTCACATATTCATTTAGCGTTTCTTCAGTAACAAATTTGAAAACTCTATGAAAATGAAATGGTGAGAAAAAAGCAACTTCTGAAACAGTGTTCAAAGATAAATCCGATTCCAAGTTTTGGTCAATAAATTCAAAAACTCGGTTAATTCGATTTTTGTAGTCGGTTTCTATTTCTCTATCTAAAATTTTCATCTGTGTTCAAATGCTGTACAACGTGTTTGTGTATGGTTAGTTGCGTGGTTAAGCGACTAAGTTAACAAATACTCACGACATAGAAAATCCGAAGGGATTTTCGTACGTAAGCACGGAAAAGCAATTAACTATACACGGTGTTGTACAACGTTATTATAGTCAATGTTGTTTAATATTATTTATCCATAATACTTATCAGAGTATCCAATCTACTGCAAACATCACTTGCATCATATACTGGTGAAGTATTACTAGCTATATCTTCTAATTTTGAGTCTATTGACGATAATAAATCTCTTAATTCTTCAAATTGTTGTTGTTCCATTTTTATATATATTAAATTAAATATTCTCCTATGGCTACTCCAACTGCAATTGCAGAAGCTATAAGCCACCAATAATTTTTCAATAAGTTAGAAATTTTTAATTCTTCTTCCAAACCTCTTATAGTTTGTTTGTAATTAAGCTCTTCTAATTTCAGTTTGTCGATATTATCTTTTAAATTTTGTCTTTCAGTTTCTTTTTTAATTTCAATTGTATTGTCTAATTCTTTTTGTTTTAAAGTTAAAAAGTATTCTTTAAATCCACCATTTCTATGAAAAACAATTGTTCGTTCATTTGGTCTAACGTGAGTATTATCTTCTTCATAATTTGTAGTTCCAGAATTAGTTGAATCGAAAACATTTAGAAGGTATTTAAAATCATCAACCATTTCCTTATTCGACATTTTGTCTGAATAAAAGTTCGAGTTATGCAAATCATCTGCAGTAACCAACCAATCAGTATCTATCATCTTGTCAAGAAGAAAATCCAATTTAAGTATGTCTTTTTCACTTAATTTCATAATGTTCTCGATGTTCGTGTTAATGTTGTACAACGGTCTTGTATATGGCTCGTAGCGTGCAAATTATAAAATTATTTTCGGATTAAACACAAGCCAGATTTTTAAATTTTACTATTTATTTTTTTATTAGAAATCGTCAAATTTAAAAATTTGGCGACTTTCCAAATATGCCTTAACTTCGATTTAGCAACTGATTAGCTATGAGCTATATACGTTGTTGTGTGTAGTATTTTACGCTCCTAATTCAACCTCTCCATTTGTAAAATAATAAACAATTTTATTAGATATTTCTCTATTAACTTTTTCACTAATATTCTTTTCGTCAGAATATAGGTTTAGTTTATGCCAATTTAATTCAATAAATTCCATAACTTCTTGTTTCTCATAATTAACAGAGAATTTACCTTTTTTAGCTTTATTTTTCTTGAGTGTATTTAGATGACATAAAAAAGCAGTTTTCATAAAACCTCCAGCATCATCCATTGCCATTAAGTATGGCCAGCAATTAGACATTTTAAACAATTCTAGAATCCATTCTTTTACTTCTGGTATTTCAAATAATTCTCTTTCATCAAAATCATAGTCGTCAAAACTAATATCTACTTTGTTTTTTAAGTGAATAATTAAATCTGTTGTTGCTTGAATTCTCTCCAATCCATCAAATAAAAATTGAAAGTTTTTCTCAAGCAGCTCTTTTTTAGGGACTTGAAAAAGAATTCTATTGTGTTTCTTTAATAATTCATTAATCTGCCATTCCTCTTCCAATTGGGAAGAAAAGTCAGTTATTGGTCCAACGTGTTGTAAAAGTAATTTCTTTGCTTTTTTATTGAGATTTTTGTTCTCAGGAATTGTCATTTTCCAAGAGTTTTTTGCTTTATCTGTTTTAGTAGCATCAAATAATTCCCAAACAATTTTTCGAGTATTTGGATTTATTAAAATTATTAAAATTGGAAGAGGATAATTAATATAATAATTAAGGTGCTTGTTATTTCCTCTAAATATATAACCAATGTCGTTCTTTTCGTTAAAGAAACTCTCTCCAGTTTTTAGTTGAAAAGCAATTGATTTTCCAGTAACTTTTCCGTCATCAGAAATAATATCCAGATGTCCATCAATTCCGAAATCATCCTCTAGATGAGTTTCTCTAAACAACCAATTTAATTTATTCTCAACTTTGTCTTTTAGAATAGCAATTCCTTTTCGACCAGTTAGTCCAGCAGAGTTAATTTTCGGAAAATTTGCATCTTCTAAATTCATTTACGATTGTTTTTTCATATTACACACAACGTGTTTGTATATGGTTTGTTGCGTGGTTTAGCACGTAATTTAGCAAATAAAAACCGAATAGAAAATCCGCTAGGATTTTCGTAAGTAGGCTAGAACTAGCAATAAATTATATACGGTGTTGTGTGTGCGTTGTTTTTAATTCAGATGTTTCTTGATTTTTATTAAACAAAATTTAAACTCACTTTTATTTAATTCCGAATATTCTTTCCAAACAATTGGGTAATCATCTTTTAATTCAAGTTTATATGTTTTAGCTCCAGTAAAAGTCCAATGTTTCTTATTCTGATTTATATACCTCCAAAAGTTGTCTTTTTTTTCATATTTTTTTGCGTCTATTTTTGAATAATTCCAACCTTTGTATTCTTTTCTTATTATACTATTTTGGTGACACGAAAAATGTTTGTCAAAAGTCTCTTTTTCTCCAACATTATTGTTGATGTAATTCTCATCATTGGTTAAAATAAATATAATTCCGAAATCACTTTTCTCCTCTTTAGTTAAATATTGTTCAATTCTGTAAATATCTTTTCTAAAACTGTAGCGACCAATATCTCTTGCTCCTTGATTTGTCAAATTATATGTTTCTCCATTAAATTCAGTTTCGAGTTTTTTTGTTTTATATTTTAATTCAATCGGAATTGTTTTTCCATTTTTGTCATAAACTATAATGTCAATTGGTGCTCTTACAATTGATTTATTTCCATAAATATCTGTCATATTAATATTTATAGGTTTTTCAAGTCGAATTTCCAATTCAGGATAAAGTTCTTTAATTATAAATCCTAATGATAATTTTAAATCATCTTCAGAATGAAAAATTCCTCTTTCTTTTTTAAGTTTTGATATTGAATTTTCAAAAAAGTCTTTCATTTAGCAGGATTTCGGCAATGACACACAACGTTTTTGTATATGATTTGTTGCGTGTTTCAAGCAACTAATTTAGTAAATAATTACCGACCAAGAAAGTCCGCGAGGACTTTCGCAAGTAGGCAAGAAAGCCAGCAATAAATTATATACGGTGTTCTACGCAGTTTTTATTTCCGTTAATATTTTTCCTTCTCTATTCAGTTCATATTTATAACCTTCCCAATCTATTAATTCAATTCTGTTTTCAACAATTTTAAATTCCGTTTTTCCGTCTGGATTTACAAAAATATCTCTCGCACTAAAATTCCATTTAGTTTCTCCATTTTTATCAATTCGGCTAACTTGAATTTCTCCGTGAACGATAAAATCTTCGTCAAATTCATAAATTCCGAAACAAGTTGCAATGTCATATTGATTTCTCCAATTAGCTGATAAGTCCGTTAAATTCAGAGAATATATTTGGTCAGAACAGCAAATGTAAATTCGGTCATTTTTAATTAGAAATGAATTTTCAGAAATTCCAGTTGCTCCTCCAGATTCCAACAATAATGCGCTACACTTTTCAATTCCGTTTTCTGTTATTCGAATTCCGTGTTTTGAAGAAGGTTTATATTCAGATTCAATTCCTAAATCGGCTGGATATTGTTTCTTAAATCTCTGACCAAATTCCGCTGAATCCAAATCAGATTCATTTGTTATTTCAATTACGGAATTTTTATATTTTACTTTCATTTTGTTGGTTTGGTCAAATTGCGTAGAACGTGTTTGTGTATGGTTAGTTGCGTGGTTGGGTAGCTAAGTTAGCAAACATTTACGAACCCGTGAAAATTCCGCAGGAATTTTCGCAAGTAGGCAAGAACCAAGCAATTAATTATACACGGTGTTACCTGCTGGCTTTTATTCATTTATTATTCCAATTACTTGCTTTTCCAAATCCGCAATTCCGTTAAATTTTCTGAACATCAAATCTTTTCCGATTGATTTTAATTCAGACGTTAATTCTATTATCAAGTCCAATGGTTCGACTTCATATCCGAACAGATTTTGGTCAAATTGTGTTCCGATTAGAAGTCCATCATTAGCCATTCCAACACACCAATTTTCCATAAATTCAGCTAATGGAATTTCGGTCGCCTTGTATTTTTTCCATTCGTCTTTGGCGCAGGATTTAGCTCGAACTTTTTCTGCCCAAAAACATATCATTCCAATTGGATTTCCATAATCATCCTCAAATTGGGTGGAACTTGACGTTGCAAATCCGTTTTTACTTTTTAGTCCGTAAACTATTCCATTTTCAGAAACTGTTTTTATGAATTTCTGATGTCGATTTTTTAGAGTGATTGAATCTTGAAACATTGTTACCTGCTGGCTTTTCATTTTTTACTGTTAATCATTTAATAAAAACTTAACTTCTTCAAAAAACTTATCATTTCTAAAGCGACTAATACCTTTGGCATCTTCCAAAATGATAATTTGTCCGTTGCTATTACTGTAAAAATTTGAAATCGTTATTTCTTCTTTATTGATTTTCTGTAATTCAAGTCTGATGTAGCCTTTATTCGAAGATATAATTCCGTCAGTCAATTGGTCAGATTTGTTTAAAATGTTAATTAGATTAGTAATCTTGATAGAGTCGGTTATTACTTTTCTATTAGCAAGATTTGGAATTTCATTGTAGCCTTTTTTTGTGATTGTTATTTTCTCAATATTTGAAAAGTCAAACTCAGTCAAAGGTCTATCATTATTGCAAGAAATGAAGGTTAATATTAAGGTTAAAAATAAGAGTTTGTTGATCATTTTTCAGCTTGCAGGTAACGGTTTTGTGTATGGTTAGTTGCGTGGTTCAGCAACTAAGTTAGCAAACTTTTACGAACCCGTGAAAATTCCGCAGGAATTTTCGCAAGTAGGGAAGAACCTAGCAATTAATTATACACGGTGTTAGGCACAGTAATTATTCGTTTTTCTTTTCTGAATCTTTCGAGAATAATTGACTCATTGTCCATAATTTAAAAACAATATCTTTATCAAAATAATTATTTTCTTTAAGTTTCTGTAATTCTACTGTGCTTTCTCCATTTTTTAAGATTTTATTCCATTGGGAATTGGATACATTTTTCACTAATTCGTTTAAGTGAATTTCCTTATCTGTATGACCACTTAATAGTGTAGTTGTTATTGCTATGATTTTAAAATCAACATCATTTAAATCACTTTGATAATTTTGAATTACTCCGAGATTCGATTTGTATAAATTCAAAAAATAAAATGAAAAAGTTCCTAAAAATAATAATAAGGAAAGTTTAGGAATGAAATATGTGATAAAATTAAACCATTTTCCCTCGTAATTAGCTGATGAATAAATTCCACTATAGAATAAAAATGCAATAGCAATAGTTGAGGAAATTATTCCGATTGTTAGATTTAAATTGGCTCGTCTACTTAAAGAAGAAAGCTCATTAAGTAATCTTTTTCTAACTTGATTAAAGTTTTCTGTTAGTTGACTTAATCTAAAATTTTCAGGGTCATTTTTATTTTCATATTCTTCTTTTAGTTTTTTGTCTAATTCCGAAACTGTACTATTAATTTCTTTTCTAAAAATATCTATTAAATACTTCTGTTTTTCTTCATCAGTTACTGAAGTCTTTATGAGGTTTTCAATAGACTTTCGTTTTTTTGATTCACTAGATTCTTCTCTTTGGTTTTTAAGTTTCTCTAATAAATCAGAGTATTGTTGTTTTGTTGAATTTAAATATCGAAGTATAATTGAACTAGTTGCAACTAGGACAGAAGTAAGTGCTATAATAGTAAAAGCTTTATTATCTACTAAACTTTCTAAAATTTCGTTCATATTTTTCTTATTGTGCCTAACGTGTTTGTATATGGTTTGTTGCGTGATTTAGCAATTAAGTTAACAAATAAAAACCGAATAGAAAATCCGCGAGGATTTTCGTAAGTAGGCTAGAACTAGCAATAAATTATATACGGTGTTGCCAGTAGTTTTTATTTCATATTGTCTTTTTCAATGTCAACATTTACTTCGATTAAAGATAATATTTTTATCCAATCTTTTTTATTTCTAATCCTCAAATCTAAAAGGTTGTACAATTCTTGGTCATCTATATATTTAATTGACAACAAGTCAAAACCAAAATCAAAAATCCTCGTATCCAGTTTAGTTTTAACTATTTTATCTATTTGGATTATTTTTTCAGTCGTTTTATTAATTCCTGCGTAGTATTTAATTTTCAATTTATTCTGTTCAGTATTATATTCAATCAAATGGTTTTTCGATTTATAAATAATGATTAAAGAAACTATTATCCATAAGATTAGGTAATAAATTATGAATCCGAATTCTAAAGAGTTTTTCAACACATAGATTATTAGAATTATCAAGAATATTGAAGGTAAAAGGAATTTGTTGAGTAACATCTTATTTTTTAAAGTCATTTTTCGTTTAAATTCTATTTTCCTTTTTAATTCAATTTGGGTTAAACTTGTTGCTATTTGTTCAAATTAAAATAGGTTTCCGCTGTTTTTTAAATTACTGGCAACGTGTTTGTGTATGATTAGTTGCGTGGTTCAGCAACTAATTTAGCAAACTTTGACGAACCCGTGAATATTCCGCAGGAATATTCGCAAGTAGGCAAGAACCAAGCAATTAATTATACACGGTGTTGTAAGCAGTTTTTATTCTTCAACTTCAGGATTCATAGGTGAAAGATAAGTATCATTTTGTTCAGAAACCTTTCCTTTTTTCATAACCCATACTTTAAATTTATTTTCATTTCCTCTTTCAATATCTTCATCATCTTGTACGTATAAAATTCCGTACGAACCTTTCGAAATATGAGAAATCCATTTAAAAAAATCAATTACGTGTTCAGTTCGATGGTTATGATTTGCCATTATTGATAAATGATAAGTTCCATTCAAACCTTTTAATGAGTAAATTTCATTTCCGTAATCTAATTCAGATATTTTCAGTTCGATTTTATTTACAATGGAATTCAGAAGTTTGTCGTTATCATCTTCTTCTTTAAAAGACTCTCTAATTATTGCCCATCCATTAAATTCAATCATTTTTGTTTGTTTCTTGAGTGTTGCGTTAAATTGCTTACAACGTGATTGTGTATGGTTAGTTGCGTGGTTTAGCGACTAAGTTAGCAAACATTTACGAACCTGTGAATATTCCGCAGGAATATTCGCAAGTAGAGAAGAAAACAGCAATTAATTATACACGGTGTTGTGTGTTCGTTTTTATTTTCAGATTATTATCCATCCGTTTTTCACAAAAGTGAGTTCAGCGTTTTTAATAAAAGATTTCCAATCAGTTTTTTCATTCGCTTTTTCATTTGTTAATTCAAATAAATAAACTTGAGGATTAGCCATATTTGGTTGATAAAGCCAAAACCAAAATCTCTTAACTTTTGGGTTTTTAGATAAAAATTCAAGCTCCTCTAAATTTCCAATTCGTAAGCTGATTGCACTTAAAATATCAGGATAAAACAGACCTTTTTCGAAAATCAGATTATAGTCAGAATTCGTGTCGAAAAGCTCTACATATTGAACTTTTCCAAATTTTATTTTGTTTTCAGATTTTTCTATTTCTCCTACAAATTTCGAATAATGCTTTTTCTTGTATTCTTCTTTGAAAAATTCTTGTGCCCAATATTTTTCTTGTTCTCCTTGATTTTTAAAAGGTGGTTTTAATTCAGTTGTTTTTTCAGTTTCAACTTTTTCAGGATTGTTTTGGGATTTGCAACCAAAAGAGAAAGTCAGAAGTAATATTGTCACAATTAATTTCATTTTCTTGATTTTAGTTACGAATTTCATTTAATATTTTTAATCGAAAAAATCACATTGAGCGAACTATGTCTTTCGTTGAGTTACGTTGCTCTTAAATGACACACAACGGTTTTGTGTATGGTTAGTTGCGTGGTTAAGCAACTAAGTTAGCAAACATTTACGAACCCGTGAATATTCCGCAGGAATATTCGCAAGTAGGCTAGAACAAAGCAATTAATTATACACGGCTTAAGTTTACAATTCATTAAATTTAAGGATAAATCAGA